>NZ_MNQF01000061.1:0-145667 GCF_001915285.1 Alistipes sp. 56_sp_Nov_56_25
AGTTTATTCAAGACTTGCGTTTCTAAATCATTACCTCATAAAAAAACAACGCCGTAACTTATTAGGTTACAGCATTGTTTTGTAAATCCCCGGAACTTCTGCGAATTACGGGATTTTCTTTTTGTGCCCTGCGGGTGCGTGCGGAGGGATGCGGAAGATCTTCCCTTCGGCGAAAGTCGCCCACAGCGAGCCGTCGGGAGCCTCGGTGATGAAGTTCGCCGCCGAGTTGCAGCACTTGACGCACCACAGCGGCGTGCCGTCCTCGCGCACGGCGGCGACGTTGCCCGAGCGGTCGGCGAGGTAGGCTATGCCGCCGCTCACGGTCACCGGGCAGGCCGTGTAGTCGTAGCCGAAGCTCGCGGGGGTGATCCACAGCCGGCGGAAGGCGTCCGGGGCCGTGTCGATGGCCAGCAGTTCGCCGTCCATGGTTTTGACGTAGAAGCGTTTGCCGTCGGCGCTCATGCCCGATGCTTCGCGGGCCTTGTAGTCGGTGCAGCGCCATACGACGCTTCCCGAGGCGAGGTCGAGGCAGGTGACGGCGCGGTCGGGCGCGTCGATGAACACGCGGCCTCCGGCGATCCGGGGAACGATGTTGCCCGGGGACAGGAAGAGGCTTTTCGAGCCGTTGGTCCACTTCCAACCGAGTTTTCCCGTCGCGGCGTCGAGGCAGTGGAGATGCCCGTTCCAGGCTCCGAAAACCAGTTTCCCGTCCGCCAGCGCGGGTTGCCCCTGCGACTGGCCGCGTCCGTAGTCGTAACGCCACAGAATCCGCCCGTCGCTCACCGCGATTTTGGCCATCGTGCCGTTGCCCAGACCGATGTAGAGCACGGCGTTGGGTCCGCGGCCCGCGACGAGTCCCTGCCCGACGATCGGCGTCGGGGTGTCGATGTGCCACCTCTCGCGGCCCGTGCGGGCGTCGTAGGCGCGCAGTCCGTCGGTGGTCGTGCCCGCGATGACCAGCCCTTCGGCCACGAGGGGCGTGGTGTAGAGCGCCCCGCCGAAACGCTGACGCCACACCTCGCGGTTGCGGCGCGTGTCGTAGGCCCGCAGCACGCCCTGCGTCGTGCCGTAATACACCAGGTCCTTGTAAAAGGCCGCTCCGGTGTAGATTGTGGCGCTGTCCTGCAACACAAGCTGCGCATGCGCCTTGTAGTCGGGAACCGGGGGCGTCGGGTCGGAGGCGAGGGCCAGCGTTTGCGGGTCGTCCTGCATGCGGATCGTGAAGCGGGTGCGCGGCTCCGCGCCCAGCGTCTTTTCGCGCACACGGACCGAGTCGCCCCAGAAGTCGAGCAGTGTGTAGCCCGCGTCGGAATCGCTTTTGCCGCGCAGGGCGCGTCCCTGAATGCCTGCTATGGAGTCGAAGTTGAACAGCGAGGGTGCGCGGTGGTAGTGGCCGAACAGCGTGAGCGGGATATCCAGCCGCCGGAGCGTCGCCGTCACCTCCGTGCGGTTCGTGAGGTCGTTGTTCAGCGGATAGTGGCAGAGGCTCACGATGCGCTGGCCGGGCCGGGCCTTGGCGGCCTCCGCGGCCAGCCACGCGAGGTCCTCGGTGCGCACCGCTCCCATGGCCATCTTCATAAAAGGTCCCGAAGCGTAGCCCAGAAAGAGGTAGTCCCCGGCACGGAAGGCGGTGCGCCCGTCGTGGCCGAAGATCCGGGCGAAGGTCGTGCAGGCGCTTTCGGACCACGTGGTCTCGTGGTTGCCCGGCACGGCGTGCCACGGTTTTTCGAGCCGTGAGATCAGCCCGTGGACATATTCCAGTTCGGCGTCGCTGCCCAGGTTGGTGAGGTCGCCGCCGAAGATCACGATGTCGCACGGCGAGGCGTTGATTTCGTCCACCGCGACGCGGAACAGCGAATCCTGCACGTTGCCGGGCGTCACGTGGATGTCGGTCAGAAAGGCGACGCGGAGCGTGTCGCAGGGAGCCGGGGCCGGGAATGCCGACGACGCCCACAGCGCGCCGAAGCACAGCAGGATTTTGGAGTATTTCATTGGGCTTGCGCAGTTTTGTCGTTACAAGATACGAAATTCGGCGGAAAAAGCTATCTTTGCGTTGCAAAAAACAGGGGGACTATTCCCGATAAGCGGTGCCCGCATTTTGGTTGACAATCCGGTCGCATGCGATAAGTCCCCTCCGAGGAGGGGATTTAGGGGAGGGTCAGATTTGCAAATGTGGCCAAAGGCCGCAGGAGATTGACCATGAGAACGACTAAACGATACTGTAACTAAACTACATGCTGATATGAAAACCATTCTTCTTCTGGGTTCCGGCGAGCTGGGCAAGGAGTTCGCGATTGCGGCGCAGCGGCTGGGACAGACCGTCGTGGCGTGCGACAAGTATGCGGGCGCTCCCGCGATGCAGGTGGCCGACGCCGCGGAGGTCTTCGACATGCTCGACGGCGACGCGCTGGCCGCTGCGGTCGCAAAACACCGCCCCGACATCATCGTTCCCGAGATCGAGGCCATCCGCACCGAACGGCTCTACGAGTTCGAGCGGGCGGGCGTCCAGGTCGTACCGAGCGCCCGGGCCGTGAATTTCACGATGAACCGCAAGGCCATCCGCGACCTCGCGGCGAAGGAACTGGGGCTGAAGACGGCGCGGTATTTCTACGCCGCATCGCTCGGCGAACTGCGCGAGGCCGCCGCGAAAATCGGCTTCCCCTGCGTGGTCAAGCCGCTGATGTCCTCTTCGGGCAAGGGGCAGTCGCTGGTCAAGGGTCCCGACGAGCTGGAACGCGCCTGGCATTACGGCTGCGAAGGGTCGCGCGGCGACATCCGCGAACTGATCATCGAGGAGTTCATCCGCTTCGACAGCGAGATCACGCTGCTGACCGTCACCCAGAAGGACGGCCCGACGCTTTTCTGCCCGCCGATCGGCCATGTGCAGAAGGGCGGCGACTACCGCGAGAGTTTCCAGTCGCCCGTGATCGCACCCGAACACCTTGCCGAGGCGCAGCGCATGGCCGCCGCCGTCACCGAAGCCCTCACCGGAGCCGGACTGTGGGGCGTGGAGTTCTTTTTGAGCCGCGACAACGGGGTCTATTTCTCCGAACTGTCGCCCCGGCCGCACGACACGGGCATGGTGACGCTGGCCGGGACGCAGAACCTCAATGAGTTCGAACTGCACCTGCGCGCCGTGCTGGGGATTCCCATTCCGGCGGTCACCTTCGAGCGCATGGGCGCCAGCGCGGTGATCCTCTCGGGCGTGGAGACCTCCGCGCCGCGTTACGAGGGCGTGGAAGAGGCCGTCGCCGGAGATCCCCGCACCGACATCCGCATCTTCGGCAAACCCTCGGCGCGCGTGAACCGCCGCATGGGCGTCGTCGTGGGCTACGAACCCCACGGCAGCAGCCTCGAAGCCCTGCGCGAACGGGTTTGCGCCGCCGCCGCAAAAGTGAAAGTCACCGAATAACGACAACTCCGGCTTCCCGGCCGCGAGCGACCCGCGAAAACCGCGGGCCGTTCAGCCGGAACCGGACCATAAAACCGATCCATGAAAAAGTACGCAATTATTTCGACCGAAAAGGGGACGATGAAAGCCGAGCTGTATGCCGACGAGACCCCCGGAACCGTGGCCAACTTCGTCGAACTGGCCGGACACAACTTCTACGACGGGCTGACCTTCCACCGTGTGATTCCCGACTTCGTGATCCAGGGCGGCTGCCCCAGGGGCGACGGCACGGGAGGCCCGGGCTACACGATCAAGTGCGAGACGTCGGCCCCGCGCCAGCGCCACGACCGCGGCGTGCTGTCGATGGCCCATGCCGGGCGCGACACGGGCGGTTCGCAGTTCTTCATCTGCCACAACCGCGAGAATACGCAGCATCTCGACGGCCGCCACACCTGCTTCGGGCAGGTGGTCGAAGGGCTGGACGTGATCGACGACATCCGCCCGGGCGACAAGATTCTTTCGATCCGCATCGTCGAGGAGTAACGAATCCCGTCCGATCCCCATGTCTGCGACCGCAACCGGTTACCTGGCCTCGAAGCCGCGCTACGAAATCCTCGACGGACTGCGCGGCGTGGCGGCGATGATCGTGGTGGCCTTCCATCTGCTGGAAACCTACTCCAAAGGCCCTGCCTACCAGGTGCTCAACCACGGCTATCTGGCCGTCGACTTCTTCTTCGTGCTCTCGGGCTTCGTGATCGGCTACGCCTACGACGACCGCTGGAACCGCATGTCGCTCAAGGGCTTCTTCAAGCGCCGCCTGGTGCGTCTGCATCCGATGGTCATCATGGGGTCTCTCATCGGCGCGCTGTTCTTCTACTTCGGGTCCGCGGCCTTCCCGATGATCGCCGGCGTACAGTGGTGGGAGGTGCTGCTGATCTGCCTGCTGGGCTGTACGATGCTGCCCGCGCTGCCGTCGTGGGACATCCGCGGCTGGGGCGAGACCAGCCCGCTGAACGGCCCCGCATGGTCGCTGCTCTACGAATACATCGCCAATATCCTCTATGCCCTCGTCATCCGGCGCTTCCCGAAATTCGTGCTGGGGCTGTTCGTGGCCGGGGCCGCGGTGCTGACGCTGGACCTCACGCTGAATCTCGACCTGTTCGGCCGGCCGGGAATCCCGACGCTCCGCTCGGCACGGGCATTTTCGTGAATGTCGCGATTTTCCTGCTTGCCGTCGGTCTGGCCTGGGCCTGCCTGAAACTCTACGACCTGCCCGTCCGCGAGTGGCTCAAGCGGCATTGGCTGATGAAGTAGGTTGCGGTTCGTTCCGCCATACGGGAAGGTCCCCTCGTTCTGGAGGGGACCTTTCTGTTTTGCGGCGAATGGCTTCCGCCCAACGCGCAGAGATGCCGGGAGAGGCGTGAACGAGAAACAGCCGCCCCCGAAGGGCGGCTGTTTCTGTAAGGCCGTGATTTCGCCTCTACTTGCCGAAAGCGGCTTTGATCTTCTCGGTGGCCTTCTTCAGCAGCGCCTCGGGGCAGCAGAGCGTGATGCGGATGTAGCCGTTGCCTTCCGAACCGAAGATGCCGCCGGGGGTCAGGAACACGTCGGTCTTCTCCATCACTTCGTCCGAGAATGCGAAGCTGTCGCCCTCGTAGCCCTCGGGCAGCTCGGCCCACACGAACAGGCCCGCCTGTCCCTTGCGGTAGCGGCATCCCAGCGCGTCGAGCAGTTCGTAAGCCTGCTTCTCGCGGCCGTAGTAGATGTCGTTCAGCTCCTTGAACCACTCCTCGCCCAGCGCCAGCGCCGTGTCGGCAGCGGCCTGAATGGGGTAGAACATACCCGAGTCCATGTTCGACTTGAACGTGAGGATCGAGTCGATCCACTCCTTCTTGCCCACGACGACGCCCACGCGCCAGCCGGCCATCGAGTGGCCTTTCGACAGCGAGTTCATCTCCAGCGCCACGTCCTTCGCGCCCTCGGCCTCCATGATCGAGATCGGGTGTTCGGCGTTGCGGATGAAACTGTACGGGTTGTCGTGCACGATCAGGATGTTGTGCCTGGCTCCGAAGTCGATGATCTTCTGGAACAGCTCCATCGAGGGGGTTTGTCCCGTCGGCATATTGGGGTAGTTGACGAGCATCATCTTCACACCGTCCAGCCCGGCCTTTTCGATGGCGTCGAAGTCGGGGTAGAAGTTGGTCTGCTTGTTTAGCGCATAGGGGAGCATTTCGCCGCCCGCCAGACGCACGGCCGCCGAGTAGGTGGGGTAGCCGGGGTTCGGGACGAGGACTTTGTCGCCCTTATTGAGGAACGTCATGCAGATGTGCATGATACCCTCCTTCGAGCCGATCAGCGGCAGCACCTCCGACTTGAAGTCCAGCTCGGTGCGGTACCATTTCTTGTACCAGTCGGCAAAAGCCTTGCGCAGGATGGGTTCACCCTGATAAGACATGTATTTGTGTACGTCGGGACGCTGCGCCTCTTTCGCCAGGCGGTCGATCACGGACTGGTGGGGCGGCAGGTCGGGGCTGCCCATGGCCAGTTTTACGATCTGGCGGCCGGTGGCCGCTTCGATCTCGGCGATCTCGCGCAGACGGCGCGAAAAATAGTACTCTCCGATGCCGTCCAACCGGTGCGAACGGGCGATGTTGACTGCTTTTGCCATAGCTTGAATATGTTTGGGATTATGCTTTCCGGGCAAAGATAGGGAAATAATAATAAAATTAAAAATTAAGAATTAAAAATTGAGCATTAATTCCCCGGTCTGCGCTGCAAGGCGAACCGGACGTCTCCGCGCCTCGTTTCTTCGCCGCATGCGCACAGGGCCTTGCGTCTAATACAGATATTTCTCCATCAGCGGCATGAGCAGCGCCGTCGCCAGCCCCATCAGGGCCATGGCCAGACCGCTCAAAGCCCCTTCGGCGGCTCCTATTTCGATGGCGCGGGCCGTGCCGATGCCGTGGGCTGCGGCTCCGAGGGCGAATCCCCGGGCCTCGGGGTCGCGGACCCCGCAGCGGCGCAGAATCCATTCGCCGAAGATGCTGCCGAAAATCCCCACGCAGAAGACCACGACCGACGTCACCGAGACGTTGCCGCCCAGCGGTCCGGCGACCGACACGGCGATGGGCACCGTGACCGACTTGGGGGCTATGGAGTTGAGAATCTGCCGCTCGGCGCCGAACGCCATGGCGATATAGACGACGCTCAACACCCCGACGACGCATCCCGCGAGCGTGGCCATGCCCACGGGAAGCAGGCTTCCGCGCAGGCGTTCCAACTGTTCGTAGAGCAGATACCCGAGCGCCACGACCGACATGCCGAGGGCGAAATTGAGGATGCCCGTGGCGTCGCGGTAACGCTCGTAGCCGATTCCGGCGCAGCGCAGGAAGACGATCACGGCGACGAACGTCAGCAGCACGGGATGCAGCAGCGGCAGCCGCGTACGGCGGTAGATCATCCCTCCGAGGCAGTAAAGCCCCACGGTGAGGGTCAGCAGAAAGAGGTCCGAGGAGAGAAATGAGGCGTCAGGCATCGTGGCGGAGTTGTTTGATGTGCCGCAGGCGGGCGCGGCGGTTCAGGCTCTGGAAGGTCTGGCCGGCGACGATCAGCACGAGGATCGTCGAGACGATTCCCGAGACGAGGATGGCCCAGAGGTTTTCGAGGATCACCCGGTAGGAGTCCATCAGCCCCACCCCGTAGGGCACGAAAAAGAGCGCCATGGCCCCCAACAGGAACCGCGCCGCGGGGCGCACCGTCTCGGCCCGCACCCAGCGCAGGCACAACGCAGCAAAGAGCAGGATCATGCCGATGATGTTGCCCGACACGTAACCTCCGGTGATAAGGCTCAACGCATTGCCTATGAGCCAGAAAAGAAGAATCTGAAAAAGTCCTGTCATCGTCGTTCGACTTTGGCGGCGGGCCTTGAACGTTCGGGACCGGACTTTTCAGCCGGTCCCGGAACCCTGCCGCCGTTTGCGGCGACAAATATAGTGCATGCCGGGTGCAATGCCAAATTTATTTGGAGAATCTCCCCGGCGCAGCCCGTGTCCGGCAAATCAATTCCTGCCGGTGCGCTTCTTGAGCGGGCATTGCGCCGACGCGCACGACGCGCATCCTCCCCGCCGCCGTCCGCGCGCGAAACACCACAGCCGCCTCGCGACAATGGCCGCAACCGCCAGCCCGATGGCTGCGACGATGTAATCCTGCCAGTCCATCGTTCAGAATATCAGTGCGATCCGATATACGATCCACGCCACGAACCAGGCCAGCGTCGTGTTGTAAACCACCGACGCCGCAGCCCATTTCCACCCGGCTTCGGCGCCGATGGCGGCCACCGTGGCGATGCAGGGCATGTAGAGCAGGATGAAGACGAGGAACGCCAGCGCCGAGGCCGTCGTGAAGTCGCCGCTCGCGAGCAGCCGCTGCGAGAGCGAGTCCTCCTCCTCCTCTTCCGCGGTCCGGAATGCCTTTGCCGGCGTCGGATCGTCCGTTTTCACGATGATTTCCGTCGCGCCGTCCGCACCGCCGATCACGGCCTCCTGCTCTGCGGGAGCGGTCGCGGCGCCTTCGGAGTAGAGCACGCCGAGCGTCGACACCACGATCTCTTTGGCCGGGAGGCCCGACAGCAGGGACACGCCGGCTTTCCAATTGAATCCCAAGGGGCTGAACACCGGCTCGCAGCCCTTGCCGAGCCGTCCGAGGTAGGAATTTTCGTAGTGCGCCTCGGTTCCGGCGGCGGCGTCCGTGCGGGGGTAGTAGCTCAAAAACCACACGATGACCGAAGCGATCAGGATCATGCCGCCCATCTTCTTGAGGTACTGCGCACACTTGTCCCACATGTGGCTGAGCGTGGTTTTCCACGTCGGGAGGCGGTAGGGCGGCAGCTCCATCACGAACGGCGTCTCGTCCACCGGGAAGAGGAACCGCCGCATCAGCCGCGCCGTAACGACAGCCAGCACGATCCCCAGCGCGTAGAGGCCCAGCATCACCGTCCCGGCGTCGGCGGCGAAGAACGTGCCCGCCAGCAGGAGGTAGATCGGAATTCGCGCGCTGCATGACATGAACGGCGTAATGAGTATGGTTATCAGGCGGCTGCTGCGGCTTTCGATGGTCCGGCAGGCCATGATCGCGGGCACGTTGCAGCCGAAGCCCATGATCAGCGGGATGAACGATTTCCCGTGCACTCCGATGCGGTGCATCACGCGGTCCATGATGAACGCCGCGCGGGCCAGGTAGCCCGAATCCTCCATGAACGAGATGAAGAGGTAGAGGATCATAATGTTGGGCAGGAAAACGATCACGGCCCCCACGCCGCCGATGACGCCGTCGACCAGCAGGTCGCGGAGCGGCCCCGCGGGCAGCAGCGCGTCCGCCGCGCCGCCGATCCATCCCACCAGCGCGTCGATCCACTCCTGCGGATAGGCTCCGAGGCTGAACGTGCACCAGAACATGAGCCACATCAGCGCGAAGAAGATCGGGAATCCCCACAGCTTGTGCGTCACGAAGGTGTCGATCATGGCCGTCGTCGTCACCTCCTCGCGCCGTCCGGGGGTGAAGGTCTCCTTCAGCGCACCCTGGATGAATCCGTATTTCTGGTTGGCGAAGGCCGTTTCGACATCCTCGCCCAGCTCCCCGGCGATGCGCCGGGCCTCGCGGTCGCGGATTTCGGCCCACACCCCGTAACGCTCGCAGCCGCGGAGGCTCTCTTCGGCCTGCCGGTCGCCCTCGAGCATCTTCATCGCGTAGTAGCGAGGCGGGAAGTTTTTCGGGAGTTCGTCGCGGAAGACGCTCATGTCGCCGTTGAGTTTGCGCAGCCCCTCGTCGATCACGGGGCCCATGTTGATATGGATGTGGCGCACGCGCTCGTCGCGGTTCTCGAAAACGTCGATCACCGTGTCCAGCAGAGCTTCTATGCCGCGGTTGTTGCGCGCCTCTACGGGAACCATCGGCACGCCCAGCATGCGGCCCAGACTGTCGTAATCGAGTTTCGCACCGCTGTCCTGCAACTCGTCGAACATGTTGAGCGCCACGACCATGCGCGGGTTTATATCAATCAGTTCGGTAGTTAAGTATAGGTTTCGCTCTAAATTCGAGGCGACTACCGAGTTTATCACCACGTCGGGGGTCTTCGTGGCGAGGTGGTGACGCACATAACGCTCCTCGGGCGTGTAGGCCGAGAGGGCGTAGGTTCCGGGCAGGTCGGTGACCTCGAAACGGTAGCCGCGGTAGGTGCGGTGGCCGATCTTGGCCCCGACGGTCACGCCGCTGTAATTGCCCACATGCTCGTGGCCGCCCGATATGGCGTTGAAAAGCGAGGTCTTGCCGCTGTTGGGGTTGCCCACCAGCGCGACGGCGATGGTGCGGGAGTGGCGCGCCACGACCTCGTCGATGCTCGCGCAGCACGCCTCGTCGGATTCCGTCGCGCCGAACTCCTCCGTCCGGATTTCCGCGGGCGCAGTCTCCGCCGCGGGGCATCCGCACTCCCCGGAGTGTGCGTGGCGGTGATGGCGGTGGTGTTCGCGCCGCGCGAGGTACTCCCCGGCTTCGTCGTCGGTGAGCACGACGACCATATCGGCCTCGCTGCGCCGCAGCGAGATGTCGTAGCCCATGATTTTATACTCGATCGGGTCCTTCAGGGGGGCGTTCAGAATCACTTCGACCCGCTGTCCGCGGACAAAACCCATCTCCATGATGCGGCGGCGAAAGCCTCCGTGGCCCATCACTTTGACAATCGTCGCCGATTCGCCGGTCTTCAGTTCGGATAAGCGCATTTTTTCTACTGCATTTTTGCGCCCAAAGATACGATTTTGCGGCGACTTGCGCAATCCCCATAAGTAGGTATATCCTTAATTCTGCATTGCGGCGGCCCATCCTCCGCCCAGCGCCTTGCAGAGCGTGACGTAGTTGATATACTGCTGCACGACGAGGTTGACGTGCGACATCTGCGACTGGTAGAGACTGCGCTCGGCGTCGATCACGTCGAGGTAGTCGGACAGTCCGCTGCGGTAGAGCGCGCGGGTCATCGTGGCGATGCGGTCGTTGGAGAGCACCAGTTCGCCCGTGCGCTCGGTCTGGCTGCGGTAGGTGGCGATGGCCACCAGCGCCTTTTCCACATCGGCGAACGCCGTCAGCACGGTCTGCTCGTAGGTCTTGGCCGACTGGGTGTAGGCTGCCATCGCGGCGCGCTCGGCGTTGCGCAGTTTCCCGAATCCGAAAATCGGCTCGGCGACGGAACCCAGCGCATCCCACGCCCAGGGGTTCGCTGCAGTTAAACCTTTGATTGAACTGGATGCAACTCCTCCTTTGGCAGTCAGCGAGATGGACGGGAATCGCGCGCTCCGAGCCTGCCCGGCCTGCGCCGCCGCCTGCAACATGTTAAAATGCGCCTGGCGGATGTCGGGGCGGCGTTTGAGCAGCTCCGAGGGCAGTCCCACGGGAATGTCCGCGGGGCGGTAGTCGGTCAGCAGTCGCAGCCCCGCTCCGGAAAGCCGCGCCCGGGAGGGCGTCTCGCCTAACAGAATTCCCATCGAAAGCCACGTCTGCTCCACGGCGCGGCAGTACTGCGGAATGTCCGCCTCGGCGGTGTAGACCAGGCTCCGGGCCTGCTCCAGCGCCACGCCGTCGGACATGCCGTAGCGGAACATCGAGTCGATCAGCGCGGCCGATTCGCGCCGCAGCCGGAGGGTCTGGCGGGCGATCGAGAGGTCGCGTTCATACTCCAGCAGCGTGAAGTAGGTCGTGGCGACCTCGGCGGCCAGCGAGAGCCTGACGCCCGCCAAAGCCCACTCCGAGGCCGCGATTTCGGCCTTTGCGGCCCGTTTGGCGTTGCGCAGCGCCCCGAACAGCGACAGTTCCCACGAGAGGGTCGGTTCGACGGCATACGACTGCACGATTTTCGTCTCGGGCGTATATTCGCCCTCGGCGGTGGCTTCCGCGCCGATCTGCGGCAGGTATTGCGCCCTTACGGTCTTGAGGTTGGCCCAGGCCTGCTGGACGCGCGCGGCCGCTACGGCCACGTCGCGGTTGTTCGCCAACGCCTGTTCGACCAGCGCGTCGAGCGTCGTGTCGCCGAAGAGTTCCCACCAGCGTTCGCCCACGCCCGTCGTGTCGGACGAGAAGCCCGCGCCGTAGACGTAACTTTCGGGCGTCGCGATCTGCGGCGGGTAGAATTTCGGGGTGCAGGCGGCCAGCGTCAGCACGGCGGCGGCTATCGTAAGTTGCGTTTTCATGCGTTCTCCTCCTGTTTTTTAAGTTCGCGGCGCTGTTCGAAGCGGCCGATCTTCCCGACGAAATAGTAGAGCGCGGGGTAGACGAAGATGCCCAGCAGCGTGGCGAAGAGCATGCCGCCCACGAGGGCCACGCCCATGATGTTGCGGGCCGTGGCGTAGACGCCGCTGGCGAAGACGAGGGGCATGACGCCCAGGATGAAGGCGAAGGCGGTCATAATGATCGGTCGCACGCGCAGTTTCGCGGCTCCGATGGCGGCGTCCATCAGCGAGACGCCCTGCTCGCGGAACAGCCGGTCGGCGTATTCGACGACCAGAATGGCGTTCTTGGCCGCCAGCCCGATCAGCATGACGAGCGAGATCTGCATGTAGATGTCGTTGACGTACAGGCTGTTCATTAGGTGCGAGCCTCCGACGAACAGCACCGCGCCCAGCACCGCCACCGGCACGCTCATCAGGATCGCCAGTGGCAGCCCCCACGATTCGTAGAGGGCCGCCAGCGCGAGGAACACGAACACGAGGGCCAGCGCGTAGACCAGCCCGCCGGTCTTCGAGGCGTTGGCCTCCTGATAGGAGGTTCCGCTCCACGCCGTGCCGATGTCGTCGGGCAGCGTTTCGGCGGCCGTAGTGGTGATTTCCCGCATGACGGTCGTCGTCGAGGCCCGCGCCGCGGGGGTGACGGTGAGCGAGACGGAACGGTAGAGGTTGAACTGCGAGACGTACTCCACGCCCACGGTGTCCGCCACGTCGATCAGCGATGCCACGGGAACGCTCTCGCCCGAGGCCGAGGTGACGTAGTAGCTGTCCAGCGACCGCCGGTCGAGGCGGTAGTCGGGCGCGGCCTGGATGTAGGTCTGGTAGAGTTTGCCGAAGCGTGTGAAATTGTTGATGTACGCGCCGCCCAGCAGGGTGGTCAGCTCGCCGTAGAGCGTCCCGAGGTCCACGCCGGCGGCCAGCGCCTGCTGCTTGTCGATACGCAGCCGCCGCTGGGGAACCCCGGCGTCGAACTGCGTGGTGACCGAGGCGATCGCGGGATTTTTGCGCAGCGAATCCATCAGCCGCCCGGCGTTTTCCATCAGGTAGGCCGTGCCGCGCCCTTCGAGGTCCTGCACCTCGACCGAGACGCCCGAGGTGACGCCCAGTCCGGGAATCGAAGGCGGGATGAAGGCGTAGCATTCGGCCCCCGGAACCGCGACGTAAAGTTCTCCGGTGAGCCGCTGGGCGATCTGCATGGCCGAGAGCCTGCGGTCGGAGTAGTCGACGAGTTTGACGAAGATGATGCCGCTCGACGTCGAGGCGATGCCGGCCATCATGTTGAATCCCGCGGCGAACGACGTCGAGGCGACCTCGGGAAGCGTGCGGATCACGGCGTCGGCGTCGGCCATCGCCTGTCGGGTCACTTGCAGCGACGAGGCTTCGGGCGTCGAGACCATCACCATCACGTAGCCCTGATCCTCCTCGGGGAGGAATCCCGCGGGCAGTTTGCGCCACACGACGAAGATCACCCCGAGGACCACGGCCACGAACACGCCCGTGCGGGCGACGTGGCGCATCAGCGTCGGCGTGAAGGCCGTGTAACGGTCCATCTGCCGTGCGAACCAGCGGTTGAAGGCGGCGAAAAATCCCTTTTGCGACGGCTCCCGGCGTCGCAGCAGCAGGGCGCAGAGCGCCGGGGAGAGCGTCAGGGCGTTGAAGGCCGAGATGACCACCGAAACGGCGATCGTCACCGAAAACTGCTGGAACAGCCGCCCCGTGATGCCGCCGGTGAACGACACGGGGATGAATACGGCCAGCAGCACGACTGTCGTGGCGACGATCGGCGAGGCCACGTTGCGCATGGCCTCCAGCGCCGCCTCGCGGGGTTTCATGCCCCGTTCGATATTGACCTGCGCGGCCTCGACGACGACGATGGCGTCGTCGACCACAAGGCCGATGGCCAGCACCAGTCCCAGCAGCGAGATGATGTTGATGGAAAATCCCAGCAGCGGGAACAGCGCGAAGGCGCCGACGAGCGACACGGGGATCGCCACCAGGGGGATGACCGTCGCGCGCCAGTCCTGGAGGAAGAGGAAGATGATGAAGATGACGAGTATGAGGGCGATGACGAGCGTGCGGAAGATGTCCTTCACGCCGGCGTCGATGCTCGTGGTGCTGTCGACGATCGTGGCGGCCTCGACGCCGTCCGGAAACCGCTGCGAGAGGCGTTCCATCGCGGCCTTGACCTTGCCGCCCACGGCCACGGCGTTGCTGCCCGGCTGCTGGTAAATGACGATCATGGCCGTCGGGTCGCTCTCGTAGGACGAGCTTACGCCGTAGGTCTGGCTGCCGAGCGACACCTCGGCGATGTCGCCCAGACGGATCTGTTCGCCCGAGGAGGTGGTCCGCACGACGATGTCGGCGAACTCCGTGGCGGTGGAGATCTGCGGCGGCATGGTCACCGTATAGGTGTAGGCCACGCCGTCGGGAGCCGGCTCGGCGCCGAACTGCCCGGCAGGGTAGATGCCGCCCTGCTTCTCGATGGCGGCCGTCACCTCGCCGACGGCGATGCCGTAGTATTTCAGCACGTCGGGCCGCAGCCACACCCGCATGGCGTATTCGCCCGCGCCCATGATCGAGACCTTGCCCACGCCGTCGATCTTCAGCAGCTCGTTCTGGAGATTGATGTAGGCGTAATTCGAGAGGAACTCCCCGTCGTAGCGGCCGTCGCTGTGCAGCGAGTAGACCATCAGGAATCCCGTCATGGTCTTGCGTGTCGTGACCCCCTGCCGGGTGACCGTCACGGGGAGTTCGGCCGTGGCCGACGAGACGTTGTTCTGGGTGAAGATGGCG
Source organism: Alistipes sp. 56_sp_Nov_56_25 (assembly GCF_001915285.1). Classification (NCBI taxonomy): domain Bacteria; kingdom Pseudomonadati; phylum Bacteroidota; class Bacteroidia; order Bacteroidales; family Rikenellaceae; genus Alistipes; species Alistipes sp. 56_sp_Nov_56_25. Next base: position 14,449 of record NZ_MNQF01000061.1, read on the forward strand.
TCGAGGTCGGGATCGGAGCCGATGTCGAAGGTGACCTGCAGGACCATCGAACCGTCGTTGGCCGAGGTGGCCTGCATGTAGAGCATGTCGCTGACGCCCATCACGGCCTGGGCCACGGGCGTCGCCACGGCGTTGTTGACCGTCTCGGCGTCGGCGCCGTCGTAGGTGGCCGACACCTCCACGACCGGAGGCGTGATGTCGGGGTACTGTTCGATGGGCAGCCCCATGATCGAGATCAGGCCGACGAGCACGATGACGATGGCCAGCGAAATGGCGAAAATCGGGCGCGAAACAAAGAATTTTTCCATAGGACTACCGTTTTTCGAGACGCTTGCCCGCCTGCTCCGCAGCGGCGGCCTGTTCGGTCCTCCGCGCAGTCGGGTTTTCGGGGATCACCTTTGCGCCGTCGTGCAGTTTCTGCTGCCCGGCGACCACGACCCGTTCGCCCCGGTCGAGTCCCTCGTCGATGCACCACATCGCGCCGTAGGTGTCGCCCGGGGTGACGCGGCGGTAGTGCACCGTGCTGTCGGCCTCCACGACCCACACCGACGCGATGTCCTGCGTCTGGCTCACGGCCTGCTGGGGCACGACGACGCGCGGCCGCACGGGGCCCACGCTGGCCTCCACGCGGGCGAACTGTCCGGGTTTCAGCGTCTCGTCGGGATTGGGGAACATCACCACCACGACGAGCGTCCCGGTGGTCGACGAGACATCCTTGCGCGTGTAGTCGTAGATTCCTCCGAGCGGGTATCGCGAGCCGTCGGCCAGCACGAGACGGATGTCCGACAGCAGCCCTTCGTTGTCGTAGATCGAAGTCCGGTCGCCCGCATAGCGCAGGTACTGCGACATCGGAATCGCCACGTCGACCGTCAGCGTGTCGATGTTCGACACGGTCGTCAGCACGCTGAACTGCGTGCCGGGACCCACGTAGTCGCCCACGTGCGCCGCCGTGTGCTCGATGATGCCGTCGATGGGCGAGCGCAGCTCGGTGTATCCCACGTTCATGCGGGCGTTGCGCAGCGACTGCTCCGCCGAGCGCACCGAGGCCTCGGCGGCCTTCCATTGGGCCGTGTACTGGTCCAGCTGCGACTGGCTGATGGCGTCGATGCGCGCCAGCGGCACGGCGCGGTCGTAGTTGTTGCGGGCCTCGAGGGCCTGTGCTCGGGCCGATTCGAGTTCGGCTTCGGCCGCCAGCATCGAGGTCGACAGTTGGTCGGGGTCGATGGTGAACAGCAGCTGGCCGCGCCGTACGGGCATGCCGTTGCCGTATTGCTTCGACGAGAGGTAGCCGTTCACGCGCGGCTGGATCACGGCGTCGAAGTTGCTCGCGAGGTAACCGATGAAACTCATGCGGTTGGGTACGCTGTCGACGGCGGCTTCGGCCACCCCGACCCGCAGGGGAGGCACCGCCTGTTTCGGCGTATGTTGCGCGCAGCCCGTGAGGAGCGTGGCGAAAAGACATGCGGCGGGAAAAAGTCTGTCCATAAGGGTATGTTTTACACCGCAGGAAAGGCAAAAAACGTACCGTCAGCCCCTTGAAATAGGGTTTTTTCTTTAAAAAAAACTGTTTTTCCCGTTCCGAATGATGTTGTTTAGAATATTTTTATATCTTTGCGTTGATAACAAACCCAATTTAATAAATAAAACTATGAAAGAATTAGTAGAAAAGATCAACGCAGAGTTTGAGGTGTTTGCAGCCAACGCAGCTGCCCAGGTAGAGAAGAACAACAAGGCTGCCGGCACGCGCGCCCGCAAATCGGCTCTCGAAATTTCGAAGCTGATGAAGGAGTTCCGCAAGGTTTCCGTAGAAGCTGCGAAATAATTGAGTTCCGCACAACGATAAAGGCTGTCCTTCGGGGCAGCCTTTATCGTTTCCGGTTTTATAGGGCGTCTTCGCACTTGCTCTCACGCGGTACGAATGGGTGTTTTTATACTGCCCATCCGTGCCGCGTTTCGTTCAGGCGCGAATAGGCGTCTCTGAAATCGAAAACGGGGGATGTGCGGAAATAGCCGTCTGAAATCGGAACCTAAAGTTCGATTCCGTATCTCCGGAACACCTCCATGTCCTCGTGCCGCAGGCCCGTCTTGCGGAAGGGCACGGCTTCGTTGTGGTCGTTCAGGTAGCGGCGCGGAGCCGTGCGGTCGAAATCGGGGCTTACGAGCGAGACCTTCGTCGTGAGGAACCGTCCGCGGATCGAAGCCATGTCGGCCATCGTGTGAAACAGCGCGTGGGTCGTCGCGGGAGCCGTCTCGTTGGCCTCGGCGGCGGCGGCCTTTTCGGGGAAATGGGTCCGGTAATCCTCCGAGAACCAGGCCAGCGACGCCACGTAGAGCTGATAGGCCGTCGTCGTGGGCGAGGCGTGCAGGAAGCGTTCGCGGTCGTCGTCGATCAGGTCCTCGCCGTGGTCCGCGCAGTAGAGCAGGGCCGATGAGGTGCCTTTCAGCGACCGCAGGTAATCAATGGTCTGCGCGAGGAAATAATCCGTGTAACGGATCGAGTTGTCGTAGGCGTTGACGAGCATCGGACGGTGCTGCCGGGCGATCGCCACGTCGTTGTCGGGCTGGAAATGGGCGAACTCGCGCGGATAGCGCTGGTGGTAGCTGAAGTGCGAACCGTAGCAGTGGAGCACGAAAAGGAGTTTCTGCGACGTGCTTCTTTCGAGCGCCTTGCGCATCTCGTCGAGCAGCTGCGTGTCGTGGCGCGGCGAGCGGATGTAGATCACGTGTCTGGCGTCGTGGGCCAGGTGGTCGATCATCGCGCCCTGCGGCGACTGGTTGGAGATGAACCACGTGTCGAATCCCGCCTCGTTGAAGAGCGCCGGAAGGCCCTTGCGGCGGTACAGCTCCTCGTGTTCGCCGGTGGCTACGGACGAGAGGATCAGCGGCACGCTCTTGTGGGTGGTGTTGCTCTGGGTCAGCACGTCGCGGAAAACCACCAGATCGCCGACTCCGGAGAGCAGGGGATTGGTCTCCCGCCCGTAGCCGTAGAGCTGCCAGTTCATCGCGCGCGACGCCTCCCCGATGATATATACGTAGACCTCGCGTCCCGGAGCTTCGGCCGTGCGTTCGGCCTCGTAGGTGAAGCCCTCGGAGGTTTTGTGGAAGTTGTACGACTTGCGGAACTCCGAGCCGCTCAACCCGAGGTTGTACATGATATTGAGCGGGAAAATCTCGTCGCGCAGCACGTGCCGCTCCTCGCTGACGTGGTAGGCGGGCCACAGAGCCAGCAGGCCCACGGCGAAGAGCGCCGCCCCGGTCAGACCGATGTTCATGCGCGCCGTGCGCGTGATGTAGCGTTTGTGTCCGATCTCGCGGGCCGCGAGCCACAGCAGCGGCAGGTAGATGACGCAGACCAGAACCACCGACGGATAGATGTTGCCCAGCAGTTCGCCCGCCTCGCCCGGATTGGTCGTCAGCAGGTTCGTGAACATGTCCGTGGCGATGATCGAGTTGCCGAACAGGTACAGCAGCACGATCTGGAAGGCGCAGAAGAAGATGAACGGGAAGGCCAGCCAGATCATCACGCCCGAACGCCGCAGCGCCACGCTCCACATCATGTAGAATCCCAGCGGCATGAGGATCAGCGCCTCGACGGTCCACACCGAGTAAGGCTCCGTATTGGCCAGCACGCAGTTGGGGATGATCAGCGCCACGAAGAAGTAGACGGTCAGCAGCGTCGTGAAGCGGCTGCGGGTCTTGACCGTCCTCCGGCGGTTCGTCTTATTCGCGTTATTCAGATCGGCATTCATACAAATTCTCTTAAAAAGCCTCGTTGATGTTCAGCAGGAAACCGCTCGTTTTCTTGCCGAATCCGTAGTCGAGGCGCACGTTCACCCGTTTTTTCAGTTCCCACCGGAAGCCTGCGCCGTAGTTGGGCAGCGTCTGCGACCAGTCGAAACGCCCGAGTGACGGAAAGACGTTGCCCGCGCCGCCCCATACCGCGCATCCGATCCGCCTCCAGATGCGCTGGCGCAGTTCGACCTGCACGGTGATCATGTCGTTGTCCGTATAGCGGCCCTGGTAGTAGCCGCGCATCCGCTGGCCTCCGCCCATGCGGGCGAGCATCGGCCACGGAGTGCCGTCGGAGTTGAATACGGCATACAGATCCGCAGCCAGAACGCCGCCCTTCCAGACCTGCCCGTAAGCGTCGGCCGTGAAGGTCGTGCGCCACAGCGTCTTGCCGCAGTTGCCCAGCCCCTTGGGGAACAGCGTCTCCTGAAAACTCACGTAGACGCCCCGGAACGGGCTGGGGATGAAGTCCCGCGAGTCGTATTCCAGAATTGCGCCGACGCCCGTGGCCGTATAGTGCTGTTTCTGCCCTGCGAGGTAGGCCGGGTCTGAAAATTTCAGCCCCCGCACATGCTCGAAGCTCACCAGCCCTCCGATGTAGGCGTGGGGCAGGAACTCGTGCAGGTAGCGCCCTTCGACCAGATAACGCTTTTCGGAGTAGGTGCTCTCGGGATTGTACCGCCCGGCGTCGTAACCGATTCCCCAGAAACTGCGGGGCGCCGAGGCGAACATCACCGTATAGTTTATGCGGCGTTTGTTGTGCGAGAAAATGTTGTTTCCCGTCACGCCCAGCGCATAGAAGCCCGACACCGAGACGTTGCCGAAGATCGAGACGTCCGACGGCGCCGTGATCGAGTCCGTGCGGTCGAGGCGGTAGAGTCCCGCAGCCAGCAGCCCGATGCCGAAACTCGTGTTCTTCGAGTAGCTGGGACCTCCGGCGAAGGTGAAATCTATCTTCTTCTCGAAGGTCTTGTCGGTGGTCGACTCCCCGAAATAATCGACGACGCGCCGCAGAAAGGGTTTCTTTTCGGGAGCCTGCGGCGGCAGCGGGGTGTAGGAGTAGCGGAGCGAGTCGCCGTCGGAGGAGCGGATGGCGGTCTCCTGGGCATGCGCCGTGAGGTGCATGCCTGCGCTTATGAGGAGCAGAACGGCGGGGCGGCGCAGCATCCGGGCCTATTTGTACTTTTCGATGGTTTCGTAGAAGGCCTCCTTGTCGGCGTCGGAAAGCTCGCCCTTGCGCAGGAACACCAGTTCCCCCTCCTTCGATACGATCATCAGCACGAACTGGTTGTTGCAGTCGCCCAGCGCCCACGCCGTGCTTAAAATGCGGTTCTGGTCGGCGAGGACCGTGGCGCCGTTCTTGGCCGTGCGTTTCTTGGCCATGTTGCGGGCCATGCCGTTGGGGACCATCGGGGCGTCCTTGAGGTTCATCACGCCGAAGCCGTGGATATTGTCGCTTTCGGCGCGGTGGTTCTGCTCCAGTTCGATGGTGAAATCCTCGTTCTGCTTGTGCCGGTCGGGGTCCACGTAGAATATCATCAGGTTCTTTTCGCCGAAATAGGGGAGTTTGACCGGCTTGCCGTCCAGATCGAGCACCTCGACGTTCTGCACTTTGCGGGGCAGCTCCTGCGCCTGAACGGCCGATGCGGTCAGCGCGAAGGCGGCCAGCATTGCAATCACTTTCATCTTCATTACGTTCTGATTTTGTTGGTTTTTAATGAAAACAAATCGTGGCAAAGTTACAATATTTCTCCGAAAATGGAGATTGCGGGGGTGCATATTATTGTTCGATTGGTCATTTTTTTCGGTCGGACGGGAGCAGAGCCGCGTCGAAGGCGTACAGTCCGCCGCCCGAAACGATCAGGAATACGTAGATCCCGAGCCACGCGAATTCCGGCTCTCCGGCTCCGAATCCGCCCCAGGCGAACATCAGGAGGATGCCCAGCGACATGACGAGGGCCGACATCCGCACCCAGAGACCCATGATGATCAGCACGGCCAGCAGCGCCTCGGCGACCGTCACGATGACGAACACGGCCGGCGGATTGATGTAAAGCGGCGATGGATATGAACTGATTATCTCGTTGTAGTTCTGTATTTTGCCGATGTTGTGAAACAGCATCGAGGCCCCCGTGAACAGCCGCAGGTAGAGCACCGCCCAGTCCATGCACCTGTATTGTCCGATCCAGTCTGAAATTCGTTTTCCCATGCCCCGGCTCCCTGCAATTCGCGTTCCGGAAGTTCCGCCGCCCCCGGCGCCGTGACGACATTTTTCACAGGTCGGAAGGTTTTGCCGACCGGGGCGGCCCGATTTTGCATCCATCCGACTTTTTGCTACCTTTGGCGGTGTATTCCAAACGGGACGACGATGCAGGATATGATAGACGGACGCTGCGGTTGGTGCGGAACCGACGGGCTGTATGTGAAATACCACGACGAGGAGTGGGGAAGACCGGTGACCGACGACGGGAAGCTGTTCGAATTCCTCGTGCTGGAGAGCGCCCAGGCCGGGTTGAGCTGGATAACGATTCTCCGGAAGCGGGAGGGCTACCGCAAGGCCTTTTGCAATTTCGACGCCGGGAAGGTGGCGCGGATGACCGATGACGATGTCGAACGGCTGATGCACTTCGACGGCATCGTGAAAAACCGGCTGAAAATCAAAGCGACCATCACGAATGCGCGGCTGTTCCTCGCCGTGCAGGAGGAGTTCGGCAGTTTCAGGGACTACACGCTGTCGTTCTTTCCCGGCGGAAAGCCGATCACCAACCATTTCCGCTCCCTGAACGAGATTCCGGCGTCGTCACCCGAATCCGACGCCATGAGCCGGGACATGAAAAAACGGGGTTTCAAATTTTTCGGCCCCACGATTTGTTACGCCCATTTGCAGGCCTCGGGGTTCGTCAACGACCATCTGACGGGCTGCATTTGCCGGAACGGACAATGACGGCAGGCCATGAACCGCCCTTTTTCCGGCTCCTTACGGGGCGTCGGTCCGGAAAGCATTGAAAATTCAACCATATGAAAACGAGAATATTGTTTGTCTGCCTTGGCAATATCTGCCGTTCTCCGGCCGCCGAGGGCATCATGCGCCGCATCGTGGAGCGACGCGGCCTGTCCGGGACGTTCGGGATCGACTCCGCGGGAACCTACGGGGGACACCGCGGCGAACTGCCTGATCCGCGCATGCGCAGCGCGGCCTCGCGCCGCGGCTATGCGCTGACGCACCGTTCGCGGCAGGTCCGGGAGGAGGATTTCGACCGCTTCGACATGATCGTGGCGATGGACGACATGAACTACGAGTCGCTCAACCGGCTGGCTCCGTCGCGCGAGGCTGCGCGGAAGATTTTCCGCATGGCGGAGTTCTGCCGCCGCCATCCCGACCGCACCTACGTGCCCGATCCCTACTACGAGGGCCACGAGGGCTTCGAACTGGTGCTCGACATGCTGGAAGACGGCTGCGAGGGGATTCTGGAATATCTCTCCGAAAACGGAAAATGAAAAGTCTCCCTTTGACGAGGGAGACCCGGAGGGATTGCCGGAATGAATGACGCCGCGGCCCGGTGTGGAGTCGGCAGGTTCGGCCCGGGATGAACCCCGAGCGTGTCGGGCTTGCCGGTTTTACGTCAGAAATCCAACCCGAAACTGATGCTGTATGTGTTGCGCAGCAGCGAGTGCTTCTTGGCGAAGAGGTAGGCGAAATCGAGCCGCAGGTGGAGGATGCGCAGTCCCGCGCCGACGGTCCAGTAGCTCGGGTAGTAGTCGCGCCGTTCGCCGTAGTGGTAGCCGGTGCGCAGCTGCACGAGCTGCATCAGGTTGTACTCGACGCCCAGCGACATCTGGAAACCGCGGACCGCGGAGGGCGAGAAATAGTAGCCCAGGTCGGTTCCGACGGTGATTTCGTGCGCATCGGTGAGGAACGTGTCGAGGGCCGCGCCCACGGTGAAATCCATCGGCAGGGTGTATTCCGTATCGCGGAGATACCCGCCCAGATTGCCCAGCTTGGCGCCTGCGCGCAGCGTCGAGTAGCTGCCGACGTTCTCCAGCGGCCGCTGCCACGCGGCGCTCAAATCCACGGCCAGCGCGTCGGCCGAGATGTCGGGGCGTTTGAGGTGCATGTAGCGGCCGACGATGCCGACGGCCCACCGGTCGCCGATGCGGCGCGCATAACCCAGGTCGACGGCCATGTCGTTGTTGCCGTGTTCGCGGAGGAACTGCCGCCAGCCGGCCTGCACGAGGTTGATGTTGTCGAACCGGCAGAATCCCGACACGGCGTAATAGTCGAAGCTCCGCTGTCCGTAATAGGAGGAGGAGACCTGCGACGGCGTGTGCGAGAAGATGGCCGTCGCGGAGTTGTTGTAGATGGCGTGCGAACCGGAAAGGGTGGTCATCATCACGCCGCCCATGCCCAGCGACTTGGCGTCGGGGCTGGGAAGCGTCGCCTCGATTCTCTGGGCGTATGTCTGGAGCGCGGCCAGCGCCGCGAGCAAGGTTACGAGTCGTTTCATGTTGCAAAGATAGTAAAATGCGGGACGGAAGCAAATCCGGTCCGCAGAAACCTTCCGGTCTGCCGGAAGCGTCGTTGCGACGCCGGAGGGCAGCAAAAAAGATGCAAGTTGCGCAGGCTGTTCAGGCAATTACGGCACACGCTGCGCTTTCGTGCCGTGATTGTTGGCGGCGCTTCGGGCTCGAAAAGAAAAATTTCGACGGAATATTGTCCGAAAACAAAAGCGCCCTTCCAGGTGAACCTGGCGGGCGCTTTCATTTTCAGACGACGCCTTGACGGCATCGTTTTCCGCAACGTTCTCGTTGTCTGTCGTTTTCTAACAGTTCATCGCTCCGCAGCAGTGGATGACCTGCCCGCTGACATACGACGAAAGGTCCGACGCTAGGAACAGCGCCACCTTGGCGACATCCTCCGGCGTGCCGCCGCGACGCAGCGGAATCTGCTTGTACCAGCCCTCCTTCACCTCGTCGGGCAGTTTGTCGGTCATCTCGGTCATAATGAAGCCCGGGGCGATGGCGTTGGCGCGAATGCCGCGCGGACCCATCTCCTTGGCGATCGACTTCGCAAGGCCGATCATGCCGGCTTTCGAGGCCGAGTAGTTGCACTGGCCGGCGTTGCCGCTGACGCCCACCACCGACGACATGTTGATGATCGAGCCGCTTTTCTGGCGCGCCATGACCGGCACGACGGCGTGGATGAAGTTGAACGCCGACTTGAGGTTGACCGTCAGCACGGCATCCCACTGGGCCTCGGACATGCGCATCATCAGGCCGTCCTTGGTGATTCCGGCGTTGTTCACGAGGATGTCGATACGGCCGAAATCCTTTATGATCTGGTCGATGACCGCGTGCGTCTCTTCGAAGTTGGCTGCGTTCGAGGCATAGCCCTTGGCTTTCACGCCCAGCGCGGCGATTTCGGCTTCGGTAGCCTTGCCGTTCTCGTCGATCGCAAGGTCGGTGAACGCCACATTGGCGCCCTCTTTGGCGAATTCGAGTGCGATGGCCTTGCCGATGCCGCGTGCGGCGCCGGTCACAACGGCCACTTTTCCATCCAGTAATTTCATAATTCTTTTATATTTTTAAGGCAATATCTGCCAATTTTTATTCGCAAATATAGGAAAAATATCTTAATCGCCTGCCCGCGGAGCGAATTTCGGCATTTTTGCTTATCTTTACCGACCGTAAACAGCATTCCAAAATCCTTATAACGATATGAAAAGAGATTCCCAGATTTTCGATTTGATTGCCGCCGAGCGCAACCGCCAGATGCATGGCATCGAACTGATCGCTTCGGAGAACTTCGTCAGCGACCAGGTGATGGAGGCCATGGGTTCGGTCTTGACCAACAAATACGCCGAAGGCTATCCCGGAGCGCGCTACTACGGCGGCTGCGAGGTCGTGGACAAGGTCGAGACGCTGGCCATCGAGCGCATCTGCCGTCTCTACGGCGCGGAGTACGCCAACGTGCAGCCCCATTCGGGCGCACAGGCCAACATGGCCGTTTTCTTCGCCTGCATGCAGCCGGGCGATACGTTCATGGGACTGGACCTTGCACACGGAGGACACCTCTCGCACGGTTCGCCGGTCAACATGTCGGGTAAATATTTCAAGGCCGTGGGCTATCAGCTCGACGAGGCCACGGGCGTGATCGACTACGACGCCATGGAGCGCAAGGCCCTGGAGTGCAAGCCGAAACTGATCGTCGGCGGCGCCTCGGCCTACTCGCGCGAGTGGGATTACAAACGCATGCGCGAGATCGCCGACAAGGTGGACGCGCTGCTGATGGTGGACATGGCCCACACGGCCGGTCTGATCGCCGCGGGGCTGCTGGAGAACCCCGTGAAATACGCGCATATCGTCACCTCGACGACCCACAAGACCCTGCGCGGCCCGCGCGGCGGCATCATCCTGATGGGCAAGGACTTCGAGAACCCCTGGGGCCAGACCACGCCGAAGGGCGCCGTGAAGATGATGTCGCAGATCCTCAATTCGGCCGTCTTCCCGGGCATCCAGGGCGGTCCGCTGGAGCACGTCATCGCCGCCAAGGCCGTAGCCTTCGGCGAAGCGTTGGAACCCGCCTACAAGGAGTATCAGACGCAGGTGCAGAAGAACGCCGCAGCCATGGCCGCCGCCTTCGTCGAGCGCGGCTACAAGATCGTCTCGGGCGGCACGGACAACCACCTGATGCTCGTCGACCTGCGCACGAAGTTCCCCGAACTGACGGGCAAGCTGGCCGAGAAGTGCCTCGTGGCCACCGACATCACCACCAACAAGAACATGGTTCCGTTCGACAGCCGGTCGCCGTTCCAGACCTCGGGTCTGCGCTTCGGAACCCCGGCCATCACCACGCGCGGCCTGAAGGAGGACAAGATGGACTACATCGTCGGGCTGATCGACCGCGTGCTGCACGACCCGGAGAACGAAGCGAACATCGCCGCCGTGCGCAAGGACGTGAACGCGCTGATGGCCGACTATCCGCTTTTCGCGTGGTAAGATGAAGGAGGTCATCGACTTCTTCCGCCGGCTGCACGACGACAACACCCGGGAATGGTTCGACGCCCACCGCGCCGAATGGACCCGTGTGAAGGGACGGTTCGCCGATTTCACCGGACAGCTGATCGAGGGCATCGCGTCGTTCGACCCCGAGGTGCGCGGCCTGCGTCCGCAGGACTGCACCTACCGGATCGCCCGCGACACGCGTTTCTCGCCCGACAAGTCGCCCTACAAGACCTATATCGGGGCTTACATTGCGCCGAAGGGCAAGAAATCGGGTTTCGCGGGATACTATTTCCACATCGAACCCTGCTGCGACTCGCTGGTGTGCTGCAACCTGCTTTCGGCGGGCGCCGTGTGCATCGAGCCGACGGTGCTGCGGTCGATCCGCGAGGAGGTGCTCGACAACGGCGCGCAGATCGAGGCGGCGATCCGGAAGGCCAAAGGGTTCCGGCTGTGCAGCGGCAACAGGCTCAAGCGGGTCCCGACGGGATTTCCGGCCGACAGCCCCTATGCCGAGATGCTGAAGCTGAAGGACTTCTACCTCGAACAGCCCATCGCCGAGGAGTTCCTGCTCGCACCCGACCTGCTGGAACGCACCGTCGAGCAGTTCCGCCGCACGCAGCCGTTCATCGCCATTCTGAACCGGGCGATCCGCTACGCCCACGAAGAGATGCAGTGACATGAGACGTCTGTTTCTGATCGCTGCACTGTTTCTGTGGACGCCGGCCGGGGCGCAGAACGACGATGCGACGCCGCGGAAGATCGAAAAAGAGACCTTCGTCTATGCCGTGCGGGATGCCGACACGCTGCGGCTGGACCGTTATGCGCTCCTCTCGCCCGACAGCCGGGCGAAACCCTGCCTGATGTTCCTTTTCGGCGGCGGCTTTATGACCGGAACGCGGGACAACCGGCGTTTCCGCCCCTTCTTCGACTACTACGCCCGCAAGGGGTTCGTCGTCGTGTCGATCGACTACCGGCTGGGGATGAAGCGGGCCAGACAGGCCGGCCTGCTCGACGAGGAGCATTTCACGCAGGCGTTGGACATGACGCTTTCGATGGCGACGGAGGACCTCTACGACGCCACGGCCTATATCTGCCGGCATATGCCGGACGTCGATCCTTCGCGGATCGTGACGTGCGGGTCGAGCGCCGGGGCCATCACGGTGCTGATGGGCGAGTACTGGCTTTGCAACGGGCATCCGCTGACCGCCGGGAAGTTCACGCAGGACTTTAGCTACGCCGGGGTAATCGCCTTTGCGGGAGCCGTTTGCGATACGCAGGACAGCCTGCGCTGGGCGCGCGATCCCGCGCCGATGCTGCTTTTCCACGGCGACGCCGACCGCAATGTGCCCTACGGCGCGCTCGGTGTCGACGGAGTCTGGCTGTTCGGCTCGAAGAGCATTGCCGACGACCTCGCGCGGCGCAGAGTTCCGCACGCGTTCTACTCCGTCGCCGAGACCAATCATTCGATGGCGTGGCGGCCGATGACCGAGAACCGCGGCGAGATCGACTCGTTTCTCGAAAAGCTGGTCTTCAAACGGCAGCGGCTGGTGACCGACGTCCGCATCACGCCGCTCGATGCGCCCGCAGTTCCGAAGGATTTCGGGATTTCCGACTACATCGACGCCAACTACGGGCATTAGGCGTCCGCCGCAGATGAAAAATCCGCAGCCTCCCCCCGGGAAGCTGCGGATTTTCGTTTGCCGTGCGGCGCGTGATCACTCCACCGTCACCGACTTGGCGAGGTTGCGGGGCTGGTCGACATTGCGGCCCTTGTAGACGGCGATGTAGTAGGCCAGCAGTTGCAGCGGGACCGATACCACGATGGGCATCAGGCACTCGGCGATCACCGGGACCTCGATCACGAAGTCGGCCGAGCGGCGTACCTGTTCGTCGCCGCGGGCGACGACGGCGATGATCTTGCCGCCGCGGGCCTTGATCTCCTCGATGTTCGAGGCCGTTTTTTCGTAGGTGTGGTCCGGCGTGGCGATGGCCACGGTGGGCATCTCGGCGTCGATCAGCGCAATGGGGCCGTGCTTCATCTCGGCCGCGGGGTAACCTTCGGCGTGGATGTACGAAATCTCCTTGAGTTTCAGCGCGCCTTCGAGCGCCGTGGGGTAGTTGTACCCGCGGCCGAGGTAGATGAAGTTGTGCGCATAGGTGAATATTTTCGCCAGGTCGGCGACCTGCGGGGCGACTTTCAGCACCTCTTCCATCGTCTCGGGCAGGTGCAGCAGCGCCGCCGAAACCTCGTTGTAATACGCCTCCGTGACGGTTCCTCTCTCGCGGCCCACGGCCAGCGCCAGCATGGCCATCACGGTCACCTGCCCGGTGAAAGCCTTCGTCGAGGCGACGCCGATCTCGGGCCCCACGTGGATATAGGCCCCCGAATCCGTGGCCCGGGCGATCGACGAGCCGACGACGTTGCAGATGCCGAAGACGAACGCCCCGGCCTTGCGGGCCAGTTCGACGGCGGCCAGCGTGTCGGCCGTCTCGCCCGACTGCGACACGGCCACGACGATGTCGTCCTCGCGGATGATGGGGTTGCGGTAGCGGAACTCCGAGGCGTACTCCACCTCGACGGGAATGCGGCAGATCGACTCCACGAGGTGTTCGCCGATCAGCGAGGCGTGCCACGACGTGCCGCACGCCACGAAAATGATGCGCCGGGCGTTCACGAACCTGTCGCGGTGGTCGATCACGCCCGAAAGTTTCACCTCGCAGGTGTCGGGGTTGATGCGTCCGCGGATGCAGTCGACGATGGTTCGGGGCTGCTCGTAAATCTCCTTGAGCATGAAATGGGGATAGCCGCCCTTTTCCAGCTGCGAGATCGACAGCTGGAGTTTCTTGATGTCGATCTTCGCATCGTGGTTGTCCAGCGTGACGATTTTCAGCGGGGCGTTGCGGTCGATCACGGCGATTTCGCCGTCGCCCACGTAGACGAAATCCTCGGTGTATTCGATGATCGACGCGGCGTCGGACGAGAGGAAGAACTCCCCGTCGCCCACGCCCACGACCATCGGGCTGCTCTGCCGCGCGGCGACGATCCGGTCGTGGTTGCCCTTCTCGACGACGGCGATGGCGTAGGCGCCGATCACCTGCCGGAGGGCCTGCCGCACGGCTTCGGGCAGCGAGCAGCCGCTGGTCGCCCGGACGTATTCGATCAGATTCACCAACACCTCGGAGTCGGTGCTGCTGCGGAAGGTGTATCCGTTCTGTTCGAGGGCGTCCTTCAGCACGCGGTAGTTCTCGATGATGCCGTTGTGTATCAGGGCTATATTCTCCGATTCGGAGTAGTGGGGATGGGCGTTGGCGTCGTTCGGAATCCCGTGCGTGGCCCAGCGGGTGTGGGCGATGCCGATGTTGCCGCCGAGGTCCTTTCCGTCGAGGAAATGCTCCAGATCGGAGACCTTGCCCTTGCATTTGAATACGTTGAGACGCCCGTCCGGGTTGACCAGCGCGACGCCCGCACTGTCGTATCCCCTGTATTCGAGGCGGTGAAGCCCCTTTATCAGAATCGGGCACGCGTCGCGCCGCCCGACATATCCGACTATTCCGCACATGTTGTTCTGTTTTTTTGTTCGGGTCAAAAATAAGAAAAAATTTTAATAAACACACATGTGTAAGGGCGGGAATTTACTCCCGCCCTCATTCAGAATAGGCTGCAACGCTTGCAACGATTTGGTTTTCGGTGAATTTACCGCACGTACTTCAAGATTTCCTTCACGATCGCGCCGTTGCCCGCGACGATCGAGATGCCCCGGTCGCGGCGCAGGTCGCAGACGACGCCCCCGGCCTCGGCGAGGATCAGTTCGGCGGCGCAGACGTCCCATTCGTGCAGCGCCAGTTCCCAGTAGCCGTCCAGCAGTCCGGCGGCGACGCAGCTGATGTCGTAGGCCGCAGAACCCAGCCGCCGGACATCCCGCACGTAGGGGATGATCCGTGCGACGTTGTCGCTGTTGTTGTCCGGATTCACGTCCTTGTCGTAGGGGAATCCCGTGGCGATGACCGAGGTGGCGAGCGTCTGTTTCTCCCCGACGCGGAGGCGTTCCGGCTCCCGCGAAGCGTATTGCAGATATGCCCCGCCGTCCTTCGTCGCCGTGAACAGCTCGTTCAGGTAGGGTGCATAGACGACCCCCACGATGGTTTCGCCCCTGTACTGGAGGGCTATCGAAACCGTGAACAGCGGAAGTCCCTGACTGTAATTGGTCGTGCCGTCGAGCGGGTCGACGACCCAGCGCCAGTCGCTCGCGGCGTTGCCCCGGCAGCCGCCCTCCTCGCCCAGAATGGCATGGTCGGGATAACGCTCCGCGATCATGCCGGCAATCAGTTCCTCGCTCTCCCTGTCGGCGCGCGTCACCACGTCGTAGACGTTGGATTTGGTCTCGATCGACAGCCTGTCGCCCCGGAAGTAGGCGAGTTGTATTCCGCCCGCGGCCTTCGCCAGCTGCACGGCGAATTTCAGCAGTTCGTCGTACATGCTATTCGGATTCGGCGAAATACTTGTAGAACAGCGGAATGGTCTCCACGCCTTTGTCGAACTGCTCGAGTCCGTAGCTTTCGTTGGGCGAGTGGATGGCGTCCTCGGCCAGACCGAAGCCGATCAGCAGCGACTTGATGCCCAGGATGGACTCGAATCCGCTGATAATGGGGATCGAACCGCCCGAGTAAAAGGGCAGGGGCTTTTTGCCGAAAGTCGCCTCGACGGCCTTTTCGGCCGCCTTGTAGGCCGGCATGTCGGTCGGCGCGACGTAGGGCATGCCGCCGTGGAGCGATTTCACCACGACCTTCACGCTCTCGGGCGCGATGGCGCGGAAATGTTTCTCGAACAGCTCCGAGATCTTGCGGTAGTCCTGATTCGGCACGAGGCGCATCGAAATCTTGGCCGAAGCCTTCGACGGAATGACCGTCTTGGTCCCCTCGCCCGTGTAGCCGCCCCAGATGCCGTTGACGTCGAGCGACGGGCGCACGCCGGTGCGTTCCAGCGTCGTGTAACCCGCTTCGCCCTCCACGTCGCCGATTTTCAGCGACTTCTTGTAATCCTCGAGGCTGAACGGCGCCTTGTTGAACGCCTCGCGCTCGGCGGGCGTCAGCTCCCGCACGTCGTCGTAGAAGCCGGGGATCGTCACGCGGCCGTTCTCATCGACGAGTCCCGCCACCAGCCGCGCCAGCACGTTGGCCGGGTTGGCCACCGCACCGCCGAACAGCCCCGAATGCAGGTCCTTGTCCGGTCCCGTCACCTCGACCTCCATGTAGGCCAGTCCGCGCAGTCCGCAGGTGATCGACGGCGTCTGCATCGAGATCATCGACGTGTCCGACACCAATATAATATCGGCCTTGAGCAGCTCCTTGTTCTGCTCGCAGAAGCCATAGAGGCTCGGCGAACCGATCTCCTCCTCGCCTTCGAGCATGAATTTCACGTTGCAGGGCAGCGAATCGGTGGCGCACATCGCCTCGAACGCCTTGGCGTGCATCCACAGCTGTCCCTTGTCGTCGTCGGCGCCGCGGCCCCAGATGCGGCCGTCGCGGATGACCGGCTCGAAAGGTTCCGTGCGCCACTCGTCGCGCGGGTCCACGGGCATCACGTCGTAGTGGCCGTAGACCAGCACCGTTTTGGCCCCGGGATCGACGGTCTTCTCGGCGTAAACCACCGGATTGCCCTCCGTGGACAGCACGTCGGCGCGGTCGGCCCCGGCCTTCACGAGCGCCGCCGCGAGAAACTCGGCGCAACGCTGCATATCGGGCTTGCGCTCGGACTGCGCGCTGATCGACGGGATACGCAGCAGGTCGAACAACTCGCTGATAAACCGTTCTTTATTCTCCTTTATATAAACCTTTGCTTTATCCATTTATTCGGTGGTTTTTTGCAGTACGTAATTGTCCGCCAGCGCGCCGGTCACAGGTTGTTTTTCGGCGTCGAGGCGGCGCAGGCGGTTCTCCTCGACCTTGTAATATTGGGGCTGTCCGCCCTCCGAGGGCGTCAGCGTCAGCAGGTTCTCCTTAACCGTGAAAGCGCCCTTCTCGTCGAATTCCGAGTCGCGGTCGATGTATTTCAGATGCAGGGCATAGGAACCGTCGGGCGCGAGCGTCAGCGTCGTCTCGATTCCCGGGCAGTCGGCCGCAGGCAGCGTGCCCTTGTAGACGCCCAGATAGTCGAGCGAGGTCTCGGCATTGTGCATGTCGGGAGCCGCTGCCGTTGTCTGCTGCGTCCCGGCTGTCGCCGCCTTCTGCTGCGCATTTCCGCCGCAGGAGACCATCGCGAGGGCTGCGGCGAGGATCAATAAACTCTCTTTCATGGTCTTAAATGTTGCAGATCTCCTTGATTTCGGCAATGAACCGCTGCGCCAGCGCGTCGGCCTCGTCCATCGACTTCGCCTCGGTGTAGACGCGGATGATCGGCTCGGTGTTCGACTTGCGCAGGTGCACCCAGTTTTCCGCGAAGTCGATCTTCACGCCGTCTATATCGTTCACGTTTTCACCGGCATAACGCTCCTTCACCTCACGCAGCACTTTATCTACGTCGATGGCGGGCGTCAGCTCGATTTTGTTCTTCGAGGCGTAGTACGAAGGGTAGGTGGCGCGCAGCCGGGTCATCGTCATGCCTTTCTTCGCCAGCCACGTCAAAAAGAGCGCCGTGCCCACCAGCGCGTCGCGGCCGTAGTGCAGCTCGGGGTAGATCACTCCGCCGTTGCCTTCGCCGCCGATCACCGCGCCGACCTCCTTCATTTTCGCCACGACATTGACCTCGCCGACCGCCGAGGCGTAGTACTTGCCGCCATGCCGCTCCGTGACGTCGCGCAGCGCGCGCGACGAGGAGAGGTTCGAAACCGTGTTGCCGGGCTTTTCGGAAAGAATGTAGTCCGCGACGGCCACCAGCGTGTACTCCTCGACGAACATCGAGCCGTCCTCCGAGACGAACGCCAGCCGGTCGACGTCCGGGTCGACGACGATGCCCAGGTCGGCTTTCTCGCGCACGATGACCTCCGAGATTTCCGTGAGGTTCTGCGGCAGCGGTTCGGGGTTGTGGGCGAATTCGCCCGTGGGTTCGCAGTTCAGCTCCACGACCTCGCAGCCCAGTTCGCGCAGCAGTTTCGGCATCACGATGCCGCCCACCGAGTTCACGGCGTCGACGACGACCTTGAAACGGCGTTTGCGCACCGCTTCGACGTCGACCAGCGGCAGCGCCAGCACGCGGCGGATATGCTCGTCGTTGAAATCCTCGCGCGACAGCACATGGCCGATGGCGTCGATCGCGGGGTAGTCGTAATCCTCCTCCTCGGACATGGCCAGCACCTGCTTGCCCTCGGCGTCGTTGAGAAACTCGCCGTCGGAGTTCAGCAGTTTCAGGGCGTTCCACTGGCGGGGGTTGTGCGAGGCGGTGATGATGATGCCGCCGTCGGCCTTCTTGCCGATCACGGCCATCTCGGTCCCGGGGGTGGTGCACAGCCCGACGTTGACGACGTTCGCGCCGCAGGCCAGCAGGGTCCCTTCCACGAGGTTCGAGACCATTTCGCCCGAAATACGGGCGTCGCGTCCTACGACTATGGTAAGTTTTTTGCCCGGATTGCGGCGGGCGATCAGGCGCACGTAGGCCGTGGTGAATTTGACGACGTCGGGAGGCGTCAGGTTCTCGCCCGCGGGTCCGCCGATCGTGCCGCGGATGCCCGAAATGGATTTGATGAGTGTCATGTTTTATTCGGTTTTACGGATACTTATATTTATGAAAAATTCGCTTCGAAGTTTTGATATTCGAGGTAAATATATTACTTTTATGCCAATTATGGAAATTAAAAAACGACAATTATGAGAACCATTCCCGCTTCCGAATTGATTATCAACGACGACGGTTCGATTTTTCACCTGCACCTGTATCCCGGGCAGCTGGCCGACACGGTGATCCTGGTCGGCGACCCCGGCCGCGTGGCCCTCGTAGCCGGATTTTTCGACACGAAGGAGTGCGAGGTTTCGAACCGCGAGTTCAAGACCGTGACGGGCAGCTATAAAGGAAAACGCATGACGGTCCTCTCGACCGGCATCGGCATCGGCAACATCGACATCTGCGTCACGGAGCTGGACGCGCTGGCCAACGTCGATTTCGCCACGCGGCAGGAGAAGGCCGAAAAAAAACGGCTCACGCTGGTGCGGCTGGGCACTTCGGGCGCCATTCAGCCCGACATCAAGGTCGGTGAATTCGTCTTCTCGCGCACTTCGTGCGGCTTCGACGGCCTGTTGAGCTACTACAAGGGCCGCGACGCGGTCTGCGACCTGGCGCTCGAAGAGGCGTTCGTGAAGCACACGGGCTGGTACGAGAAGATGCCGCGCCCCTATTTCGTCGACGCCGACAAGACCCTGTTCGAGCATTTCAGCGACGTCACGCGCGAGGGCATCACCATCGCCGCACCGGGATTCTACGCCCCGCAGGGCCGCTGGGTGCGGCTCGAACCGCACGACGCCCGGCTGAACGAGAAGATCGAGTCGTTCGGCTACGAAGGCCGCCGCATCACCAACTTCGAGATGGAGGGTTCGGCGCTCGCGGGGCTGGCCGCCCTGATGGGTCACCGCGCCGCCACGATCTGCACGATCATCGCCCAGCGCATCGCGCAGGACGTGAACACCGACTACAAGCCGTTCGTGCGGAAGATGATCGAAACGGCCCTCGACAAACTGGCAATTTTAGAGTAAGAAACCATAAACAGACAAAACAGAAACAACGTATGAAATTTTCCGTATCAAGCTCGGCCCTGCTTTCGCTTCTGGCTACCACCGGCAAGGTCATCAGCAATAAGAACACGCTGCCCATCCTGGACTACTTCCTCTTGGAACTCAACGGCAACACGCTGCAAGTCACCACCTCGGATCTTGAGACGACGCTCGTCGGGCAGATCGAGGTGGACAGCGTCGAGAGCGAAGGTACGATCGCCGCGCCGGCCAAACTGATGCTCGACTCGCTGAAGGAGTTCCCCGAACTGCCGCTGACCATCGAGGTCAACGACAAGAACTGGGAGATCAAGATCAACTGGAAGAGCGGATCGCTCTCGATTCCCGGAGCCAGCGCCGTCAGCTATCCCGCCGTGCCGCAGCTGAACGCCGAGAAAAAGGAGCTGCGCCTCGACGTCGACACCCTCGTGAACGGCATCAACAAGACGATTTTCGCCACGGCGGACGACGAACTGCGCCCCGTGATGAACGGCATCTATATCAATCTGGCGCCCGACGCGCTGACGTTCGTGGGAACCGATGCGCACAAACTCGTGAAGTACGAGGCCGAGACCGAAAACGAGGTGACGGCGTCGTTCATCCTCCCGAAGAAGCCCGCCAACCTGCTCAAGTCGGTGCTGCTGAAGGAGGACGACGCGATCGAAATGGCGTTCGATTCGAAGAACGCCCTGTTCAAACTCAAGAGCCACACGCTCGTCTGCCGCCTGATCGAGGGCAACTACCCGAACTACAACGCCGTGATTCCGTCCAACAACCCCAACAAGGTGCTGGTGGACCGCATCGAGCTGGTCAACGGCATCAAGCGCGTGGCCGTCTGCTCGAACCCCACGACGAACCTGATCCGCATGGACATCGCCGACAACCGGATCACCCTCACGGCGCAGGACATCGACTTCTCGGTGTCGGCCAACGAGACGATCTCGTGCAGCTACGACGGGCAGCCCATTTCGATCGGCTTCAAGTCGACGTTCCTCGTCGAGATCCTCTCGAACATGGATACCCCGACGGTGGTGGTGGAACTGGCCGACTCGACCCGCGCCGGCGTCTTCAAACCCGTTTACGACGACAAGCAGTCGAGCGCGACGCTCATGCTGCTGATGCCGATGATGATCAACGCATAACGGCCGTCAGATGAAGCTGAACCTCAAACGACCGATCATCTTCTTCGACCTCGAAACCACCGGCGTGGACACCGCCCGGGACCGCATCGTGGAGATCTCGATGGTCAAGGTCATGCCCGACGGCGAGGAGATCACCAAAACCCGGCGGCTCAATCCCGGGATGCATATCCCCGAGGAGGCCTCGGCCATACACGGCATCACGGACGACGACGTGAGGGACTGCCCGACGTTCGCGCAGGTCGCGCGGTCGCTCGAACAGTTCATCCGCGGCTGCGACTTCGGCGGCTTCAACTCGAACCGCTTCGACCTGCCGGTGCTGGTCGAGGAGTTCCTGCGCGCCGGCGTGGACGTGGACTTCAAGCGCCGCAAGTTCATCGACGTGCAGAACATCTTCCACAAGAAGGAGCAGCGCACGCTGGTCGCGGCCTACAAGTTCTACTGCGACAAGGACCTGGAGGAGGCCCACTCGGCCGAGGCCGACACGAAGGCCACCTACGAGGTGCTGAAGGCCCAGCTGGACCGTTACGACGATCTGGAGAACGACATCGACAAGCTGGCCGAATACTCGTGCCGCGCCGAATCGGCCGACTACGCCGGGCGCATCCTCTACAACGAGAAGGGCGAGGAGGTCTTCGGGTTCGGCAAGTACAAGGGCCGTTCGGTGGCCGAGGTGTTCCGCATCGAGCCGAGCTACTACGCCTGGATGATGAACGGCGATTTCCCGCTCTACACCAAGAAGGTCATCACCGAAATCCGGATGCGCGATAAAATGAAATGACGATGAAACGACTCTGTGCCGCAGCTCTGATGATCGTGTGGGCTTTCTGCGCCGTTGCGGCGGGGAAGTCCGCAACGATCGTCTACATCAACGGTGCGAAATACTACATCCACACGGTGCAGGCGGGCGAGACGCTCTACGGGCTTTCGAAAACCTACGGGGTGGGCGAGAAGGTGATTCTCGAAAACAACCCCTCGATCGCCCGCGGCCTAAAAACCGCCGAGAACATCAAGATCCCCTTCGTGGCCGACGTTCCCGAACCCAAGTCGGACAAGAAGCTGCGCAAGACCTTCGACTTCCATTTCGTGTCGAAGGGCGAGACGCTCTACGCCATTTCGCGGCAGTACGAGATTCCGGTGAAAACCCTTCTGGAGGACAATCCGAACCTCGACCCGCTGCACATGCGCCTCGGCGAACGCATCCTGATCCGCAGGAAACAGATCGGCTCGGAGGACGAGGCCGGCACGAAGGAGCAGTGGGAGGAGTACCGGCAGTCGCTGAACAGCGTGGCCGAGGAAGGCACGGCCTACCACATCGTCCATCCGGGCGAGACGTTCTATTCGCTCTCGCGCCGCTTCGGGATCACCGAGGCGGAGTTCAGCGCGCTCAACGGCGGACTGAAACCCGCGGACCTCAAGGCCGGGGCCATGGTCAAGATTCCCGCGCCCGAGGCCGGACAGATTCCGGAGGGCGCCGACAGCCTCCAACGGCAGGACAGCGTGCCGGAGACCGGGCAGCAGGTCGTGCAGATCGACTTCCGGGCGCTCCGGGCCGGCGACCCGCTCGACGTGGCGCTGCTGCTGCCCCTCGCCACGGGCGGCGAGCCTAACGGCAACTACCTGGAGTTCTATCAGGGTTTTCTGCTGGGGCTGGACAGCGTGAAGCTCAAATACGGACGTTCGGTGAACGTGGACCTCTACAACACGGCCCGCGACACGGCGCGCATCCGCGAAATCGTCGAAAGCGACGCCTTCCGGAAAGCCGACCTGATCGTCGGCCCCGTCTACGAGGAGGGGCTGTATCCGGTGATCCGCTTCGCCGAGGAGAAAAAGATTCCCGTGGTGTCGCCGCTGGCCAATATCGAGGGGATGAACAGCGACGTGCTGTTCCAGCTCGCGCCCGACCCTTCGCGCAAGTACGAGAAGGCGGGCGATCTGGTGAACGGCGACAAGCGCGTGACGCTGATCTGCACCGAGTCTGCCGACAAGGAGTTCGAGCGCGAGATGCTCGCGCTGCTGGGCGATTCGGAGTACCGCCGCTATACCTATAAATACGAGCATCCCACGGCCCGCTCGGCCGACAGCCCGAGCGACCTCACGCCGCTGCTGGAGAATACGGACGACAACGTTTTCATCATCCTCTCCGACAACGAGGTGGACATCGACCGCATTCTCGCGGCTCTGGCCTCGGCCGATACGAGCCTTACGAGCCGCGGCCGCACGGCGCCCCGCTTCGTGGTGCTGGGCAACACCCGCTGGAACCGCTACAACACCGTCGACCGCGCGATGTTCTTCAAGAACCGCGTGATCTTCTTCTCGACCTACCACGCCAAACGCGACTCGGAGACCGTGCGGGCGTTCGACGACGCCTACATCCGTTCGTTCGGCGCGCTGCCGAGCCTCTTTTCCTACCGGGGCTACGACACGGCGATGATCTTCGCCCCGGCCATGTACGGCGACATCGAGTACGACCTCGAAGACCGCCGCTACACGCCGTTGCAGACGACCTATCGGTTCGGGCAGAACGAAGGCCGCGAGAACCACGTCAACCGCAACTGGACGCGGGTCAACTACAACAGCGACTTCACCATAACCATCGAATGACAGAGCCATGGCAACTTTGACGAATACGATTCCCGAGAAAACCATCGAGCGATTGAGCGAGTACCGCCGCACGCTGCTCGCCAGCCATCGGCAGGGCATCACGCATATCTTTTCGCACGTACTGGCCGGCATCCACGGCATCACGGCCGTGCAGGTGCGCCGCGACCTGATGCTGATCGGCTTCTCGAGCGACACGAAGAAGGGCTATGACGTGCAGGTGCTGATCGAGTACATCAGCCGCATCCTCGACAGCCCCTCGCCCATGAACATCGCCGTGCTGGGCATGGGCCATCTGGGCCAGGCCATCACCAAATATTTCAACGGCAAGGGGCTCAAGCTGAAGATCACCGCGGCGTTCGACGTCGACCCCGAAAAGGTCGGCAAGACGATCGACGGCATCCCGTGCTACCATATGGACTCCTTCGAGGAGGTGGTCGAGGACAAGGACATCTCGATCGTCATCGTCTCCTCGCCGACGAAGGTGGCTCCGAATCTCGTGCTGCCGATCATCAATGCCGGCATACGGGGGGTGCTGAATTTCACCTCCACGCCGCTGAACTTCCCGCAGGGGATCATCGTCGAGAATTACGACATCACCACGCTGCTCGAAAAAGTCGCCTACTTCGTCAAGGAGAGCGACGGGAGCAATTCGTAACCGTGTGCCGGAGAGGGAGAGAGAGATGAGGGTATTTCACGGTTTCGACGCACTTCCGCACTTCGTCCGCCCGGCGGTCACCGTCGGGTCGTACGACGGCGTGCACCTGGGCCACCGCGCCCTGATCGGGCGGCTGATCGCCGAGGCCCGCGCCAACGGCGGCGAAAGCATCGTGCTGACCTTCGAGCCGCACCCGCGCATCACGCTGGGAAAGGCCGAAGGGCTGCGGCTGCTGACGACGCTCGACGAGAAAACGGCCCTGCTGGAAGAGCTGGGGGTGGATAACGTGATCGTCATTCCCTTCGACAGGGCGTTCAGCGCCTTGTCCGGAGAGGAGTTCGCGGACGATTACCTGATCGGAAAGGTCGGCGCCGAAACGCTCGTCGCGGGCTACAACCACCGTTTCGGCCACGACCGGATCGACTGCGACACGCTCGCGGCGTCGGGACGGCTCCGCGTCGTGAAGGTGGGTCCGTGCAGGGTCGACGGCGAGCATGTCAGTTCGACCGTGATCCGCCGGCTGCTGGATGAGGGGAAAACCGCAGAGGCCGAATTGTTACTTGGATATTCCCTGCAAACCGAAAAATAAAGAAAACATGTTAAGTCACGATTGTCAGATACGCGTGTGGTACAAGCACACCGACCAGATGGCCATTTGCCACCATTCGAATTACATCTGCTACTACGAAGCCGCCCGCAGCGAGTTCCTGCGCGCGCTGGGCATGTCGTTCGCCGAGGTCGAACGGCGGGGCATCATGATGCCGATCCTCGAAGTGCAGTCGAAATACCGCAAGCCGGCCTATTTCGACGAACTGCTGACCGTGCGCATCATCCTCCGGGAAATGCCCTCGACACGCATCAATTTCTTCTACGAAATCTACAACGAGCGGGGCGACCTGCTCAATACGGGCATGACCCAGCTGGGCTTCATCCACAGCGATTCGCGGCGTCCGTGCCGCTGTCCGGAATGGTTCCTGGAGCTGATCCGCAGCCGCTGGACCGAATAAGACGCCCCGTTTCGGGTCCGATTCATGCCGCTTCGCCCTGCGAAGCGGTTTTTTCTGCGCCGTGACGGCATTTTCATCGCCCGGAAAGTCCCTCCCCGCAGTCCGGATTCCGGGACCGCTCCGTCGGGGCGGAAGCAAACCGGCGTTCGCTTCTACGCCCGACGTTTCGTACCTTTGGATACTCCCGCTCGGCAATGTTCAAGTAAATTTGACATTGCCATCGCTTATTCGTACCTTTGCGGCTCAATTTGCGACAACTTATGATTTCAATAGACGGCCTCACCGTAGAGTTCAGCGGCACGACGCTTTTCAAAGACATCTCCTTCACGATCGGCGACAAGGACCGGATCGCCCTGATGGGCAAAAACGGAGCGGGCAAATCGACCCTGCTGAAGATCATCGCCGGAGTGCGTTCGGCCACGCGGGGGCGCGTGACCGTGGGCGAAGGCGGGAAAGTGGGGTATCTGCCCCAGCACCTTCAGGTGGAGGACGGGCGCACGCTCGTCGAGGAGGCGTCGCGGGCCTTCGAACACCTGTTCGAAATCGAGCGGCGGATCGCGGCGCTCAACGAGCAGCTCACGACCCGCACCGACTACGAAAGCGAGTCGTACATGCGGCTGATCGAGGAGGTCACGGCCATCTCCGAGAAGTTCTATGCCGTGGACCTCACCAACTACCAGGAAGACGTGGAGCGCATTCTGCTGGGGCTGGGCTTCGAACGGAGCGACTTCACGCGCCAGACCTCCGAATTCTCGGGCGGCTGGCGCATGCGCATCGAGCTGGCCAAGCTGCTGTTGCAGAAACCCGACCTGCTGCTCTTGGACGAGCCGACGAACCACCTCGACATCGAGTCGATCGAGTGGCTGGAGGATTTCCTGATGAACAACGCCAAGGCCGTAATGGTCATTTCCCACGACAAGGCTTTCGTGGACCACATCACCACGCGCACCATCGAGATCGCCCGCGGACGCATCTACGACTACAAGGTCAACTACTCCCATTACCTCGAACTCCGCAGGGAGCGTCGCGAGCAGCAGCAGGCGGCCTACGACAACCAGCAGAAGATGATCGCCGAGACCCGCGAGTTCATCGAGCGTTTCAAGGGGACCTATTCGAAGACCAATCAGGTGCAGTCGCGCGTGCGGATGCTCGAAAAACTGGAACTCATCGAGGTGGACGAGGAGGACCGGTCGGCGCTGAACCTGCGCTTTCCGCCCGCCCCGCGTTCGGGTTCCTATCCGGTCATCACCTCCGAACTGGGCAAGGCGTACGGCGACCACCGGGTGTTCAGCGACGTGTCGATCACCATCGGGCGCGGCGACAAGGTGGCTTTCGTGGGGCGCAACGGCGAGGGCAAGTCGACGATGGTCAAGGCCATCATGGGGCAGATCGACTTCGAGGGCGAGATCCGGATCGGCCATAACGTCCGGATCGGTTACTTCGCGCAGAACGAGGCGTCGGGGCTCGACGAGTCGATCACCGTCTTCAAGACCGTCGACGACATCGCCGTGGGCGACATCCGGACCCGTATCCGCGACATTCTGGGGGCCTTCATGTTCGGCAAGGAGGCCAGCGAGAAACTCGTAAAGGTGTTGTCGGGCGGCGAACGGACGCGTCTGGCGATGATCAAGCTGTTGCTGGAACCAGTCAACCTGCTGATCCTCGACGAGCCGACCAACCACCTCGACCTGAAGACCAAGGAGATTCTCAAAGAGGCCCTGATGGCTTTCGACGGCACGCTGATCGTCGTCTCCCACGACCGCGATTTTCTCGACGGGCTGACATCCAAAATCTACGAATTCTCCCACGGCCGCGTCACCGAGCACCTCGACGGGGTCTACGGTTTCCTCCGGAAGAAGAAAATTGAAAATATCAGCGAAATCGAACGGCGCAAGGCGTAGACGCCGCGCCTGTGAAGTCCCGGACCCTCGGGATTCCGTGCCGCCCGTCCTTGACGCAGACAAAACGGCCGCCCTGCAAGGGGCGGCCGTTTCCGTTATTCGATCATCTTTTTGAGCGTCTTTTTCAGCTTGTCGTGGTTGCGCAGGTCGTTGCGCAGTTTGCTGTTGCCGTCCCGGTCGACGAGCACGTAGGAGGGGATGCCGTCGACTTTGAACTTTTCGCACAGATATTTCCATTGCTCCTCGTTCAGCCGGTAATGCTTGCCGGCGATTTTGCCGATCTGGGTCTTGTAGGTCACCAGCGGCGAGGTCTCGTTGGCAAGGTAAATCCACACGATGTCGTCCGATTTCAGTTCCCCGGTTTTCAGCGGCTCGTTGGCCTTGATCGCCGCCTGGCAGGGCCCGCACCAGGTGTTCCAGAAATCGACCAGCACGACCTTGCCCTTGTAAGGCGCGACGATGGCGTCGAAAAGCTTGTCAGGGGCCACGTCGGGCGTCTCTTCGATCTTCACCTTGCCTTCCAGCGCCGCCAGCTCCCTGCGTACCCTGGCCTGAATAGCCTCGCACGCCTCGGCGTAGAACGGATTCTTCAGCGAACGGAGCGAGGCGAGGTCAGCCTCCGTGAGAGCATCGTTTTCCGCTTTGGAGGGCAGAGAACTCACTTTGCGCAGATCGGCAAGCGGACTGGTAGCCTCGACGAGTTGCGCCCAATCGATATCGGGAGCAAGAGCTGCACGCTGATATTCGAAAATACGGACGCCCATCGGCAGTTTCGGGTTGTTGATATCGAAAAGCTTGCAGAGCATCGCCTGATTTTCGGATGTCAGTTTGGCAAATTCATAGTCGAGCTTCGCATTGCGGTCCCACATATTATGCTCCGACCGGTAATTGTGTTCCAAAAAGAAACGACTGTTGGCAAATGTGTTGAGGGTCTCCTGCTGGAGCGAAAGCAGAGACAGTTCTGTCATCATGCTGGACATGCCGCTGCGGGCGATACTGTCGGCTAATAATTTATATTTCGATGCCACCATCTGCACATATTCGTCCGCTGTCATCCGGTAATCCGCAAATTCGCCGGTATGGGTATCAAGAGCGATTGTTTTGGTCTCGCTCCCGTTGAAAAGCGTATTCAGCGCGCCGTACGTCCCTGTCGAGTACAACGGGGCACGTTTGGGCTGCTCGTTGTTCCGACGCTGGACGATGGATTTACCCTTCTCTGTGAGGTCAACGTAAATGTCCGCGGTTTCCCCGGGAGCCGTCCAGAAATTCAGGTGCATCGAGCCGGGACCGGCCGGATTGCCATAGATCAGCGACGGGCCGTACTGCCCGAATTTAAAGGTCGCAACGCCCGTCTCGGGGTCGATGGGAGCGTCTTTGCGCTCGTGACCGGTCAGCATCGAATTGATATAAAGCGTCATGTCCTTGTACATCCCTTCGCGGAATCCTAACAGGTGGATGTTGACCCTCGTTTCGCCGACGGCGAAGATCGGATCGGGTACCGGACCGTCTTTCGGAGCCTTGCGCAGCTCTTTGGGCAGGCCTTCGGGATATTCGGGATACTCCGTTTTGCCCGTCAGGTCCACGCCGTAGATCTTGAAACAGTCGTCGCAGTCCGACTCGATGAAGTCGAACGATTTCGTACCGCGGGGCAGGGGAGGGAACCGCAGCACGAACGACGCGCGGCCCGACTTCGGCATCCAGAACAGCGAGTCGGGCGTTATGCCTTCGGCCCCGGTGAGCATGAATTTCCGGGCGGGGATTTGCAGGTAGCTGTCCGAAGAAATGACGATCCAGTTTTTGGGCCGGTAGTAGGCGTTCATGTGGAGCACGGTCGCCGTGTCGCTCAATTCGACTTTCACGATGTCGAGCGTCCGGGTGTTGGCCGTTTCGATCAGCGGGTTTTCCACGACCCGGTTAGCCGGGGTGCAGGACGGCAGCAACGCACCGAGCGCCGCTGCGATCAGGAACAGAAGGTTTCTCATGGCAGGTTGGTTGGGTTTGTAGTGACAAACAAATGTAGTCTTTTTTTGCTGTTTTTGCAACTGTTTCCGCAAAAAGCGGTTGGATGGCCCGGAACGGAAAAGGGACCGCACTCCGAAAGTGCGGCCCCTTCTCTGCAAACCCTTCAAAAACTATTTTCCGATCAGCGAAATCGAACGCTGGATGAAATCCGTCAGGTTCTTGCCCTTGAGCATGCCGTTGGTCAGCAGCGCCAGGTCGATGATCTGCTTGACGAGGCGGTTTTCGCCGCCGATCTCGCGCAGACGCTGGTTGCGCTCGTCGCGCAGGGTGACGATCTTCTTCGACAGCTCCTCGCGCGTGGATTTCTCCTCGGACGAAAGTTCCTCCTCCTTCTTGCCCTTCACGACCTCGTCGAAACGCTTCTCCTCGGCCACTGCGGCGTCGATCTTCTTGGTGATCGACTTCAGTTTGTCGCCGTAGGACTTCTCCACGTCGGCGAGGATGTCGATGACGATGGGGTGGTTGGCGTTGACCGCGATGGTGAAGTTGTCGGGCATCTGTCCGTAGAACTGGCTCATGCCCCCGCCGCCCGTCTGGGCCATCTCCTTCATGCGGCGCATGAACTCGTTCTGCGTGATCACCACCGGAGCCTCGTCGGGCGACATGGCCTCGAACGAGATGTTGTAGTGAATCTTGTCGTCCTTGGGCATCTGGCTCTCGAAAACGGGCGTCAGCACCTCCTGCTGGCCCTCGGTGAGCGACATCTTGACATTCTCCTCCTTCTGGATCAGCTTGTCGACCACGTCGCTGTCGACGCGCACGAAACGCGACTCCTTGTTCTTCGACTCGTACCAGTTGATGTAGTGGCTGTCCAGCTGGCCGTCCATCACCAGCACGTCGTACCCCTTGCCTTTGGCCGCTTCGAGGAACGTGTGCTTCTCCACGGGATCGTCCACATAGAGGAACACCTCCGTCTTGTTCTTGTCGGTCTGGTTCTCCTTCACCTTCTCCGCATACTCCTTGGGGGTGAAATATTTGCCTTCGACGTTCTTCCAGAGCATGATCCCGGCGGCCTTCTCGGCGAACTTCTCGTCGGTGAGGATGCCGTACTGGATGAAGATTTTCAGGTCGTCCCACTTCGCCTCGTAGTCCGAACGCATGGTCGAGAACAACTCCTGCAAGCGGTCTGCGACCTTGCGGGTGATGTAGCTCGAAATCTTCTTCACGTTGGCGTCGCTTTGCAGGTAGCTGCGCGATACGTTGAGCGGAATGTCCGGCGAGTCGATCACGCCGTGCAGCAGCGTCAGGTACTCCGGCACGATGCCCTCGACCTGATCCGTCACATAGACCTGATTCGAATAGAGCTGGATCTTGTTCTTCTGGATCTCGAAGTTGTTGTGAATCTTCGGGAAGTAGAGGATGCCCGTCAGGTGGAACGGATAGTCGATATTGAGGTGGATCGAGAACAGCGGCTCGTCGCTCATCGGGTAGAGTTCGCGGTAGAACTCCTTGTACTGCTCCTCGGTGATGTCGGCGGGCTTGCGGGTCCACAGCGGCTCGACGTTGTTGATGATGTTGTCCTTGTCGGTGTCGACGTATTTGCCGTCCTTCCACTCCTTGACCTTGCCGAAGGCGATGGGCACGGGCAGGAAGCGGCAGTACTTCTTCAGCAGGGCCTCGACCTGCGCATCCTCGGCGTATTCGAGCGAATCCTCCGAGAGGTGCAGCACGATGGTCGTGCCGCGGTCGCGCGCCTCGTCGGTCTCCTCCATCTCGAACTCGGGCGACCCGGTGCAGCTCCAATGTACGGTTTTAGAACCCTCTTTATAGGATTTCGTGAAAATCTCGACCTTGTCCGACACCATGAATGCCGAGTAGAATCCCAGTCCGAAATGTCCGATAATGGCCTGGTTCTTATACTTCTCCATGAACTCCTCGGCGCCCGAGAAGGCGATCTGGTTGATGTATTTATCCACCTCCTCGGCCGTCATGCCGACGCCGCGGTCGGTCACGGTGAGCGTTTTCTTCTCCTTGTCGGCGGCGACGCGGATCGTCACGTCGCCCAGATCGCCCTTGGCCTCGCCGATCGACGAGAGGGTTTTCAGCTTCTGGGTGGCGTCCACGGCGTTCGAAATCAGCTCGCGCAGGAAAATTTCATGGTCCGAGTAGAGGAATTTCTTGATGACGGGGAAAATGTTCTCCGTCGTAACTCCGATTTTTCCGTTTTTCATAGTGCTATCGTTGTTGTTGTATTTGATTTCCTGCCCTTCCTGCAACAAACGGTGTGCCAGTACTTTTTTTCTGCCATTCTGTCAGCCGGACCTGCCAAAACGGAGCGCCCGGTTGTATAACGGCGCGAATTTTTATACCTTTGGAGGCGTAACGGCCCTTTTTACCGGTCGGGAGGTTTCGAATCGCCCGGCCTGTTCGTACCTTTATATAATTAAAACCTTTGCAAATGGATTTTCTGAAACTGGCGAAAAAGCGGTACGCCTGCCGCAAATACCTCTCCAGGCAAGTGGAGCCGGAGAAACTGGAGCTGATCCTCGAAGCGGGCCGCGTGGCTCCCACTGGCGCCAACCGCCAGCCCCAGCGGCTGGTGGTCGTGCAGTCGAAGGAGGGCATGGAACGCCTTGCGCGCTGCACGCGCGATTTCGGCGCCCCGACGGCCGTCATCGTCTGCGCCGACACCTCCGAGGCATGGACCCGCAAGTACGACAGCAAGAACATTTCGGACATCGACGCGTCGATCGTCACCGACCACATGATGCTTGCCGCCGCGTCGCTGGGCCTCGACACGCTGTGGATCTGCATGTTCAAACCCGAAGCCGTGCGCGAGGAGTTCGCCCTTCCGGCGAACGTCGAACCCGTGAACATCCTGCTGATCGGCTACGGCGACGGCCCGGCGGCCGATCCCAACCGCCACGACACGCTGCGCAAACCGCTCTCCGCGACGGTCTTCCACGAGAGGTTTTGAGACAAAAAAGAGGATCGCCGGTCGATCCTCTTTTTTTACCACTATTTCGCATACAGGCGGAAAGTCGTGCGCCACGACTCGCCCGGGTCAATGGCCCGAAACCCTTCGGCCGCGGGATCGGCGGCGTTGGGGGCGTTCGTGGTCCATGTCTGCGGCTCGGGACAGCAGTAGGGCACTTGCCCTCCGTTGTTCCACAGCGTCCAGTAGGTCGTCTGCTCGTCGACCTCGTAGCAGGTTCTCACGCCCGTGCGCAGGTGCTCGACCAGCGCGCCGCGGAACGGTTTGCCGTCCACGTCAATCTCGCGCAGCGTAAAACCCGCCTCGATCGGCCCGCAGCCGGTGACCTGAAGCCCTTCGCGGCGCAATTTGGAAAATTGCTCCGACAGCGGCAGCCTGCGTCCCGTCGGGAGGTTGCGGCCATCGAGTTCGACCTCTTCCCCGACAGCCAGGCGCATCACGTAGTCGGCGTCGGTCCCGCCCGCAAAGGGAATCGTCAGCGGGGTGTGAAAACCCACGCCCAGGGGCATGCGGGTCTCGCTGCGGTTGAAGAACACCACCTCCTGCTCCAACCCTTCGGCCGTGAGCCGGTAGGTGATCTTGCACTTGAACTCGTGCGGGAAATCGCGGTAAACGGCATCGTTCCCCGCATTGGCGTAGTAACGGCATTCGATCATCACCTCCCTGTCCGTCTCGCGGGCCTTCGACACCAGGAACGCCTCGCTCTTGAGGACGCCGTGGTGGTAGTTCCGTTCCCTCTCGATGGTGATGGGATACTGGTACGTGCGTCCCTCGAAGACGTAACGGCCGTCGGCGATGCGGTTGGGCGGGAACAGAATCGGAAGCCCGAAGACCTGCGGACGGCTCCGGAACGTCTCGATCTCCCCGGGTCCGGGCGTGCGCAGGATCTCCGCGCCCAGCCGGGTGTTGGCCAGCCGCACGAGGTTGGCCCCCATCTCCGGAATCAGCAGCACCGTATACTCCCCCTTGGAGAACTCCACGCCTTTCAGCCCGTGGAAGTCGATGGCGCGCAGCATCAGAGAAGCTTCTCGATCTTGGCCTTCAGGGCATCCTTCGGGCATGCGCCGACCTGCTTGTCGACCAGCTCGCCGCCCTTGAGGAAGACGATCGTCGGGATGTTCCTCACGCCGTACTTCATCGTGATGTCATCGTTCTCCTCGACGTCGCACTTGCCGATGACGACCTTGCCTTCGTATTCCGCAGCCAGTTCGTCCACGATGGGCGACATCGTGCGGCAGGGACCGCACCATTCGGCCCAGAAGTCGATGACCACCGGCTGATCGCCTGCGACCAGCGCTTCGAAATTGTCTTTGTTGATTGCCAATGCCATAGCTTTGAGTTTTTTGTTGATTATCAATTAAAGTATGCTTATGCGATTGAGTAGTGGATGCTGTTGTCGTCCAAATATCCGACCAGAGATTGCGAGAGGCTCACCTTGTGGCTTTTCGAGAAGAGGCGCAGCGAGACCTGCGCTCCGCGGTCGTAGACGTTCAGGCGCAGCAGCGTGTCGCCCTTCGACTCGCGGACCCTCTCCGTCAGGTCGTGGATGAACGCTTCGGTCACCTCCTCGATCGGCAGCTGCACGATCATCTCCTTGATCGTGTCGCGCATCTCCTGCAACTGAACCATCGAAATGATCTTGAATTCCAGCTCCTTGTCGTTGTAGGGCTTGGCCTGCACGCGGCCCCGGACGAAGAGGAAATAGTCCGGGAAAAGGTATTTGCGGAAGTTCTCGTAGTCCTTGCCGAAGAGGGCGAACTCGTGGCCTCCGTTGTAGTCCTCGAGTTTGAACTTGCCCCACGGCTTGCCGGTCTTGGTCATCAGGTTCTGCACGCCCACGACCATGCCCGCCACGGCGATCTCCTGCCCCTTGAGGGCGTCGAGGTTCTCCAGCTCCGAAAGCTGGGTCTTGCACATGTGGTCGATGATGATTTTGTAATCGTCGAGCGGGTGCGCCGAGAGGTAAAGGCCCACCATTTCGCGCTCCTTCGTGAGTTTTTCCAACTGGCTCCAGTCGGCGCAGGCCGGAAGCACCGGGCGCTGGATGTCCACGTGCTCGCCGCCGCCGAACAGACTCTGCTGGGCGTTGTTCTGCTCGGTCTGGAACCGCTGCCCGTAGCGCATCAGCTGCTCGATGAAGGTGATGCCGCTCGAATCGCGCAGGTCGACGCCGAAATACTTGCAGCGTGCGAAATCCGAGATCGAGTCGAACGCCCCGGCGTAAGCCAGGTTTTCGAGGCATTTGCGGTTGACGAGCGAGTAGTTCACGCGCTCGACGAAGTCGTATATGTCCTTGAAAGGCCCGTTGGCCTTGCGTTCGGCGATGATGCTCTCCACGGCCGCCGCACCGACGCCCTTCACTGCCGCGAGGCCGAAGCGCACGTCCCCGGCGGCGTTGGACGAGAAGGTCCGCATCGACTCGTTGATGTCGGGTCCCATGACGCTGATGCCCATGCGCTTGCACTCGTTCATGTAGAGCGTCAGCTGCTCGATGTTCGTGAGGTTTCGGCTCAACACGGCAGCCATGTACTCCGAAGGGTAGTTGGCCTTGAGGTAGGCCGTCTGGTAAGCCACCCACGAGTAGCACGTGGCGTGCGACTTGTTGAACGCGTAGGAGGCGAATTTCTCCCAGTCGCCCCAGATCTTTTCGAGCACCTTCGGATCGTGTCCGTTCTTCCTGCCGCCCTCGATGAACTTGGGTTTCAGGTGGTCCAGCTTGTCCTTGAGTTTCTTGCCCATGGCCTTGCGGAGCGTGTCCGACTCGCCGCGGGTGAAGTTGGCCAGAAGACGCGACAGCAACATGACCTGCTCCTGGTAGACCGTGATGCCGTAGGTGTCCTTGAGGTACTTCTCCATCACGGGGATGTCGTACTCGATGGGGCTGCGGCCGTGCTTGCGGGCGATGAAGTCCGGGATGTAGTCCATCGGGCCGGGCCGGTAGAGGGCGTTCATCGCGATCAGGTCCTCGAAGGTCGAGGGTTGCAGCTCGCGCAGGTACTTCTGCATGCCCGCGGACTCGAACTGGAACGTCCCGACGGTGCGGCCCTCGCCGTAGAGGCGGTAGGTCGCGGGGTCGTTGATGATCGTGAAGTCGTCGATGTCGATCTTCACGCCCTTGGTCAGGCGGATGTTCTCCACGGCGTCCTTGATGATCGAAAGGGTCTTCAGCCCCAGGAAGTCCATCTTGATCAGTCCCGTGTCCTCGATCACCGAACCCTCGTACTGCGTGACGAGCATCTTCTCGCCGGTCTCCTTGTCGTCGGCCGTCGAGACGGGAACCCAGTCCGTGATGTCGTCGCGGCAGATGATCGTGCCGCAGGCGTGCACGCCCGTGTTGCGGACGTTTCCTTCGAGCATCTTGGCGTAACGGATCGTATCGCGCAGAATCGGGTTGTCCGACTGTTCGGCGGCTTTCAGTTCGGGGACGTAGTCGATGGCGTTCTGCAGGTTGAGCTTCTTGTCGGGAATCTTGTCCGGCACGAGTTTGCAGAGGCGGTCCGACTCCGAGAGCATCAGTTTCTGCACGCGCGCCACGTCCTTGATGGCCAGTTTGGTGGCCATCGTGCCGTAGGTGATGATGTGCGCCACCTTCTCCTTGCCGTATTTCTGCGTCACCCAGTTCAGGACCCTTCCGCGGCCGTCGTCGTCGAAGTCGACGTCAATATCGGGGAGCGAAATACGGTCGGGGTTCAGGAAACGCTCGAACAGCAGGTCGTAGGCGATGGGGTCGATCTGCGTGATGCCGAGGCAGTAGGCCACGGCCGATCCGGCGGCCGATCCGCGGCCCGGACCCACCGACACGTCCAGCTCCTCGCGCGCGGCGCGTATGAAGTCCTGCACGATCAGGAAGTAGCCCGGGAAACCCATCGTCTTCATAATGTGCAGCTCGAATTTCAGCCGTTCCTCCTGCTCTTCGGTCAGCTGCTCGCCGTAGCGCCTGTGCGCGCCGTCCATCGTCAGCTTGGCCAGATAGTCGGCCTCGAACTTGATGCGGTAGAGTTTGTCGTAACCTCCTAATTTCTGAATCTTTTTGAGTCCCTCCTCCTCCGACATCACCACGTTGCCGTTCTCGTCGCGCGTGAATTCATCGAAAAGGTCCTTTTCCGTGAGCCGGGCGCGGTATTCGGCCTCGGTTCCGAACTCCTCGGGGATCTCGAAGTTAGGCATGATCGGCGCATGGTCGATCGAGTAGCACTCGATCTGGTTGCAGATGTCGACGGTCGTCGACATCGCCTCGGGGTCGGTCTGGCCGAAGATCGCGGCCATCTCGGCCGTCGTCTTGAGCCACTCCTGCTTCGAGTAGAGCATGCGCTTGGGGTCGTCGAGGTCCTTGCCCGTCGAGAGACAGATCAGCCGGTCGTGCGCCTCGGCGTTGTCTTCGTCCACGAAGTGCACGTCGTTGGTGCAGACCATTCTGACGTTGTGCTTCGCGGCCAGTTCGCGCAGGTGCTTGTTCACGTGCAGCTGCATGGGATAGGCCTCGTGGTTGGCCCGCTCGACGGTGGCCTTGTGGAGTTGCAGTTCGAGGTAATAGTCGTCGCCGAAGACCTTCTTGTGCCATCGGATCGACTCCTCGGCCTTTTCGAGGTCGTTGGCCGTGATGGCGCGCGGAACCTCGCCCGCCAGACAGGCCGAACAGCAGATTAGCCCCTCGTGGTATTTCTCGATCTCCGTGCGGTCGGTTCGCGGACGCATGTAGAAACCTTCGGTCCACGCCTTCGAGACGATCTTGATGAGGTTGTGGTATCCCTTGAGGTTCTTGGCCAGCAGGATCAGGTGGTAGCCGCTCTGGTCGGGCTTGCCCTCCTTGTCGTGGAGCCGGCGGCGCGCCACGTAGACCTCGCAGCCGATGATGGGCTTGAAGGCGAGTTTGCGCCGGCACTCCTCCAGTTGTCTTTCGCATTTGGCGATCTCGGCAGCGGGGTCAGCGCAGGTCTCCGTGCCGTCGCGCAGGGCGGCGATGCGGGCCTCCGCCTCGGCGGCCTTGTCCTTGCATTTGCCCTTGACTTTCTGGACGTAGTTGTAGAACTCCTTGATGCCGAACATGTCGCCGTGGTCCGTCACGGCGATGCCGGGCTGTCCGTCGGCCATGGCCTTGTCCACGAGCCGCTGGACGCTGGCCTGTCCGTCGAGGATCGAATATTGCGTATGTACGTGAAGGTGTACGAATTGGGGCATTGCGTCAAAATTTTGCTACGACAAAGATAATATAAATCGGGGGTATAATCAAATGCCGGACGACTTGTTTTACCGGGATGCGGCCCCTCTCCGGTTCCGGACGAAGATAATGTTTTTTTATTGAAGAATTCATGGCAGGGCTATTGCATTTTACCGATAAAATGCTTAACTTTAAATACCGAACCAAAAACCGAAGAATTATGCAAGACGACACGTTGGTTGTACTGGCGGAGTACAACATCATCACAGAGGCCGAGATCGCCAAGTCGATGCTCGACAGCGCCGGTATCTGGTCGACGATCCGCAACGAATACATGTCGGCCATCTACCCGATAGGGACCATGCCCGCCCAGATTGTCGTCCGCGAAGAGGACTACGAGAAGGCGAAGGCGATGCTCCACCACCGATAAGAACCCCATGAAAAAGCTCCGCTGCACGGCGGAGCTTTTCGTTCAGTTGTTGTGGTAGTTGACCCGGTATTCGTAGGCCGTCCGCTGGGGCACGTCGCGCACCTTGCGGGGCGTCCATTTGCCCTTGCTGCTGCGGATGACGCGGAGCACCTCTTTGGTCAGCCGCTCGTCGGGCGACTGCACGACCTCGCCGATGGCGATGCGCCCGTCCGGCTCGATGTAGAACCGCACGTGCACCACTCCCTCCACGCCCTTCTCCGTGAAACGCCCGTCGTAGCGGATGCGCATTTTGGCCCACGCGTGGAAATTCTCGTCCGGATTTTCCCCCATGAAGAGCAGCGGATCGGCGTCCTGCGCCCTCCGGATCTTCTCGACCGGAATGCGGATCGTCATCCGCGAGGTGTAGGAGACCGGACTTCCGTCGGCCAGCGTCGCGGGACTCCACGTTCCGCCCAGACGGTCGTACGCCTTCTCCATCGCCCGGCGGGTGGCCGCCGTCGCCGGAGCGAACTCCGCATGGTCGCGGCCCTCCTGCGTATTGTCCATGTAGCGCCACTCCGCGACGTTTCCCGCCTTGTCGATTTGCAGGGCGATGCCCACGACCGGAGAGATCGAGTCCGCCGGAATCTGCTGCTCAATGGCAATCTTCTCGACCGTGGCGGCCATGCGCGTCATAAAGACCCTGATCACCGCGCCGTTGAATGCGGGAGGCGTCACCTCCGACTGCGCGAAGACCGCTCCCGTTCCGGCAAGCAGAGCGAATAATATCGACAACAAGCGGTTTTTCATAACATTATAAGATTTATTTAAAGCCCCGCTTTAAGCATTCCAGATGCGCCACGAGGCTTCGGCCTGCCCGACGAACATCGTCCGCCCGTTCAGAATATGCGCCCCGCGCTGACGGCCGTAGTCGAGGAATTGCGTCAGCGGCGGGTTATAAACCAGGTCGAGCAGGTAGTGCTCCGGCGTGACATAGGCATAGGGGATACGCGGCGCGGCATCGACGTTGGGGTAGGTCCCCACGGGCGATGCGTTGACAATCAACCGGCTGGCTTCCACTGCCTCACACGGCAGATCGTCGTAGGTGTAGTTGCCTTTCGCCGCTTCGCGCGAGACCAGCGCAAAGGGGATGTCGCGTTCGGCAAGGGCATACTGCACGGCCTGCGAAGCGCCTCCCGTGCCGAGCACGAGGGCTTGCCCGGGCTGGGCCGCGCCCAGCAGTTCGTTCAGCGCGGCCCGGAGGCCGATGACATCGGTGTTGTGGCCCGCGAGACGCCCGTCCGCCGTGCGGCGGATGCAGTTGACGGCCCCGATGGCCTCGGCCTCGGGCGACACCGAATCCAGAAAGGCCATTACGTCGCGCTTGTAGGGAATCGTGACGTTCAGCCCGCAAAGCTCCGGGAGACGCTCCAGCAGACCGGGCAGATCTCCGATCGACCCGAGTTCGTAAAGCGAGTATTCACAGTCGGTTATCCCCTCTCTGTTGAACTTTTCCGTGAAGTAGGCGGCCGAAGCCGAATGCCCCAGCGGGCGTCCGATCAGTCCGAAGCGTCGCATGGGTTACTTCTCCTCTTTTTTGACGATGATGCGCGCCAGCAGTTCGATGCCGTAGATGGCCAGAAATCCAACGACGCAGAGCTGAACCGCCTGCACAAGCTGCGATGGCTGGCCGGTGAGCTGTTCGAAGGTCCCGGGAGCGACGTTGTGCTGGACGAGCGGCTGTGCGACGCCGTGGCTGTCGAGGTAGGTCTCGGCGGTCTCCTTCCACGGCCAGACCTTGTTGAGTGAGCCGACCATGAAGCCCATCAGCACGGCCACCGTGACGTCGTGCCAGTGTTTGAGCAGCCACGACAGCAGGTGCGAGAAGGAGATGATGCCCGCCGCGGCTCCGACGACGAAGATCACGATGACGGGAATGTTCAGATCGCCCACGGCCTGCATGATATATTGGTATTTGCCCAGCAGCAGCAGGATGAAGGCCCCGGAGATGCCGGGCAGGATCATGGCGCAGATGGCGATGGCGCCCGAAAGCATCACGAACCACCAGTCGTTGGGGGTTTCTGCGGGCGTGGCGACGGTGATCCACCAGGCCGCGGCGGCCCCTGCGACGAACGCGAGGAGACTCCGCCAGTCCCAGCGTCCGATTTGCCGGGCGACGAGCAGCGCCGAGGCGATGATCAACCCGAAGAAGAACGACCAGATGGCGATGGGATGGTAGGTCAGCAGATAGGTCATCAGGCGAGCCAGCGAAAAGATCGCAATGGCGATGCCCAGCAGCACGGGCAGCAGGAAACTTCCGTTGATATGACGCCAGAACTCGCCGAGGCGGAGTTTCAGCAGCAGCTTGAGCGCCGTGGCGTTGACGCTGCGGATCGAGTCGAGCAGTTCTTCGTAGATACCCGAAATGAAAGCGATCGTACCGCCCGAGACGCCGGGAACTACGTCGGCCATACCCATGGCGCACCCTTTGAGCGCAAGTACGATGTACCGGGAAAAATTCATGGTTTGTTTGCGTATTTTGGTTTTAAACGCAAAGATACGAATAAGCCGGATACAAAAGCAAACTTGTTTGCGATTTTGTTCAGGCGGAGTATCTTCGGCGCAGCCAAAGATAGGGGATAAAAGACGAACGCCCGCGTTCCGAAAATTAAGTTTTCATCAATTTTTCGGGAGCCTGCCGTTTTTCGCACCCGCCTGCGTCCGCCGCTGCCGGACGTTCTCCTGCTCCCCGGCAGGTTCCGGGGACATCCCGTGCGGATAAGCCTCCGCCGCGGAGGGATTTCCCGCAGTCGGCACCGCTCCTTTCGGAATGCCGCGCTGCGCAGGGCGCACATTCGTCCCAAACAACCGCTGCCGGACCTTCTCCCGCTCCCCGACAGTTCCGGGGACATCCTGTGCGGATAAGCCTCCGCCGCGGAGGGATTTCCCGCAGTCGGCGCCGTTCCTTTCGGAATGCCGCGCTGTGCAGGGCGCACATTCGTCCCAAACAACCGCTGCCGGACCTTCTCCCGCTCCCCGACAGTTCCGGGGACATCCTATGCGGATAAGCCTCCGCCGCCTCCCGGGAGCTGTCGCCGGACTCCGGCGCATCTTACGGCGGAACCGGGCCGGTGGCCGATTTCCGCGCGCTCCGAAACGGATCGGAACGGGCTATTCCTCCGGCTCGGGGCACGCCTTGCTGCGGCGGATGAACTCGACGACCTCGTGCAGACCGTCGGCGAATTTCGAAAAATCCTCCTTGTAGAGGAATATCTTGTGGCGGTCGTAGCTCGACGTGCCGTCGGGGGCCGTGATTTTGCGGCTCTCGGTGATGGTCAGGAAATAGTCGTCGCCGCGCGTGGCCCGGACATCGAAAAAATAGGTCCGGCGGCCCGCCTTTA
Organism: Alistipes sp. 56_sp_Nov_56_25; assembly: GCF_001915285.1. Taxonomy (NCBI): domain Bacteria; kingdom Pseudomonadati; phylum Bacteroidota; class Bacteroidia; order Bacteroidales; family Rikenellaceae; genus Alistipes; species Alistipes sp. 56_sp_Nov_56_25. Next base: position 55,165 of record NZ_MNQF01000061.1, read on the forward strand.
CGGCTTTGGAAAGAATCTGGGCTTCGTAATCCTCGCCTTCGCGACGGAGATGGGTTGGGGATAGCATGGGTTTCGTTTTTGGGTTGGTTTCAGCTTTTTCAGCACACGCTCGTATCTACGAATATACGCAAAAAAAAGCGAATTTCCAAAAACTTGAAGGGCTATTTTCACGGTTCCAGAACCGGCTGGCCCGATTTGTCCCAATCTTCGAGAATCGCCACGGCCCGGGCGTAGGCGGGGCTTGCGGCGGGGTTGATGATCCGAAAATAGGCTCCCGTGCCGAACAGCCGCTGCGCCGCGAGGGCTTTGAGCTGCATGCGCACGAGGGGTTCGGAGACGGCGAACCCTTCGGCGTCGAACTTCACGCCGCGGCTTTCACCGAGCGCCGTGAGCCTTTCGAGAACCTCGTCCGAGGGGGTATACCCGGCGTCGAAGGCCTCGAACGAGGCGTAGCGGCGCGAGAGGCTGTCGCGCGAACCGTCGAGCCAGTCGCCCACGAAATCGGCCACGATGCCGCGGCGGATCAGTTCGCCGTAGTAGTTCGAGAAACCCGCCGTGTCGGCCTCGACGAGGATGTCGGGACGGATGCCTCCGCCGCCGTAGACCGTGCGTCCGGTGCGGAGCGTGCGGTAGGCCGGGGCCGCCGCGTCGAGCGAATCGCGCGCGGCATCGTCATAACGGCGCAGGTGGTCGAGGTAGTACTCGCGGCGCTTCCCCTTCTCGTAGGGACGCTGGATGACGCGGCCCGAAGGGGTGTGATAACGGGCCACGGTGATGCGCACGGCCGAACCGTCCGAAAGCCCGATCTGCCGCTGCACGAGACCCTTGCCGAAGCTCGGGCGGCCTACGACCACGCCGCGGTCCCAGTCCTGCACGGCCCCTGCGACGATCTCCGAAGCCGAAGCCGACGATTCGTCGATCAGCACCACGAGACGTCCCTTGAGGTCCTCGCCGTTGGTCTGGGCGCGGAACGACGACGCCGGAACGGCGCGCCCCTCGGTCGAGACGATCACCGCGCCGCGCGGCAGGAAGAATCCCGCCATCCCGATCGCCTGCTCCAGCAGGCCGCCGCCGTTGCCCCGCAGGTCGAGGATCAGCCCTTCGGGCCGTCCCAGCTTGCGGTAGGCCTCGGTGAATTCGTCCATCGTGGTGCGGCCGAAGCGGTTGACCTTGATATAGCCGATGCCCTCGCCGGCCAGATAGGAGGCGTCGACGGTGTTCAGGGGGATTTTGTCGCGGACGATCACGAAATGGAGCCGTCCGGGCGTGCCGTGGCGCACGACGTCGATTCCGACCTTCGTGCCGGTCTTGCCCCGCAGGTGTTTGGGCACGTCCGTGCGGCTCATCCCCACGGCGTCGAGCGTATCAATGCGCACGATGCGGTCGTTGGCCCTGACGCCGACCCGTTCGGCTGGTCCCCCGGCGATGGTGTTCACCACGATCACCGTGTCGCGCAGGACGTTGAACTCCACGCCGATGCCGCTGAATTCCCCGTCGAAACTCTCCTGCACGCCCTTCATCTCCTCGGCGCCGATGTAGGCCGAGTGGGGGTCCAGCTCTTCGAGCATGCCCGCGATGGCGCCCTCGACGACGGGTTTCATCTCCACCTCGTCGACGTAAAGACCCGAAAGATAACGGAAAACCTGCGCGAGTTTCTGGAACTGGCGCGCATCGTCCTCGTTCTGCGCCGCGAGGGGCAGGACGGAGAGGGTAGCGAGTATGACGAATAATCGGCGCATGATTCGATTCAAAATTCACAATTCACAATCCGACTTTGCGGCAAAAGCCCGCAGGTCGGTTTCTGCAACCCTGCAATCCCGAATTCTCGATTATGAATTGCAGATTTCGGTTGCCAGCTTGTCTAACGAAACCTGCCGCTGCTCACCCGTGCGCATGTCCTTGACGGTTGCGGCTCCGGCCTCCAGCTCCTGCGACCCAACGATCACCACATAGGGGATGCCGCGGCGGTTGGCGTACTCCATCTGCTTCTTCATCTTGCCCGCCTCGGGGTAGATTTCGGCGGCGATTTCACGCCCGCGCAGCTGACGCAGCAGCGGCAGCACGGCGGCCTCCTCCTCCGCGCCGAGGTTCACGAACAGCACGCGGGTCGAACTGTTGACCTCCTCGGGGAAGAGCGAAAGTCCCGTCATCACGTCGTAAATGCGGTCCGCACCGAACGAAATGCCCACGCCCGACATATTGGGCATGCCGAAAATTCCCGTCAGGTCGTCGTAACGGCCGCCGCCGCAGATCGAGCCGATGGCGAAATCGAGGGCCTTGACCTCGAAGATCGCACCGGTGTAGTAGTTCAAACCGCGTGCCAGCGAGAGGTCCAGCTCCACCGTGAGGTCGATGCCCAGCCGCCCGACATAGCCGAATACGGCCTCCATCTCCTCGATGCCCTTCATGCCCGTCTCCGAAACAGCGAGCACCCCTTTCAACTGGTTGAGCTTCTGCATATTGTCGCCGCTCAACTCAAGTATCGGTTGAAGTTTGTCGACCGCCTCCCGATCCAGGCCGCGCTCCATCAGTTCGGCCTTCACGTTGTCCAGTCCGATCTTTTCCAGCTTGTCGATGGCGATGGTGATGTCCATCATCTTGTCGGCATGGCCGATGGCTTCGGCGATGCCGAACAGGATCTTGCGGTTGTTCATCTTCAGCGCCACGCGGATGCCGAGGGCCTTGAACACCCGTTCGACGATCTCGACCAATTCGACCTCGCACAGCAGCGAGCGCGTGCCGATCACGTCGACGTCGCACTGGTAGAATTCGCGGTAGCGGCCTTTCTGCGGCCGGTCGGCGCGCCACACGGGCTGAATCTGGTAGCGTTTGAAGGGGAACGTCAGTTCGCCCTGGTGCTGCACGACGTAACGCGCGAAGGGCACCGTAAGGTCGTAACGAAGTCCTTTTTCACAGATTTTCGACGCGCTGCGAACCTCCTCGTCCGACAGTCCGGCGGCGTAGTCGCCCGAATTGAGAATCTTGAACAGGAGCTTGTCGCCCTCGTCGCCGTACTTGCCCAGCAGGGTCGAGAGGTTCTCCATCGAGGGAGTTTCGAGCGGCGCGAACCCGTAGGCGCGGAACACCCGGCGGATCGTGTCGAAAATATACTGGCGGCGCATCATCTCCGCGGGGGAGAAGTCGCGCGTGCCCTTGGGAATCGAAGGTTTCTGCATGGCAAAAACAATTTTTAATTTTTCATTCTTAATTTTCAATTGATACAAAAAACTAATCCGCGATCAGTTTTTTGTACCTCACCCGGTGGGGCTGCGTGTCGCCGCCCTGGGCCTTCTTCCACGCCTCGTACTCCGAGTAGGAGCCTTCGTAGAAGACCACCTTCGAGTCGCCCTCGAACGAGAGGATGTGCGTGGCGATACGGTCGAGGAACCAGCGGTCGTGCGAAATGACCACGGCGCATCCGGCGAAATTTTCGAGACCTTCCTCCAGCGCCCGCAGCGTGTTGACGTCGATGTCGTTGGTCGGTTCGTCCAGCAGCAGCACGTTGCCCTCCTCCTTCAGAGCGAGGGCCAGGTGCAGGCGGTTGCGCTCGCCGCCCGAGAGCATGCCGCATTTCTTCTCCTGATCGGCGCCCGAGAAGTTGAAACGGGCGACATAGGCGCGGGCGTTGACCTGCCGGTTGCCCAGCGTCATCAGGTCCAGACCGCCCGAGATCACCTCGAAGACCGTCTTTTCGGGGTCGATCGACTTGTGCTGCTGGTCCACATAGGCCAGTTTCACCGTGGGACCCACGCGGAACGAGCCGCTCGTCGGAGTTTCGAGGCCCATGATCATGCGGAAGAGGGTGGTCTTGCCCGTGCCGTTCGCGCCGATCACGCCCACGATGCCCGCAGGGGGCAGCGAGAAATCCAGCCCCTCGTACAGCACGCGGTCGCCGAAGGCTTTCGAAACGTCGTGCGCCTCGATCACCACGTCGCCCAGACGCGGACCGTTGGGGATGAAGATTTCGAGCTTCTCCTCTTTCTGTTTCGTATCCTCGTTCATCATCTTGTCGTAGGCCGACAGACGGGCCTTCGACTTGGCGTGGCGGCCCGAGGGCGACATGCGCACCCACTCCAGCTCGCGTTCGAGGGTCTTGCGGCGCTTCGACTCCTGCTTCTCCTCCATGGCCATGCGCGTGGTCTTCTGGTCGAGCCAGCCCGAGTAGTTGCCCTTCCACGGAATGCCCTCGCCGCGGTCGAGTTCGAGAATCCACCCGGCGACGTTGTCCAGAAAATAACGGTCGTGGGTCACGGCGATCACCGTACCCTTGTACTGCTGGAGATGCTGTTCGAGCCAGTCGATCGACTCGGCGTCGAGGTGGTTCGTAGGCTCGTCGAGCAACAGCACGTCGGGCTGCTGCAACAGCAGGCGGCACAGGGCCACGCGGCGGCGCTCACCGCCCGAGAGGTGTTTAACCGGCTCGTCGGGATCGGGACACCGCAGGGCGTCCATCGCGCGCTCCAGCACGCTGTCCAGCTCCCAGCCGTTGCACTGGTCGATCTTCTCGTACAGCTCGCCCTGACGCTCGATCAGCCTGGCCATCGTGTCGTCGTCCATCGGCTCGCACAGCTTTTGGTTGATCTCCTCGTACTCCTTCAGCAACGCCACGGTCGTCGCGCAGCCCTCCTCGACGACCTCGCGGACCGTCTTCGAGTCGTCGAGCCTGGGTTCCTGTTCGAGGTAACCCACCGTATAGCCCGGCGAGAAGACCACTTCGCCGTCGAAGTTCTTGTCGATTCCGGCGATGATCTTCATCAGGGTCGACTTTCCCGAGCCGTTCAGGCCGATGATGCCGATTTTCGCGCCGTAGAAAAAGGAGAGGTAGATGTTGTTGAGCACCCGTTTCTGGTTGGTGAAGGTCTTGCTTACGCCGACCATCGAAAAGATGATTTTTTCGTCTGCCATATCTTGTGTTTGAATTGTCCGAAATAAGGATTCTTGCAAAGATACGGAGAAAATCCGGAATTTTAAGTCTCCGGGGGCCGAATATTTGCACGTCCGCACATGCAGCGGAAATAAAAAAGCCCCGTCTCCGAAGAGACGGGACTCGTATGCGGGCCGCAAGGCGGACTAATAGTTCTCCTTCTTCGGCTCGAAATAGGCCTGGGGATGCTTGCAGGCGGGGCACAGCAGCGGAGCCTGCTCGGCCTCGATGACGAAGCCGCAGTTGCGGCACTGCCACCAGATCTTGCCGTCGCGCTTGAAGAAGTTGCCGTCCGTGAGGCGGCTCAACAGCTTCAGGTAGCGGCGTTCGTGCTCGGCCTCCACCGTCGCGATCATCTTGAACGCCGTGGCGATCTCCGTGAATCCCTCCTCTTCGGCGACCTTGCCGAATTCGCGGTACAGCACGTCCCACTCCTCGTTCTCGCCCTTGGCGGCAGCCAGCAGGTTCTCGGCCGTCGTGCCGATGGGTCCGGTGGGGTAGCTGGCCGTGATCTCCACGTCGCCGCCCTCGAGGAACTTGAAGAAACGCTCGGCGTGCTCCTTCTCCTGCTCCGCGGTCTCGGCGAAAACCCCTGCGATCTGTTCGTAACCCTCCTTCTTGGCCTTGCTGGCGAAGAATACGTAGCGGCTGCGGGCCTGGCTCTCGCCGGCGAATGCCTTCAGCAGATTCTGTTCGGTACGCGTACCTTTGATGCTCTTTTCCATAATGTCGTATTGTTTAATGTGTGTGCATTCTTACTGTTACAAAGATAACGATTTCCGGAAACAATCTCCAAAAAAACGCCATCGTTTCTTCCTATGGAGCCATTCGGTTTACCTATAAGCCGTTTCCCGGCAGCGCGTCGAGGTCGGCGCGGAAAATCCCGTAGGCCGCGGGCAGCGTCATCGTGTCGGCGGCCTCGGGCGTCAGGATGCGGTAGCCCGGCACACTGACCCACACGGGCGTCGTTTCGAGCCGGTATGTCATCCGCCCCTCGGGATGCCGGACGGCCTCCACCGTGGCCACCAGACCGCCGTCGGTGTAGCGGCGGCGCTGGCCCGAGACGAGGTTGCCCAGCGAGTAGAGCACCACGTGCGACAAATCGGCCACCCAAGGCTGAATCACGTGCGGATGGCTCCCGACCACCACATCGGTTCCGTGACGGCGCAAAAACGCGGCCAAACTCCGCTGCGCGGCGTTCTCGCGCCGCTGGTATTCGTCGCCCCAATGGACGCACGCGACGATGAAATCGACCCCCGAGGCGCGTGCCGCCGCCAGGTCCGCGGCCATGCGCACCGTGTCGATCAGGTTCACCACCGTACCCTCGGGAACGGGCATGCCGTTGGTTCCGTAGGTGTAATTGACGATCGCCAGCCGTATGCCGCAATACGTGAGGTAAAGCGGGTTATTTTTCTTGTAATCAGCGCTGTCCGCGAACGCACCCGTGTGGCGTATTCCGCAGCGGTCCAGTTCCTCGACGCTCGTGCGGATGCCTTCGGCGCCGTTGTCGCAGCAGTGGTTGTTGGCCAGCACGGCGACATCCACGCCTGCGTCGCGCAGGGCGTCGGCCAGCGCCGCGGGCGACCGGAAAAGCGGATAGCCCGTATAGCGGCTGCGGCGCGTGAGGGTGGTTTCGAGGTTCACCACGGCCAGGTCGGCGGCCCTGATGCGGGGCGCGAGCGTCCGGAAAACGGGTTCGTAGTCGAAGCCGTCGCCGCGGCGCACGGCGTCGACCTGCGGCATGTGCTGCATCACGTCGCCGCCGAAAAACAACCGCATCCGCCGGGGCGGCGGCACGGGCCCCGGTCCCGACCAGCCGGCCGGAGGCGGAGGCGCGACGGGCGCAGGGCCTCCCGCGGGCGTGCAGCACACGGCGGCAAAGGTCAGCGCCGTCAGCAGGCATATCCGGCGTGCGCGCATGCTATTTCCGCTTGGGGTTCTTCGGAAACCAGCCTTTGGCCACGCGCTCGCGCTGTTCGAACAGTTCGCCGATCGACCACAGCGACGAGGCGCCCCACACGGCCAGCAGCGTCGACCAGAGGATGTGCCGCACGGCGATCGAACCGGCGACGGCGGCGATTCCCATCACGAGGAACAGCCACCAGATTTTCACCCCGAAATAGTATTCGCCCTTGGTGACCATCGGGTGAAAGATGCCGATGATCAGAAAGGTGGCGATGCCGATGACGATTCCGGTGAGGTTGTATTGCGCTAAAAATTCCATGGTTCTTATCCGTTAAATCAAGATTCGGAGGATTGAGGCTCGCGGTCCGAGGAGCGTTGGTAGGCCCGCAGGCCGAAGTCGGGAAGGACGGCGAACAGGTGGTCGAAAACAGCCCCCTGCACGGCCTCGTAGGCCACCCAGTCGGTCTCCCGGGTGAAGCAGTAGACCTCGACCGGGATGCCTTCCGGGGTGGGCTGGAGCATCCGGACCATCTGCATCAGGTCGGGGTGGATGCCCGGGTGGCCCTTCAGGTAACGCGCGGCGTACTCCCGCAGGGCGTAGAGGTTGACGACGGGTTCCGCGTCGGGCGTCGTCCCGGCCAGCCCTTTTTCGCGGAGTGCGGCCAGCTCCGCGGCCGTGCAGTTGTGCACCGAACTGGCATCGATCAGCAGCGACCGCTTGATGCGCCGTCCGCCGCTGTCCCACATGCCGCGCCAGTTCTGGAACGAGTCGCTGACCAGCGCATAGGGCGGGATGGTGGTGATGGTCTTGTCGAAGTTCTGCACCTTGACCGTCGTCAGCGTCACCTCCGTCACATAGCCGTCGGCGCCGTACTTGGCCATCGTGATCCAGTCTCCGGGACGCAGCATGTCGTTGGCCGAGAGCTGCACGCCGGCGACCAGTCCCAGGATGCTGTCCCTGAAAATCAGCATGATGATGGCCGCCGAAGCGCCAAGTCCCGCGAGTACGGCCGTGGCGTCCTGCCCGATGAGGATGCTGACGACGAGGATCGCCCCGATGCAGACCGCCAGCAGCTTGATCATCTGGTAAACGCCTTTCAGCGGACGGTTGCGCAGCGTTTCGTGGCGGCTGGAGATGTCGTAGAGCGTATCGAGGAACGCCGAGACGAGTTGCAGGGCGGCGACGATCAGGTAGATCAGACAGGCCTTGTGCAGCACGTTCAGCAGAACGGGCGCATCGTAGAACGCCACCCGGAGCAGGACATACCAGATCAGGGGCGGGATCAGGCGCGCCGCGCGGTGCATCACCTTGTCGCTGAAAAGGTGGTCGTCCCACGCGGCTTTCGTCCGGGCGCTGATTTTTTGCAGGAGCGGAACGACCAGACGCCGGAACAGGACCGCCGCCGCATAGGCGACGACGAGTATGCCCAGGATGATGATTGCCTTGACTGCCAGGTTGATATACGTTTCGCTCCATCCGGCTTCGGCCAGCCAGCGGGCTATCGCGTGGTTCGTTTCTCCCATACGTTGTCGATTGGTCCGATGACAAAGATACGAAAAAGTCGGACCGTTGCAAAACCGAACCGTATGCGATTCGGCAAAACCTCCCGACCTCCTGAAAGTGTCGTTACGACACCAAAGATACGAAAAAGTCGGACCGTTGCAAAACCGAACCGCATGCGATTCGGCAAAACCTCCCGACCTCCTGAAAGCGTCATCACGACACCGGAGATGCGCTGCCGCCGGGGAGCGGAAAAAACCGGGGGCGGGGCCTAATCGCTGCGGTTGAGCTTATTTTAGATTGGTCGGGCATTCCGCGCCGCCGCCCCCGGAAGGTAAAAAAGGACCGGCGGTTACATACTCCATGAAGAATCAGAAAGCAGTGACGCAACGTTCAGCCGCCGGTCCGTATGGCCGGGCCGGCGCTTTCGAAAAAGAAAGGCGCAGGCCCCAAGATACCCATACTCACGTGAAGGCCTGCTAAAACCCATGCCGAATACAGATACAAGGAACCCACGCCCGTAACGCGCAGTTTCGATAATAAGCAAGTCAGAACCTCTCGTTGCGGGCCGTGGGCCGACAACTCGCGGAGCATCCTTGCACCTTCGCCTCGACATTTGAAAATTAGCAGTTTTCACGTGAAGCAAAGCAAACAATCCGCACGCAGGCGAATCGTCAAGACAAAGGTAGCAAAAAAAACGTTCCGTGCAACAGTCGGGCCATTTATTTTGGCGGAACGGCTTCGTTTGCGGATGCCGACGGCAAAAGGCAGAATTGCGGTTTTCCCACGCGGGGTATAGCTACCTTTTGATGGCAAAAGGCAGCAAACACAGTCTTCGACTGCTGTTCTTTGCCGCTTTTTGGTCGGCAAAAAGCGGCGCAAAAACCGACCCGCCGACAAAAAAGGCTGAAAGACGCGGCCTAACGCTGGCTCCGGGCGACTATTCGCGGGTTTGTAAACAAACCGTCCCCTCCGCTCGCGCTTTTAGTCCGCCTCTTTCTTGACGCCTTTTTCGCCAAGCGGGATTCATTCGCCGCCACAGCGGCGGGAAGGATGCGTCCGGAACAAGCAAGAAGCACAGAAGCCTACGATCGCCCCTGGAAGCGGTTTTAAACCGCCGCATTATCGTTCGGAGCGGAAAAAAGAGCATTCTCCGGCCCGCGTGCCCGGAGCGGGAGGCTGTAAAGGCTTGATCTTACTGCGCCCGCTCAACGCGGGCCGGAGAAGACTCCCGCGGAGAACGACATGCGGATGGTTTTGGTGCTACCTTTTGCCATCAAAAGGTAGCTACACCCCGCGGGCGAAGACCGCGGCTTTACTACTTTTTGCGGCCAAAAAGTACAAAATGCCCCGCAGTCGAAGACCGCGGTTAACCGCCGACCGAAAAGCGGCATAATCCCGGATCGCCGGGATGGGACCGGGCGAACGAAACCGCACGTCAGGGTCCGCAAAAAAGGCGGCTCCCGAAGAAGCCGCCCGAAAATACTCAATACTATTTAATATACGGTGTCGTCAGAAACTGTATTGCAGCATCACGTTCACGCGGTTGGCGTGTCCCTTGTCGTTCGACATGTCCTTGCGCGAACCGTAGAGGTACTCGCCGGCCACCTTGCAGCGCGGGGTGATCGAATAGAAAATGTTGCCGAAGATATACTGGCCCTGCTTGTACTGGTCGTCGGAGTAGAAACCGTGGCTGCGCTGCACGCGGACGGTCGAATAGCCGCCCGAGATGAACAGACGCGGGGTCAGGTTGATCTGGGCCGCGGCCTGCCATCCCCACATGGGCATGGTCTGAATCTGGTCGGCGTTCTCCGGATTGGGCGTGAAGTCGAGCCCCGAGCCGGTCAGGTCCTGGATATACGGGGTGACACCCTTGCCGTAGACGCCGTTCATAAAGAGCCGCAGGGGCTGCGCCACCTTGATCGTGCCGCTGAACTGCACGCCCCATCCCAGCAGCGAGGTGTTGTTGCCCGTGCGGAGGTTGTGGAGGTACATGTTGCGCACGACGCCCGAAGCCCGAATGTGACTGTCGCGGTTGGCGCCCCAGGCATACTGGAAGTAGGCCGGGAAATCGGGAACGCGCTGTTTCAGCGTCGCGAAATTGTCGTTGTAGGTGCCGCTGACCGAGGGCATCTCGGCCGCAACGCCGAACTTGAGGTGGTTGTCGGCGAAGGCGTATTCGTAGCGGACCATCGTGGCGAAGTTGAAGTTATAGGCGTTGGGACCCTGGAAGTCGATGGTCGTCGGGGCTGCCGAAAGGTCGCAGAAGGTCGTCACGTCGCGACCCAGCGTAAAGCCCAGGAACGACACGTAGGCCGAACGCAGGCGGGGCGTGTAGCTGCCCTCGGCGCCTCCGCGGAAGTCGGCGTCCATGAACACGACCACGCGGCCCAGCGCACGGGTGTTGGTGATGGCCTTCATAAACAGACGCGAGGTCGAAGCGTCCATCATCAGCTTCTGCCTGGTATCGTAATTGCCGTGAACGGGAATGTCGTAGGTCACGAAGTCGATGTTGTCGACGATGCCGTCGAAGTCATACCCGGCGCGGAGGCTGACGAAACCGCCCAGCGAGAAGGAGAAACGGTTGTTCTTCGTGGCGAAGACGAACTGCGGTTTCTCGACCTGCTGGAAGCCCGGACGGTGGGTCTCGATGTAGTCCTGCGTGGCGTTGTCCATGGCCATGCGGTTGAGCGCCGCCGCCTGCTGCATCGCATAAGGCCCGTAGTTGTAGATGGTGTCCACCTCCTGCACCGAGATCAGGTAGACCGTAGGCGAATATTCGCCGCGCATGGCCCTGCGCTCGTAACGCTGCGCCGACGCGGAACCTGCAAGCAGCAGAGCCACGATTAAAAGTCGAAATGTTTTCATAAGCCGAATGAATTTGGTTTTATTAATGTTCTTGCTCGTTCTCAAAGAGTTGTAACTCATCGGACAAATCAGCAAGTTGTATGCCAAAGAAAACCGCGGGAAAAGCAATTTTTCGTATCTTTGCCGAATATAAATAAAAGGTATATGCTCTTTTTTCTGACGTCGATACTCTCCCTGACGGCCATCGCCGCCGATTTCATCCATTTCCGCCGTCGCCGCCGCCGGAAGCAGCCCGTGCGCCGCGCACTCGTGGCGTGGGTCGCCGCGACCGACGCCCTGCCGATTCTCTCGTCGCTCATAGGCGCCTTGAGCCGCGACAACGGTCCGGAGCTGATGTACCTCTATATGTGGCTGTTCTGGGCGTGGATCGTCACCGTTCCGCCGCGCCTGGCGTTCTATGCGTTCAACTTCGTGAACCTGCGCCGCACGGGCTACGTCGCAGCCTGCGCGTTCGTGCTGTTCGCCCTCTGGGGCACGACCCGGGGACGCACCTCCATCCGCGTCAACCGGGTGGAGATCTGCTCCGACCGCATTCCCGAGGCCTTCGACGGCTTCCGGTTCGTGCAGATCACCGACATGCACGTCGGGACCCTCGTCCGTCCCGAACGCGAACTGACGCGGCTGGCCGACAGCGTGAACGCGCAGCGCCCCGAGGCGGTGTTCTTCACGGGCGATCTGGTGAACATCCGCGCCGGAGAGCTGGACGAACGCACCACGGCGCTCCTGCGGCGGATCGCAGGCCCGGTCTGGTCGGTCACGGGCAACCACGACGTGGGAACCTACATCAAGGATTCGCTGCGTTTCCCGGCGGCCGGGGAGGCCCGCGAAGTGGTCGCGCGCCAGCGGGCGATGGGGTGGACCGTCCTGGAGGACACGACCGTCTACCTGCGACGCGGCGCGGACAGCATCTCGCTCACGGGGTTGTCGTTCGACCCCGCGCTGCGCGAACGCCGCCACGACCGCGACCTGCCGGGAACGGCCATTCCCAAGGCTTACGCCGGAGTTCCGGATTCGCTCTACAACATCACCCTCGTACATATCCCGCAGCTCTGGGAACAGATCGTCGAGGCCGGCTACGGCGATCTGACGCTCTCGGGGCACGTGCATTCGATGCAGCTGAAAATCAGGCCCTGGGGTCGCGGCTGGTCGCCCGCGAAATGGATCTACAAACACTGGAGCGGACGCTACGACACGGGCCGCCACACACTTTATGTCAACGACGGCACGGGATATGTTGCATATCCCATGCGGCTGGGCGCATGGCCCGAAGTCACCCTGTTTACCTTGAAACGATGCAGATAACACTATCTTTCGCCACGACGGCCGACGGCTACCTGGACGACAACAGCCCCCGACGGCTGATGATCTCGACGCCCGAAGACTGGGAGGCGGTCCTGCGCCTTCGGGCCTCGCACGACGCGATCCTCGCGGGAGCCGAAACGCTGCGGCGCGACGATCCCGCCCTGCTCCTGCGCGATGCCGCGGCGCGGGAACTGCGCCGTGCCCGGGGCATGCGGCCCGACCTGACGAAAGTCACCCTCACACACTCGGGACGGCTCTCGCCGTCGATGCGCTTCTTCACGGAGGGCGACGCAGACCGCTATGTGTTTTCAGAAAAGGAACTTCCGGAATTGAAAGGCGTTGCAGAGGTTATTTCAAGCGACGGTTCAATTACGGCTTCAGCGATCGTCACCGAACTCGAAAAGCGCGGCGTGGAGCGTCTGCTGGTCGAGGGGGGGGCCTCCGTCCTGCGCATGTTCCTCGCCGAAGGGATGGCCGACACGGTGCGCCGGGCGGTCAATCCGCAGCTGACGCTGGGACCGGAGCGGGGCGGCGCGCAGTTCCGGTTCGAGGTCCCGGAGGGGGCCGCATGCCGGCGGGAAAATCTGGGCGGCATGGAGGTTGCGACCTGCACGCTTCGTCCCGACACCCGGGACGAAGACCTCCGCTACCTGACGCAGGCCGTGGCCGAAGGACTGCGGTGCGTGCCCAGCCGGACCTCCTATTGCGTCGGGGCCGTGGTGGCGCTTCCCGACGGGAGGAGCTTCACGGGCTACACCCACGAGACTTCGCCCACGCACCATGCCGAGCAGGAGGCGATCCGCAAGGCGCTCGACGCGGGCGCCGAATTGCGCGGGGCGGCGATCTACTCCTCGATGGAGCCGTGCTCGCAGCGGAAGAGCGAGCCGGAGAGCTGCACGCAGCTGATCCTGCGCCACGGATTCGCACGCGTGGTCTTTGCGCTGTACGAACCCGACCGGTTCGTCCGCTGCCGCGGGGCGCAGACGCTGCGCGAAGCGGGTGTCGACGTGCGGGTTTATCCCGAACTGGCCGAAGGCGTGCGCCGGGCCAACGCCCACCTCGGAAGGTGAAACGGGCGTGATTTGTGTCCATAAGGGCCTAAAAATGGCCTAAACGCCCTCCGGGCTGAAGAAGATATTGCAAGAAAATCTATCTTTGTCGAATAAACGCATGAATACTATGAAAATAGCTGTCAAGATCGCCTTCATGGCGGCGGCGACGATCCCGGCGGCGGCGTCCGCGCAGGAGGCCGGGCGGATGCTCTCGCTCGACGAGGCGGTCGCCGTCACCCTCACGGAGAACCCTGCGCTGAAAGCCGCGGCCTACGAGGAGCGCGCCGCACAGCAGCAGCGCCGCGCGGCCATCGGTCTCCGCATGCCCCAGATCAACGTCACGGGCGCATACGCCTACATGGCCAAGGACATCGGATTCGACTTCAACGACCTGAAAGGCCCGGTCAAAGAGGGCGTGGCGGGCGGACTGACGGCGCTCGTGCAGAACGGACTGATCCCCGCCGACAAGATTCCGACGCTCCAGGGGCTTCTGAACCCGATGATGGATGCCGACTGGTTCCTCAAGGTGCAGGATCAGAGCCTCGGATTCGTGGGAGGCGAGGTGACCGTCCCGATCTGGATGGGCGGCAAGATCAACGCCGCGAACCGCGCCGCGCGGATCAACGAGAAGACGGCCGTCGCGCAAGGCAACCAGACCCGCAACGCGCTGATCTCGGAACTCGTGGAGCGTTATTTCGGACTGGCCCTCGCCACGCAGGTCGTCGCCGTGCGTCAGCAGGTGGTGGACGGCGTGCGCAGGCATCTCGAAGACGCCCGGGCGCTCGAACGCAACGGCATGATCGCCCAGACCGAACGCCTCTACGTGGAGTTCAAGATGGCCGAGGCCGAACGGGAGCTGGCAAACGCCAAATTGCAGGCCGAGACCATCGCCAGCGCGCTGTCGAACACCCTGGGACGCGAGAGCGACTGGCGTCCGGTGACGGCGATGTTCCTGCTCGCGAAGGTCGAGGATCTGGCCTATTATCAGGACCTCGCGCAGGCGCGCAACCCGCTGCTCAGCCAGGTGTCGCTCAAGCGCGAACTGGCCCAGGAGGGCGTGCGCGCCCAGCGTGCCGATTTCCTGCCGCAGGTGGCGGCCATCGGCGGCGGTTCGTTCTACAACTACCAGGTGGCGGGACTCGTGCCGCGCTGGGCCGTGGGCGTGGGGGTCAACATCAAGATTTTCGACGGTCTCAACCGCGAATACAAGTACTCGGCCGCCAAGCAGACCGTGCGCCGCGTGGGCGAGTTGCAGAACAAGGCCGGGAAGGACATCGCGGTGCTGGTGGAGAAACTCTACAACCAGATGATGAACTACCACAACCAGATGACCTCGATCGACGCGTCGCTGAAATTCGCCGAGGAGTATCTCCGGATGAAGAACGCCGCGTTCCTCGAAGGGATGAGTTCCTCGTCGGACCTGATCGACGCCGAGCTGAACCTCGCGGGAGTGCGCACCGAGCGGCTGCAAGCGGCCTACAACTACGACCTGCTGCTGGCCCGGCTGCTCGAGGCCGCGGGCATCAGCGACGAATATCCGTCCTACGCGCGCCGCAACGACGCGCAGGCGGTTCTCTTCGACGGCTCAAGAAGCGGAAATTAGATCGGGAAAGGGCGGGCTTCACGTTACGGCCCGTCGGCCCCCGCAAACAATACGAAATAGATAACAAACAAACGATATGAAACGAAGCAACGTAATCGGAATTCTGGCGGCCGCAGCGGTCATCGTCCTCTCGGTCGTACTGATCAGCTGGTACCTCACCAAACGGACCCCGACGCTGATTCAGGGCACGGTGGAGTGCACCACCTACAAAGCCTCGTCGAAGGTTCCGGGCCGCATCGACGACATGAAAGTGGCCCAGGGCGACCGCGTGGAGAAGGGACAGCTCCTCTACACGCTCTCGACGCCCGAACTGGAGGCCAAGCTCCGGCAGGCCGAGGCCGTGAAGAGCGCCGCCGCCGCGCTGGACGCCATGGCGCTGGCCGGCGCCCGCGTGCAGCAGATCGAGGCCGCGATGAACATGTGGCAGAAGGCGCAGGCCGGGCTGGAACTGGCCCGCAAGACCTACGAGCGCGTGCAGAACCTCTACAACGACGGAGTGGTTCCGGCGCAGAAGCTCGACGAGGCCACGGCCAACTACAAGGCCATGGAGGCCACGGCGCTGGCCGCCAAGGCGCAGTACGACATGGCGACGGACGGCGCCCGCAAGGAGGACAAGGAGGCCGCCGCGGCCCGCGTCCGCCAAGCCGAAGGGGCTGTCAGCGAGGTGGAGTCGTACATCAGCGACGCGATGGTCTATTCGCCCGTGACGGGCGAGATCTCGACGATCATCGCCGAGGAGGGCGAACTGGTCGGCAGCGGCTATCCGGTGGTGGCCATCCTCGACATGAGCGACCTGTGGGTGACCTTCAACGTGAAGGAGACGCTGCTTCCGGGCCTTCGGATCGGGACCCGCATGAACGGCTATGTCCCGGCGCTGGACAGCGACGTGGAGTTCGAGGTGACCTACATCTCCCCGCAGGCCGATTTCGCAACGTGGTCGGCGACCCGCACGCAGGGCGGGTTCGACATCCGCACCTTCGCCATCAAGGCCAAGGCCGTCACCGAGGCCGCGAACATGCGCCCGGGCATGAGCGTGCTCGTCGACTGGGACCAAATCGGAAAGTAAGCGATGCCCGGATTCCTGCACAACACCTGCGCCGTGATGCGCCGCGAGACGGGCCGGATAACCCGTCAGCCGATGTATTTCGTGCTGATGATCGTCCTGCCCGTGGTGTCGTTCGCGTTTTTCGCCCTGCTGTTCAACCAGGGCGCAATCCGCAACATCCCGATCGCCGTCCTGGACCAGGACAACACGACGCTTTCGCGCAAGGCCGTGCAGATGATCGACGACACCCCGACGGCGATGGTGGCCTACGGCATTCAGGGCATGGACGAGGGCGAGCGGCTGATGCGCGAAGGGCGGATCATGGCCATCGTGCAGATTCCGGCCTTCTTCGAGAAGAACATTTTGAGCAACAGCCAGACCCGCCTCGAAAACTACGTCTCGGGAACGAACATCACGGTCAACGGACTGCTGTCGAAGGACATCCAGACCGCCGTGACGACCTTCACAGCCGGCATTCAGCTCCAGGTGCTTATGAAGCAGGGGCTTACGCAGCGGCAGGCCATGGCGCAGCTGATGCCCGTGCGTTTCGACAAGCACGTGCTCTTCAATCCGCACATCAATTACGGATACTACCTCTCGCCGAGTTTCATGCCCATGATGCTGATGATCTTCGTGGTGATGGTGACCGTTTTCGCCATCGGCACCGAACTCAAGCACGCCACGGCCCGCGAATGGCTCGGCACGGGAAACGGTTCGGTCGCGGCGGCGCTCGCGGGCAAGGTGCTGCCCATCACGGCGGTGATGTTCCTGATCTCGCTGGTGATGCTGGTGATCAACTTCAAAATCGTGGGAACGCCGCTGAACGGCAGTCTCGCGGTGATTCTCGCCGGCACGCTGCTCTTCATTTTGAGCTACCAGTCGATCTCGGTGCTGATCGTCTCGCTGCTGGCCAACCTGCGCCTGTCGCTCTCGATCGGCGGCGGATATTCGGTGCTGGCCTTCACCTTCTCGGGACTGACGTTCCCGATCATGGCCATGTGGGAGCCGATGCAGTGGGTGAGCAAGATCTTCCCGTTCACCTTCTACACCGATATTTTCGTCGACCAGATGCTCCGCGGCACGCCGTGGGTCTACTCGCTGCCCGACCTCTGCTACATGTCGCTGTTCATCGTTTTACCGCTCCTGTGCCTGCCGCGCCTGAAAAGGGTCTGCACGGAGGAAAAATTCTGGGGGAGATTGTGATATGAACCGATTTACGAAACAAACAGCCTCTTACTGGAAACAGCTCGGATCGGTCGTCCGCAACGAGTTCCGGACGATCTTCAAGGACGGTGGCGTGATGCTGATTCTGATTTTCGCCCTGATCATCTACGCCACGGCCTACTCGCTGGCCTACGGATCGCAGGTGCTCCGCAACGTGCCGATCGGCGTGGTGGACGAATGCCGCACGCCGACCAGCCGCAGTCTGATCGACACCTTCAACGCCGGGCCGAACACCTATGTGGCCTACAATCCGACCTCGATGGAAGAGGCCAAAGAGCTGTTCTACGGCCGCAAAATCTACGGCGTGGTCTACATTCCGTCGGACTACGGGGAGAAACTCTACGGCGGCGAGCAGGCCAACGTGGCGATTTACGCCGACGCCAGCTACTTCCTGATGTACCGCCAGGTTTTCCAGGAGGTCGTGACCTCGATCGGCAAGACGGGGGCGATGGTCGAATTCCAGCGCCTGATCGCCAAGGGGGCCAACATCCCGCAGGCGCAGGCCACCACCCAGCCCGTGATCTACCAGTCGCACAACCTGTTCAACCCCTATCTGGGCTACGGCACGTTCGTCATGCCGGCGATCATCATGGTCATCATCCAGCAGACGATGCTGATCGGCATCGGCATGATCGGCGGCACGTGGCGCGAATTCGGACTTTACCGCAAACTCTGCCCCGCAGGGCGGCGGCGGATGTCGACGCTGCCCATCGTCCTGGGACGCGGACTGGTCTACGCGCTGATCTACGCCGTGACCTGCACCTATATCCTCGGCCTGCACTACCGGCTGTTCCACTTCCCGATGAACGGCGCGACGGGAGCCGTCATGCTCTTCATGGCGGCATATCTGGCGGCCTGCATCGCCATGGGCATCGCCGTTTCGACGCTGTTCCGCTACCGCGAAAACTCGCTGCTGCTGTTGCTGTGGACCTCGATCCCGGTGCTGATGCTCAGCGGCGTGTCGTACCCGCGCCAGGGCATTCCCGACTGGCTGTTCAACCTCGGACAGCTGTTCCCGAGCAGCCACGGCGTCAACGGCTTCATCCGTATCCAGACCATGGGGGCCTCGATCCCCGAGGTTTTCGCCGAAATCAAGTGGCTCATCATCCTCACGGTCGTTTACGGAGGGCTGGCCTGCATCGGCATTCACCAGGTGATCGGCCGCGAACAACGGGAACATCCCGCCCGGAAGGAAAACGGGGACGAAGGGCGCTAACGGCTCCGTACACACGCAAAAAGAGACGCCGGATTTTGGTCCGGCGTCTCTTTTGTGAGTAAACGGCAGTCTAAAATTTATCGGGATTTTCCTCCTTATACTGCTCGTAGGAGATATACGACAGGTATCTATCCACCGTCGCCTTGTCGGTGGCGATATGCCCGACAACCCGGCAGTAATCCTCGTAAACGCCCTTCGAAGTCTGTCCACCCATGTATGCAAAGGGTTGCCGGCCTTTCATCACGAATACACCGTCCTTGTAATAGAGCAGTTCGAGCGTCGTCCGGGCAGCATACTGATCATAGTTGGCGGTCTTCGCACTCTCTTCGATCCCGGGATTATAAAGGGCCAATGTATTCTTCATTTCACCGCTGACACTCCATTGATCGCCTTCCGAATATACCGTCGGGCCGGGAATATGCATAAGCGTAAAGAATGTACGGCATATACCAGTGGGAAGAAGCATCATATGGTTGATCAAAGTTCCTCCATCGTAACCGCTTCCGTCAGACACCTTCCCATCTGTATAGGTCATATCACAAGCATCAACCACCCAAACTCCACGCTGTGCATCCGTTACAAATGCGTTCATATCGACCTTGCCGTCGTAACCGATCATCAGTTCCCGGATTTTTGCCTCCGTCGGTGTTCGCGGAACAATCTCGGGATCACCTTCGCATGCCGACAGCATCGCCGATGACAGGACTAAAATTGTTATCAACTTTTTCATAAGAAATCTTGATTTAAATTACTATCAATACGGGGTAAACGGATCGATGTTATCATCTGCAATCCATTGAAGATATATCCATTGCCAGAAGCGACCCCATCTCCAGGAGCAAAATAGCCATCACAACTGCCATTCCAGCCCCAATTATAATGGACCAGATTGGTTGTCTGAACGGTAGAATTTGTCAGTATATAGTCGTAATATAGGGTTAATCCGTTGTCGATCAATATTTCTTCGTAATATTCCGTACCGATACGCGAATAGATATATCCATCGGCAATCCAAGCGTGGCCTCCTTCTGAAATATCATTCGCCCTTACATAAACGGGGTGTGTTTCGTCCAAATTGGTTCTAATTGAAGCTATCTCATAGCTTGCAAGGCCCGAAGCGCAACTATAGCCAAAAGATATCAAACAATCGGGTGCCATATACGAAAAAGCGCTACTTCCTGTCTCCATATCATTCTCATCTATTGGATGGTATGTCATTTCTACCCGTTGTCCGATTTCCCGCATCAGTGCGGGTACTTGGTATACGTATGGATAACTTATTATCGAAGTCCAGTTCAAAGCGATCGTTTCTCCCGCATGCGGAGCATCGGTGTAGGTCGTCGTGAAAGAAGACGGGAAACGGTAATAGGCCATAATCTGTGCAATGGCTGTCGCCACGCAGCCGGAATACCCATTGCTGCAATAGTCTCCGTAGGGAGATCTTTGCCCCCACCTGACCGGAATAAGCGGGTCGCAGGAGCGGGATTCATTGACCTCCACCGTCTTGAATTTAGGCGTAGTGCGTATCGTGTCGAACTTCGGCGGCTTTATCACGGCCAGACTTTGCGCCATGGCGTCCATATAGAAATCGAAATTCTCCACGCCGGTCGGCTCGCCGTAGGTGTAGTTTCCCTTTTCGGCGACAGCCAGCACGGGATCGACGGCGCGGTTGGCGGCAATGACCGAAAATCCGTCGTTGTTCTCAAAATTGAAAACATACATCAAAGTGTCGCTCCCGGCGCCGCTGCGCGTGGACGGGGTAGTGACGCATTGGCCGCGTTCGCTGCGGATCGAACGGGCTGTGGCCGAGCGGGTCTGGCCCCGGTCGACAAGGGCGATGCTCTTCCGGGCAAGGGAAAGGGCCTCTTCATAACTGCGCGTCGGCAAGAGCACAGTAGGCCGAGCGGGCTGTTCCGGTGCGACGGCGGACGATTCGTCGTCGATTTTCGCACACGAAACGACACAAATCAAAGCAAGGGCAACCAATACGGAGGTCCCCGCCTGTTTCATTGTACTTGTTTTCTCCATGGCATCATCATTTAATCTGTTAGCACATATGTTGTTCGCCCAGAGCGATTTGGCGGAAAACAACCGCGAAAGGCCATCATGCGGAGATACAGTCACATACAAATATCGATAAAATTTTTAGTATATACAAGCATTTTACCGAAAATTTAAAAAAAAATCTGCAATTTATAAAGATTCCATTTCCGCTGCCGGAGACCTGAAAAAAAGCAGGTTGACGGAGATCGCTCTCGTCAACCTGCTCAATCCGGCCCGGGACCGGTTTACCGCGGTCCGTGGAACATCCCCGGAGGAGGTCCGCCCGGCCCGCCGGGTCCCATGCGGCGGGAACCGGAGGAGGACTCGACACCGTCGTAATCCTTTATATTGCGCGAACCCTTCTTGCCGAAACGGCGCAGGTTGTAGTTGAACTGCACCATATAGTAGCGGCCGATGACGCTGTTGGTCGAGTTCTGCGTGTAGCCCGAACCCGTCGAGCGCGAGAAGGCCCGGTTCTGGTTGAAGAGGTCGTTGACGCCGACCATCACTTCGCCGCGCTTGTTCCTGAAGACCTTCTTGCCCAGCCAGACGTTGCACAGGAGGTAATCCTCCGAGTAATCGTTCGTGAAGCCGATATACTGCGAGTAGGCCGCGCTCGCCGTGAAGGTGAAGCCCAGCGGGAAGACCATCTTCAGGTTGCCCTGCGCCGTGTGGTTGAAATAGCGGTTCTTCGACTTGTCCGCGTTCAGCGAGTTGGTGGCCTCGTTGTAGGTGCCGTTCCACGAGAGGGTGAAGTCGACGTTCTCCGAAATGTTGCTGCCCAGCACGGCCCGGAAGTCGTATCCCATATTCTTGGTGTCGTTGCGCTCGCCGCCCGAAATCATACCCGTCGCCGCGTCCACCGTGCCGCCCAGCATGCTGGGGGTCTTGGTGTAGATGACGCCCGCCATGACGTTGAAATTCGATTTGAGGAACCCGATCGGCAGGCCGTAGCTCAAGTGCGTCCGCAACTGCCAGTAACCGTCGAGATTCTCGGTCGTCGAGTAGAAATTGGGCGAATAGGCCTGTCCGTCGATGGTGATGTCACCGGGTCTTTGCACCAGATGCTGGGCCGTGTAATCCAGCGTCGTGTTCATCGAGAACATCCACATGAAGGTTCGGCCCTTTTCGACGTTGGAGTTGGTGTAGTGGAAATTCACCCGGTGCGAGTAGGTCGGCTTCAGGTTCGGATTACCGTGGCTGATGTTTTGGGCGTCCGATACGTCGTAAACGCTTTGCAGGTCGGTGATCGACGGGCTGTCGGTGTAGGACGAGACGAAGAGCCGCAGCGAGTTCTCGCGGTTGATGTTCAGCTGGCCCATCATAAAATAGGTCATGTTGTTGTAGGCGTGCTTGATCTTCTCGGCATCGTCGCGCACGATCTGTCCGTCGAGGGCCGAACGCTGGTAGTAGACGTTGGCGATGAACGTGTTGCGCTCTTTCGAAAAACGGAATCCGGGCCCCACGCTCTGCGTCAGGTAGCCGCTCTCGTAGGAGTTCGACAGCAGGGGATTAAGCACGCCGCCCGTGAAGGTGTCGTCGTCGGTAACGAACGATCGCTTGTCGCGCTCCTGCGAATTGTAGGAAATCCGGTACTGGAGGCTCACCTGCGCGTATTTGGCCACCGGCTCGGTGTAGGTGAAACTGCCGCGCAGGCTGTACGACGACGAGGGGGTCTCGGAGCGCAGGTAGCGCAGGTCGGTGTAGTCAGCGGGATCCCATGCGAGGGGATCGTCGCCTGCGCCGGGACGAACGTCCGAAATGGGCTTGACGTTCGACCACGAATTCGAATTGTTCGTGTTGTCCGAGTAGCTGAACGACCCGTCGAGGGTGATCGTACGGCCATCCTTGCCCAGTTTGGTGCGGTAGACGGCGCTTGTACCTACGTTGTAGCCGTGGCGCAGGGCGTCGCTGAAATTGTCCGTGCGGCTGTAACCGCTCTCTCCGTATTGCCAGCCCAGCGTCTCGCTCCACGGGTCGTTGGACTGGTAGCTGAAACGCGGACGGATCATCAGGTTCTGATTCTCCGAAATCTTCCACTCCAGACGGGCGTTGAACCGGTGGTTGTAGCCCTTCGTGTCGGAATAGCCGTTGGTCGACAGCGTATCGGGGATCATCGGGGCCTCGTACCATTTCTCCACCGTCGAACGGTTCTCGGTATTGGTGTTGTTGAAGAAATAGCTGCCCTGGAACGTCACCTGATTGCGCTTGCCCCACGTATCGGAGTAGTTGACGCCGATGGCGTTGACCGACGCCACGCCGCTCTGCGGGCGCACCATGTAATTGCCCATGCCGCCGCGACGTCCGCCACCGCCGCCCGAGACACCCAGAATGTCCTCGAACGAGAAATTCTGCTGGTTGACGTTGTTGAACAGGCCGATGAATGAAATACGGCTGTCGCCGCTGAACACGTTGGCATTGCCGCCGGCGATGTATTTGAACTTGTCTTCGGTCTCGGTGTCGGCGTCGTAGCCGAATCCGGCGTAGAGCTTGCCGAACTGGCCCTGCCGCATGCCCGGACGGGTGACGATATTGAGCGCCTTGTAGCCCTCGCCGTCGTCCATGCCCGAAAATTCGGCCGCGTCGGAGAGTTTGTTGTAGACCTCCACGCGGTCGACGGCCTCGGCCGGAAGCGACTTGATGGCCGTGGTGACATCCTCGCCGAAGAACTCCTTGCCGTCGACGAAGACCTTCTTGACCGTCTCGCCCTGCGCCTCGACCGTGCCGTCGGTGACGGTGATGCCGGGCATCTTCTTCAGCAGCCCTTCGACATCGGCGTCGGCCACGACCTTGAACGCTCCGGCATTGTAGCTCACCGTGTCGCCCTTCTGCGAGGTGCGCAGCGCCTTGGCCTCCTTGACGACCGTTTCGATCTGCACGCCCGGCTTGAGTTTCAGCAGTCCGAGGCTGACCTTCGAAGCCGAGACCCGGAAGGTCGTGTCGAGGTTGTTATAGCCCAGGAAAGCCACCGAAAGCGAATATTCGCCGTAGGCGAGCGACGGAATAGACACCGCGCCCTTGAAGGCCGAGGTGAAATACTGTTTCTTCTCCGGGGTTTTCACAGGCGTGAGCGTCAGCACCGCTCCGACGACGCTCTCCCCGGTGTCGGCGTCGACGACCGTGGCTGTGACGCCGCCCCTCTGGGCGAATGCCGCGGCGGCGAAAAGCGTCAGCAGGGTAGTCAGTAGTGTTCGTTTCATATCTTCTGTTTGTGTGTATCTCTTTTTCGGCGGCGAACCGGCTGAAAACGCGCGTCCGCTCCGCCCGCCCATGAAGCGGGCTTCTCAAACCCGGGCGCAGAACCGGCCCGATAGCGTTTCCCGTCCCATCCGCCCGTAAGTCGGGCTTCTTAAGCCCGGCGCAGAACCGGCCCGATAGCGTTTCCCGTCCCATCCGCCCGTAAATCGGGCTTCTTAAGCCCGGGCGGCGTTGAAAACGGGCGTAAAGTTAATTCTTTTTATGCTTGTTTTGCGCCCCGCACGGGGCGAATCGGCAAAAAAAGGGCGTCAGTCGACCAAACCGACGCCCCGGCCGTAACAAGCCTCAAGAGACCTAACCTCACTCCTTTCCCTTCTTGTCCTTCTTCGGACAGGGCTTGTCACAGCACTCCTTGCCGCCTCCGCGACGGTCGCCTTTTTTCATCATCTGGGGACCATGACCGCGCTGGCCGGGCCGCGGAGCCTGCATCTGCGACCACTGCACGAACTGTTCGGTCGTCAGGATCGACTTCATCTTTTCGGCCTCGGCCTTGCGCGCCTCCCGCATCTTCTCGCGCATGGCCTGCATCTCCTTGATCTGCTGGAAATTCAGGTTGTAAACCTCCTTGGCCTGCGCATCGGTGAGCTTCAGCTCCTTCTGCATGCGTTCGGTCATGCGCTGCGCCATCTGTTCCACGGTCGGACGCTCCTTGGGAGCGGCGGCCGGCTTGGCCTCCTGTGCGAAAGCGCCCGTTCCCGCCATCAGGCAGAGGGCTGCGGCAACTGCAAAAATCCTCTTTTTCATAATTTTTCGAATTTGGTTGTGCATCACTTTTTTTGTTTTCCGGCAATCCGGTTTCCCGGAGTTCCTGATGCAAAGGTAACGCCAAAACGAAAACCCGGAGCCAGGCCCCGGGTAAAACGGCAGAACGGCGGGGTCAACCGCCTATTCGACAGGGTGAAGCGACCGCAGCCACGCCTTGAATTCGGGAACGCGGGCTTTGGAAATGACGATCCGCTCGGGCGTTTCGACAGTGAGGTGCAGCGTGAGACGGCTCCCGAACCACACGGCGATCTCCTTCACGGCCTGCCGCGCGACGATGAACTGGCGGTTGGCCCGGAAGAATTCGGACTCGGGAAGCAGTCCCTGCAACGCTTCGAGGGTTTTGTCCAGCGGGTAGGCCGCGCCGTCGAAACCGTAGGCCGTGACCTTCTCGTTCGACGTGTAGCAGTAGGCGATCCTGCTGCGGTGCAGCGGGATGATTTTGTCGCGCACGTGCACCAGGAAAACCTCCTCGCGGCGGCTGGCGGCCAGCGTGCGGACCCGCGAGCCGTAATCGCTGCGCTCAACCGACGTGAGGCGGTGCAGCTTGGCCAGCGCACGGCCGACGTCCGAAGCGTTGAGCGGCTTGAGCAGGTAGTCGATGCTGTTGACCTTGAAAGCTTCGAGTGCATACTGGTCGTAGGCCGTCGTGAAGATCACCGGGGCTGCGATCTCCACGGCGTCGAAGATGCGGAACGAATCGCCGTCGGCCAGGTGGATGTCCATGAACAGCAGGTCGGGGTGGGGATTCGAACGGAGCCATTCGACGCTCTCCTCGACGCTCTCGAGCGTCGCCACGATCTCCACGTCGGGAGCCGTCTGCCGCAGAATCGCCGCGAGGTTGCGCGCGGCGGCGGTTTCGTCTTCGATAATCAGGGCTTTCATCATACGGAGGGATTTTGCAGCGGCATGCGCACGGAGAAGGTGGCGCCGTCGTCGACGATTTCGATGTCGCTGCCCGTGATCAGATTCCAGCGGTTGCGCAGGTTCTCCAGCCCGATGCCGGTCGAAGGTTCGGGTTCGAGTTTGGGAACCTTGGGGTTCGACACCACGAGCAGCCCCTCTTCGGTGCGGACCGAGATGTGGAACGGCTTGGTGCGGGTGATCGAATTGTGCTTGACGGCATTGTCGATCAGCGGTTGCAGCGAGAAGGCCGGGAGTTTCCACCCGAGGTATTTCTCGTCGACGTCGATGTCGAAAAAGAGCTTGTCGGCGTAGCGTATCTTGAAAAGGTAGCTGTAAGCCTCCAGGAATTTCAGCTCCTCGTCGAGGGTCATCAGCATGCTCTGGCCGTTCTGGATGATGTAGCGGAACGTGTACGAAAGCTGGTCGATGTAGGTCAGGGCCTTCTGGTCGTGCTTCTCGCGCACGAGCATCGCCAGCGAGTTGAGCGAGTTGAAGAAGAAATGGGGGTTGATCTGCCCGACGAGCATGTTGTAACGCGTGGTGAGGTTTTCGTTCTTGAGCCGCTCGTTCTCGACGACGACGGCCTGCCGCTGGGAAATCAGCACGTAGATGCGCCCGTAGAGCATCGACGCCACCACGGCGAACGAGCATTTGAGCAGCAGCATGTAGTCGAACATCCGCCCGCTCATAAAGTTCAGCCCGATGCGCCCCGTGTGCCACTCCGTGACGGGAGCCACGCAGTAGAGCGCGGCCGCCGCGACGCAGCACCACAGGCAGCGGCGCACGAAGCGCGACATGGAGTAGTTGCGCCTGACGGAGGTGAGGATCGAGAGCATGACGAACGACACGACGAGGTAGTAGAACAGTTGCAGGAGCAGTTCCGTCATCTTCGAAGGCCCGTTGTAAAGTTTGCTGTAATCGAACTCCGCGCCGTTGCGCGTGCGGATTTCCGCCAGCATCGGATGCGCCTTCTCGGAGCGCGGCGGCATCAGGTCCGCGACGATCCGGTCGCCGGGCGCGATCTCCAGCCACCGCATGCGCCGCGTGGGCACGTAGACGCTGTCGCCGTTCTCGTAAACCAGGTACCCGTAGCCGTCGGGGTGGACCGAAAGCACGCCCTCGTCGGGCCGTTCGACGGCTCTCTGGTCGGAAGGGCGGGGCTGGCTGTCGCTGTTCAGGTCCACGAGCATCAGCAGCACGTAGGAGAAATTGACCACCAGGCTGATCGCCACGGCAACCAACAGATTGAGCACCAGATCGGCGTATTTCGATTGCAGTTTCATATAGGGTAGTTATCGCTCTAACTAAAAATTACCGGATTTCGCTTCGGGCGGTCGTAGCCGCCGCCTACGGCGGCTCGGGTCTCTTCCGGGGAGGATCCGGAGCGAGACGGGCCTGCGAACGCGGTTTCCGGCCGCGTCCTGCCGTGCCGCACGGAAACCGGTCACTCTTCCGGCTCGCCGTACCAGGAGGCGTACAGCATATAGTCGTGGGCCGTGCGGCGGATGATCTCCTCGCGCTGCTCCGCAGTCACCTCCTTGACCTTTTTGGCCGGGACGCCCGCATAGACCGAGTTGGGTTCCAGCTGCGCGTTCGAGAGCACCAGCGCGTTGGCCGCGATGATGCACCCCGAGGGGATGCGGGCGTTGTCCAGAAGGGTGGCGCCCATGCCGATCAGGCAGTTGTCGCCGATCACCGCGCCGTGGATGATGGCGTTGTGGCCCACCGAGACGTCGTTGCCGATGATCGTCTGCGAAGGGTGCTTCGCCTTGTCGTAGATGGTGTGGAGCACCACGCCGTCCTGGATGTTCGTGCGGTCGCCGATGACGATCCGGTTCACGTCGCCCCGCAGCACGGCGTTGTACCAGATCGAGCAGTCGCGGCCGATGGTCACGTCGCCCAGAATGACGGCCGTTTCGGCCAGAAAGGTGTTCTCTCCGATCACAGGCTCATGCCCGCGGACTTTTCGTATAAGCGCCATATCTGAATTTCTGATTTTTAATTCTTAATTTCTCTTGGCTTCCTGCCACAGCTCCTCCATCGCGCCGAGCGACATCTCGTGAAGCGTATGTCCTTTTGCCGCAGCGCGTTCCTCCATGTAATTGAAGCGTTGGATGAACTTCTTGTTCGTGCGTTCCAGCGCCGATTCGGGGTCCACGCCGTAGAGGCGGCAGGCGTTGACGAGCGCGAACAGCAGGTCGCCGAATTCGCCTTCGAGGTCGGTCTTGCTGCCCGATTTCATCTCGGCTTCCACTTCGCCCAGCTCCTCGCGGACCTTGTCCCAGACATCCTCCTTCTGCTCCCAGTCGAAACCCGCCCCGGCGGCCTTTTCGCCCATGCGGTAGGCCTTGACCATCGCCGGGAGCGAGCGCGGAACACCGCCCAGCGTGCCGCTCCGGCGGTTCTTCTTGCGGAGTTTCAGCGCCTCCCAGTTCTCCTTGACCTGGTCGGGCGTGTTGGCGTGAATGTCGCCGTAGACGTGAGGGTGGCGGTAGATCAGCTTGTCGCACAGCGCGTCGGCCACGTCGCCGAAATCGAACGCGCCCTCTTCCTCGCCCAGTTTCGAATAGAACACCACGTGCAGCAGCAGGTCGCCCAACTCCTCCTTGATGCCCTCCATATTGTGGTCGGTGATGGCATCGGCCAGTTCGTAAGTCTCCTCGATGGTGTTGCTGCGCAGCGAGTCGAATGTCTGCTCGCGGTCCCAGGGGCACTCGCGGCGCAGGGTGTTCATCACCTCCAAAAGACGGGCCGTGGCCTTCAGACGTTTATCTTCCATGTCGCAAATTATTTTTTCACACCGGGCGCAGAAGCGGAATCTGTCCGTGATTCGCCGCCGTCCGCCCGCTAAAACCGTGGTTTTACTCCGGCAAAGGTAGCACATTCGGCGGAAAAAAAGTAACTTTGCGGGAAACAAAATCCTCACGTCGCATGAAATTACGACTTCTGATCCTCTTGACGACAGCCCTTTGCGGCCTGTGCACCGCCGCGGCGCAACCCGCCCCGGAAAAGACGACGCCCCGCGAAGGGATCTTCACGTTCGGTCCCGGAACGACAATCTCCGCCGACCGCGAACTGGCCTCCCTGGCCGAATACGCCGCCGAATACCTCGGGTGCGGGGTTCGCAACGGCATGGCGGGGGAAGGCTCCGTCGTGCTGACGCTCGACGCCCCGGACGGGGAGCCGTCGGAGGCTTACACCCTCGACATCGCGCCCGACCACATCCAGATCGGAAGTTCCACCTGCGGCGGGGTTTTCAACGGACTGCAACAACTGTTCCGGCTGCTGCCGCCCGAAGTCTACGCCCGCAGGGGGATCGCCCCGGGAACCGGCATCGCCTGCGTCAGGATCGAGGACAAGCCGCGGTTCGGCTATCGGGGGATGATGCTCGACGTGGCGCGGACGTGGATCGGAATGGATGAAGTGAAACGTTATATAGACCTGTTTTCCTACCACAATATCAACAAATTGCATCTTCATCTTTCGGACGACGAGGGGTGGCGCATCGAGATCCTTTCGCACCCTGAGCTGACCGAGATCGGCGGCTTCCGCGGCGGCGACTCGCCCGTGAGGCCCGTATACGGCAAGTGGTCAGAGAAATACGGAGGTTACTTCAAGCAAAGCAAGATGCGCGAGCTGATCCGTTACGCCGCCCTGCGGAATATCGAGATCATTCCCGAAATCGACCTGCCGGGCCACAGCCGCAACATCGCGTCGGTGCATCCCGAAATCCGCTGCAACTATCCGCCCGACACCGTGTCGACCAACGGTTACGACTACCGTTCGGCATGGTGCGTGGCCCGGGAGGAGAATTACGCGCTGCTGGGCGACATTCTGGGCGAACTGTGCGAGCTGTTCCCCTCGGAGTACATCCACGTGGGCGGCGACGAGGTCGACATGTCGCAGTGGGAGCGGTGTCCCGACTGCCGGGCGCTGATGAAACGGGAGGGGATGACCGACCCGCACCGGCTGGAGGACCTCTTCATGGAGCGCATGGCCGCAATCCTCCGTTCGCACGGCAAACGGCCCGCCGTGTGGAACGAGGCCGTGCGCACGGGAGCCTTCGCCCGGGAGTGCCGCGTGCACGGCTGGGAGAGCGTCAAGGCCTGTCTCGACGCCACGGCGAAGGGTTACCGCACCGTCGTGATGCCGGGCCAGTACTTCTATTTCGACATGCGCCAGTCGCCCCGCGAGGACGGGCACGACTGGGCGGCGATCTTCGACGCCAAAAAGGTCTACGGCTTCGGCTTCACGGAGTTCAGCCCCGAACAGATGCGCAACGTCGAGGGGTTGCAGGGGGCGTTTTTCAGCGAAGCCTACGTCTCGCACGAGCCGGAAAAGCCCGACTACCTCGACTACATGCTCTTTCCGCGCGTCTGCGCCCTCGCACGCATCGCCTGGAGCGGCAACGCCGAAGGGTGGGACGCCTATTACGAGGAGTTGAAAGGAAAACATTACGACCGGATGGCGGCCATGGGCATCCGGTTCCGGCTCTTCCCGCCGAAGGTCGGCTACGGCGACGGCGCGTTCACCGCTTCGGCGGACGACGGCTCCGCGATTTACTACCTTATGGACGGCTCTCCGGAAGAACACCCTTACACGGCTCCGGTCCGCACCGGGAAACCGCATCTCTACCGCTTCTATTCGCGCTACGGCACCGCCCGCAGCCCCTACGTGGCCGACAAGTCCCGCTGGCGGACCATTACGCCCGCCGTGGCGATCACGACCTCGATGGGCGAGAGCGCGAAGTTCCCCTATGCCAACGCCGAGAGCTACAAGGGCCTTTCGCGTACGCGCCGCGCCTGCCGGCAGCAGGATTGGATACGCTACACGTTCAGCGAGCCGGTGAGGTGCCGCGAAATGTATTTGCAGACGGGAAACCGCCAGCTGCCGAAGACGATCGTGACGACGGGTTACGCCGAGGTGTCGTACGACGGCGCGACGTTCGAGCGGGCGGGAGAGTTGGAGATGGGAAGCATCACGCTGCGCCCCGGGCGTCCGGTGAAGGCCGTGCGGATCGTCTCGACGTGCGACGACAACGGCACGCCCTACGTCACAATCCAGCCGCCGCAGGTGAAACCGGCGCTGTAAGCGTCAGTTCCGGGCCGCGGTTTTGAAGGCGAAGCGGAAAAAGAGGTATTGCGCGAGGTAGTAGGTGATCATAACGATCCAGGTCCGGGCCGGAACCGGTCCGATGAAGCGGTTCCAAGCGATCACCGCGTCGGAAAAGACGAACAGCAGGGCCGCACACCTGAATCCGGCGGCGCATGCCCCGTCGTACTGGAGCGCGCTATAAAGCATTGCGGCGATGACCAGCCCGTAGACGGCGACGCCGATGCGTTCGGCCGGAAACGGGGCCTCGGGGACGATGGCGGCGAAAAGGAAGACGAGCAGCGGGACAGTGACGGCCAGCGAAACCGCACGGAGCCTGCGCCGCGCCCGGGGCAGGAACCAGCACACATAGGCGGCGTGCGCCAGCGCAAAGAAGGCCATCTGGGGAATGAACAACCCCCTGGCGCCCACGGCATCCCCGGCGGCGGAAAACAGGAAGGCGAACCCGAACGGGAGCAGTTCCCGGCGCCGCGACAGGAAGGTCGCCAGGGACAGCAGCAGGACGGGCCAAGCGACCTTATAGGGAAGCGCGGCGGCTTTGGTAAAGAACAGCACGGCTCCCGCAACGAAGAACAGGGTCGTCCACGCAAATATTCTGGAAAATCGTCGCATCGGCGTATTTTAAGGAAGACCGCCCGGCTCCGATGGGGCCGGGCGGTCTTTCGGTTGCTGAAATTTCGTCAGGCCCGGACCTGCGCGCCGCATTTCTGCTCGAACTGCCGGGTGAGGTTCGCCATCACACGCTCAATGGTCCGCTCGTCCAGCGTGCGGGTCTTGTCCTCCAGAATGAAGCTCAAAGCGTAGGATTTCTTGCCCTCGGGAAGCTTGTCGCCCTCGTAGACATCGAACAGCGAGACGCTTTTCAGCAGCTTGCGCTCGGCGGCGAAGGCTGCGTCGCGCAGCGAGGAGAAGGTCACGGACTTGTCCACCAGCAGCGCCAGATCGCGTCTGACCTCGGGGAATTTCGACAGTTCCCCGGCGGCAATCTTCAGCTTCTTCGTGGATTTCGCAAGGGCCTCGAAATTCATCTCCAGATAGTACACATCCTGCTTGACATCGGTACGGCGGCGGATTGCGGCGGCCACGGAGCCGATCTGCAACAACTGTTTGCCATTGAGCGACAGCGTGAGGCCCTCGCTGAAAAGATCGCTTTCGAGCGTCTCGGCCTTCAGCGCGTAGATGTCGACGCCGAAGCGGCGGAGCAGTTTCTCGGCGACTGCGCGCAGGGTGAAGAACGACGCCTTCACGGGCTTCGCATTCCACGACTGCGGCGTCGAGACGCCCGTGACGGCGATGGCGAGGCGGTACTCCTCGGAGTAGGCCGCCAGGCGGTTTTCGTCCGTGCGCTTCGACTCGTCGTAGAAATAGCAGTTGCCGAACTCGTAGAGGCAGAGATCGCCGTTGCGGCGGTTGGCGTTCAGACCGACGGCCTCCAGCATGTTGAACAGCAGCGTCTGGCGCATCACGTTCAGGTCGGCGCTCAACGGGTTGAGAATACGCACGCAACGCTCGGCGGGACAGGAGGTCAGGCCCTCGTAATAGGCGGCTTTCGTCAGCGAGTTGGACATGATCTCGGTAAACCCGTTGGCCGTGAGGAAATCGGCCGCGAGGTTCATCAGACGGTTGCGGTCGGGTTTCGGCGCATAGGAGAGCGTCGAACGGACCTGCGTGGGGATTTCGACGTTGTTGTAGCCGTAGATGCGCAGGATGTCCTCCACGAGGTCGGCTTCGCGCTGCACGTCGACACGGTAGGGCGGCACGGCGACCGTCAGCACGCCGTCTTTCTCGGCGAGGATCTTCACCTCCAGCGCCGCGATGATCGTGCGGACGACCGTTTCGGGAATCTCCTTGCCGATCAGCGCGTTGACCCTTGCCAACGAGATGTCGAAGACGAAATCCCCGATCGGCTCCGGATAGATGTCCGTGATGCCGCTGGAGATCGTACCCCCGGCCAGCTCCTTCATCAGCAGGGCGGCGCGCTTGGCGGCGTAGACCTGCATGTTGGGGTCGATGCCGCGCTCGAAGCGGAACGAAGAGTCGGTATTCAGGCCGAAACGCTTGGCCGTCTTGCGTACCCACACGGGGTTGAAATAGGCGCTCTCGATAAATACGTCGGTCGTGGTGTCGCTCACGCCCGAGTCCAGTCCGCCGAAAACGCCGGCGATGCACATGGGACGCTCGGCCGAGCAGATCATCAGGTCCTTGTCCGTGAGTTTGCGCTCCACGCCGTCCAGCGTCACGAAGGGCGTGCCCTCGGCGCAGGTGCGGACCACGACTTCGCGGCCCTCGATCTTCGCGGCGTCGAAGGCGTGCAGGGGCTGGCCCAGCTCGAACAACACGAAATTGGTGATGTCGACCAGATTGTTCTTGGGATTGATGCCCGCGGCGCGCAGGCAGTTCTGCATCCACTCGGGCGACGGACCGATCTTGCAGCCCGTGACCGTAACGCCGGCATAGCGGGGCGCGGCCTCGGGATTTTCGACGCGGACCGCCACCTCCAGGTCGTGATTGTCGGGAGCGAAAGCCGAAACATCGGGCAGTTTCACTTCGGCATTTTCGCCGCGGCTCTTCAGGTAAGCGGCCAGATCGCGCGCCACGCCGATGTGCGAAGCGGCGTCCACACGGTTGGGCGTGAGTCCGATCTCGATCAGGTAGTCGTCCTCGACATGCAGGTATTCCCTGGCCTCCATGCCCACGGGGGCGTCGGCCGGAAGTTCCATGATGCCGTCGTGCGAAGACCCGATGCCCAGCTCGTCCTCGGCGCAGAGCATTCCGAGCGACTCCACGCCGCGGATCTTCGAACGTTTGATCTTGAACTCCTCGTCGCCGCCGTCGGGGTAGAGCACCGCGCCGACCGTGGCGCAGAGGACTTTCAATCCGGCCCGGCAGTTCGCGGCGCCGCAGACGATCTGCAACGGCTCGGCGGCTCCCACGTCCACCGCGGTGACGTGCAGGTGGTCCGAATCGGGGTGATCGGCACAGGTCACAACCTCGCCGACGACAACGCCCCGAAGGCCGCCTTTCACGGTTTCGATCTTCTCGAAGCCTTCGACTTCGAGGCCGATGTCCGTCAGGATTTCAGCGATCTTTTCGGCCGGAAGATCGGTCGCGATATAACGTTTGAGCCAGTTATACGAAATATTCATATCGTTAAGTTTTGAATTTGCGGATAATCATGCAAAAATATAAATTTTTCCGCAAAGTACGGTAAAAATTCCTTACATATATAGGTGTCGAAAATAATTCGTAAAAAATTTGCATTTTACGAACCGACCGCATATATTTGCAGAAACAAAGCTGAAAGATGATCCGCAATTTCAACATACAGGCATGGTGGTGGCGCTCGTTGACTCTCGTGAACAATGAGTGCGGAACCGCGCGTGTATAGTTGAACCCCGAAAAATACACAAGCCCGTTGTTTACGAAAAGTAAGCAGCGGGCTTTTTCTTTTGCACATTTCAAATTCAAAAACCGATACCCATTATGAAAACGAAAAAATTCTGCCTCACCGAAAAACAGATGCCCACGCAATGGTACAACATCGTAGCCGACATGCCCAACAAACCGCTCCCGCCGCTGCACCCCGGAACGAAAAAGCCCGTCACGAAGGAGCAGATGTCGGCGATCTTCGCCGAGGAACTGATCGACCAGGAGATGTCGACCGAGCGTTACATCGACATTCCCGAGGAGGTGCAGGAGATTTACAGGATATGGCGCCCGACGCCGCTCGTGCGCGCAACGGGGCTGGAAAAGGCCCTCGGAACGCCCGCGAAGATCTTTTTCAAGAACGAAAGCGTGTCGCCCGCGGGTTCGCACAAGCCCAACACCGCCGTGCCGCAGGCCTACTACAACTACAAACAGGGCATCAAGCACCTGACCACCGAGACCGGCGCCGGACAGTGGGGCGCGTCGATCGCCTTCGCGGCCAAGCACTTCGGCATCGACCTCCAGGTATTCATGGTCAAGGTCAGCTACGACCAGAAGCCCTACCGCCGCCTGATGATGAACACGTGGGGCGCGGAGTGCGTGGCGTCACCCTCGACGCTGACCGAATCGGGCCGTGCGGCGCTGGAGCGCGATCCGCACTGTTCGGGAAGCCTCGGGCTGGCCATTTCCGAGGCCGTGGAGATGGCTTTGCGCCGTCCGGAAGACACGCGCTACTGCCTGGGAAGCGTGCTGAACCATGTGGTTCTGCACCAGACGGTCATCGGCCAGGAGGCCGTGACGCAGATGGAGATGGCCGACGCCGAGCCGGACATGGTGATCGGATGTTTCGGAGGCGGCAGCAACTTCGCGGGCATCGGCTTCCCGTTCCTGCGGAAGAATTTCGCCGAGGGGAAGAAGATACGCGTGATCGCCGTGGAGCCTGAAGGATGCCCGAAACTCACCCGCGGCGAATTCCAGTACGACTTCGGCGACGTGGCGGGATTCACGCCCCTGATCCCGATGTACACGCTGGGCCACGATTTTCAGCCGTCGGACATTCACGCCGGGGGATTGCGCTACCACGGAGCCGGCTCGATCGTCAGCCAGCTGATGAAGGACGGGCTGATCGAGGCGCAGTCGATGCCGCAGGTCGAGACCCTCGCCGCAGGCGTTCTGTTCGCCCAGACCGAGGGCATCATCCCGGCTCCGGAGTCGACGCACGCCATCGCCGCGACGATCCGCGAAGCGCTGAAAGCCAAGGAGGAAGGCGTGTCGAAAACCATCCTGTTCAACCTCTCGGGCAACGGCGTGATCGACCTCTACGCCTACGAGCAGTATCTGGCCGGAGCGTTGAAGGACTTCTCGCCGAGCGATGAGGAGATCCGCAAGACGATCAACCAGTTGGAGCATCTTATCTGAAGCTGCGCTCAAAATAGGAGAAGCGAGACTTTCGGGTCTCGCTTTTTGTTTTGCGCCGGAGGTGCAGAACGGGGCGGGAGACCAGAGGGACATTCCATCGCCCCCCCCCTAAAACTCGCTTCTTAAGCGGGGCGGGAACCGAGCCAGAGGAAGAACATGCCGACGAGGATAAAGGCCAGGTCGACGGCCTTCGAGCGCAGGTTGCGCTCGCGGAACAGCACCGCGCCGCAGAGAAACGACACCACGACCGAGCCGCGGCGGACCATCGAGACCACGGAGATCATGGCGTCCGGATCGCGCAGGGCGAACAGGTAGGCGAAGTCGGCCAGCGAAAGGAACACCGAGATCAGCGGAATGGCCCAGCTCCAATGAAACGGGGTGGTGGCGTGCCGCCGGGGCCACCAGAGGATGCCGACCACGACGGACATCATCCCGAGCTGGTAGAGGTTATACCAGCTCTGCACGAAAACCGGGTCGAGGCGCGCCATGATATATTTGTCGTACAGCCCGCTGACGGCGCCCGTCACGGCCGCCAGGGCGATGAACAGAATCCAGAGGTTATGGGTGAAGACGACCCCTTCGCGGCGGCTCGAACGGCTCAGCAGGAAGAGCGACACGAGGGCCAGCGCAACGCCGGTCCACTGGTAGGCGTTGAGACGCTCGCCGAAGATCACGAATGCCCCGACGAGCACCATAACGGGGCGCGTGGCGTTGATCGGCCCGACGATGGTGATCGGGAGGTGCTTCATGCCGAAGTAACCGAAAATCCACGAAGTGAGCACGATGGCCGATTTCAGAACGACCAGGGCGTGGGCCTCCCATGTGCCGGGAGCCGTCGCCAGCAGGGTATGGTCGAACCATCCGAGGCCGAACTCCGCCGAGAGGATCGCGGGCAGGAAGAACAGCGTCGAAAAGAGCGTGTTGAGCAACAGCACGGGCAGCACGGCGTTGCCGGTGAGGGCCTTTTTCTTAGCCGCATCGTAGAAGCCGAGCAGCGCCGCCGAGGTGAATGCCAAAGTGAGCCACATAGCGATGAGGAAAGGCGGCCGGAGCCGCCTTTATCTATTTGATTTCGTCGCTGTAAACGGCGCCGGGAAGATCGTGGAGGTTGTAGCGCGAAGCCATCGACATGCCGTAGGCCCCGGCCGACTTGATGGTCAGCAGGTCGCCCCGATGCGTGCGGCGCAGGGTGACGTTCTCGTCGAAAACGTCCGTCGATTCGCAGGCCGTGCCGACAACCGTGTATTTCTCGCGCACCTCGTCGTCCTTGGCCGTGATGTTCTCGATGTTGTGGTACGAACCGTACATCGCCGGGCGGACCAGCTCGGTCATCGAAGCGTCGACGATCACCAGCTTGCGGCCCGTGGCGGTGGTCTTGTTGAACAGCACCGTCGTGATCAGCTCGCCGCATTCGGCGACGATCGAACGCCCGAACTCGAAGTGCACCTCGCGGTCGCCGATGCGCAGGTGGTTGTGGACGATCGAGAACAGCGACGCGAAGTTGGGGATCGGCTCGTTCTCGGGAACGTCGTAGTTGACGCCCAGGCCGCCGCCCACGTCGACGAAACGGAACTTGCAGCCCAGTTTTTCGAGGTTCTCGACGATGACGTTGACCTTGTTGCACATGTTCTCGAAGACATGCAGCTCGCGGATCTGCGATCCGATGTGCAGGTGCAGTCCGATGATGTTGACGTTTTTGAGCGACCGGATCTCCGCGGCGTGCTCAAGCACTTCCTCGTAGGAGATGCCGAACTTGCTGTCCGCCTGGCCCGTGTCGATGCAGTGGTTGGTCTTGGGGTCGATGTCGGGGTTGATGCGCAGCGCGATGTCGGTCACCTTGCCCGCCTCGGCCGAAAGGGCGTCGACCAGCTCCAGTTCCTGAATCGACTCGCAGTTGATGGCCAGAATGTTCTGCTCGATGGCGTATTTCAGCTCCTTGTCGCGTTTGCCCACGCCCGCATAGACGATGCCCTTGGGGTCGAATCCGGCCTCGACGGCCTTGCGCAGCTCGTTGCCCGAGGCGCAGTCGATGCCCAGCCCGTATTCGCGGATGACCGCCAGCAGATGGTCGTCGTAGTTGGCCTTGATGGCGTAGTGGACCTTGTAGCCGTATTTCTTCGACTCGTAAACGACGCTTTCGAGGGTCTGGCGCAACAGCGCCATGTCATAGAGGTAGAACGGGGTCTCATAGCCCCGGAGTTTGGATGCGATTTGTCTGCTTAACATCTTTAACCTAACTTGTTGAAGTCGCAAATATAAGCAATTTGTGCCATTCCGGCAAACGGAAGCCCTCCGATATATTCAAAAATTTATGTATATTTGCCGAAGATTTTACCCTTATATATGAAAAACATCCGAAATTTCTGCATCATAGCCCACATCGACCACGGCAAATCGACACTCGCAGACCGTCTGCTGGAGAAGACCAACACGCTCAACCAGCGCGAAATGCAGTCGCAGGTGCTCGACGACATGGACCTCGAACGCGAAAAGGGAATCACCATCAAGAGCCACGCCATCCAGATGGAGTACACGGCCCGCGACGGACAGCGGTACACGCTCAACCTGATCGACACCCCGGGACACGTCGACTTCTCGTACGAAGTGTCGCGCGCAATCGCCTCGTGCGAAGGGGCGCTGCTGGTGGTCGACGCCACGCAGGGCATTCAGGCGCAGACGATTTCGAACCTCTACCTCGCCGTGGGGCACGACCTGGAGATCATCCCCGTGCTGAACAAGATCGACATGGATTCGGCGATGATCGACGAGGTGAAGGATCAGGTGATCGACCTCATAGGATGCAGGGAGGAGGATATTCTGCTGGCATCGGGCAAGACGGGACTGGGCGTCGAAGAGGTGTTGGAAGCGATCGTAAACCGCATTCCCGCTCCCACGGGCGACGAGAGCGCGCCGTTGCAGGCGCTGATCTTCGACTCGGTGTTCAACCCCTTCCGCGGGATCATCGCCTATTTCCGCGTCTTCAACGGCACGCTGCGCAAGGGCGACCACGTGAAGTTCTTCAACACGGGCAGCGAGTACGACGCCGACGAAATAGGCGTGCTGAAACTCAAGATGCAGCCCCGGCAGGAGATCAGGGCCGGGGACGTGGGGTATATCTGCTCGGGGATCAAGACCTCGTCGGACGTGAAGGTCGGCGACACGATCACCTCGGTGACCAACCCCGCCAAAGAGGCCATCGCCGGATTCGAGGACGTGAAGCCGATGGTCTTCGCGGGCGTCTACCCGGTGGAGGCCGACCAGTACGAGGACCTGCGCGCGTCGCTCGAAAAATTGCAGCTCAACGACGCTTCGCTCACGTTCGAGCCGGAAAGCTCGCTGGCGCTCGGATTCGGGTTCCGCTGCGGATTCCTCGGGCTGCTGCACATGGAGATCATTCAGGAGCGGCTGTACCGCGAATTCGACATGGACGTCATCACGACCGTGCCCAACGTGTCGTACCGCATCACCACGACGCAGGGCGACGTGGTCGAGGTGCACAACCCCTCGGGACTGCCCGAGGTGACGAAGATCGACAAGATCGAGGAACCCTACATCCTCGCGCAGATCATCACCAAGTCGGAGTTTCTGGGCAACGTCATCAAACTCTGCATCGACAAGCGCGGGGTGATGAAGAACCAGACATTCATCACGCAGGACCGCGTGGAGGTCAACTTCGACATGCCCCTCTCGGAGATCGTCTTCGACTTCTACGACAAGCTCAAGAGCATCTCGAAAGGATACGCCTCGTTCGACTACCACCGCACGGGATTCCAGCCCTCGAAACTCGTCAAGCTCGACATCCTGCTCAACGGGGAGCCGGTCGACGCCCTCTCGTCGCTCACCTACACGGACCACGCCTACGATTTCGGACGCAAGATGTGCGAAAAGCTCAAGGAGCTGATCCCCCGCCAGCAGTTCGACATCGCCATACAGGCCGCCGTCGGCGCCAAGATCATCGCACGCGAAACGGTCAAGGCCGTGCGCAAGGACGTGACGGCGAAGTGCTACGGCGGAGATATTTCGCGTAAGCGCAAGCTGCTCGAAAAACAGAAGAAGGGCAAGAAGCGCATGCGCCAGATCGGTAACGTCGAAGTTCCCCAGTCGGCATTCCTCGCCGTGCTGAAAATGGATTAAGAACCATGAAAAAGACCATCATCGACCTCTTCGAGGCCTCCGTGCGGAAATACGGGGCCAAGACCTTCCTGCTCGAAAAACGCCATCACAAATTCGAGCCTACGACCTATGCCGAGACCCGCGAGCAGGCGCTCGAAGCCGGAGCCGGACTCGCCGCGCTCGGCATCCGCCCCGGAGACAAGGTGGCGATACTGGCCGAAGGCAGCAACGCATGGATCATTTCCGAACTGGGGCTGTTCTACGCCGGGGCGGTCAGCGTGCCCCTGTCGGTGAAACTCGAAGAGTCGAACGACCTCCTCTTCCGCATGCGGCACGCCGAGGTCAAGGCCGTTTTCGTGTCGAAACACCAGCTGCCCAAGATCCGCCGCATCCGCGCCGGACTGCCGCAGCTGGAGCAGGTGATCGTCCTCGGACACATTCCGCTGGAATCCGGGGAGACGGCCTACGGGACGCTCAAGCGTCTGGGCCGCGAATACCTCGCCAAGAACAAGGAGAAGTTCATGGAGATCGGGCAGGCGATCCGGAATGACGATTACGCCACGATCACCTACACCTCGGGCACGACGTCAGACCCCAAAGGCGTGATCCTGACCCACCGCAACTACACGGCCAACGTCGAGCAGGCGTTGTCGCGGGTCGACATTCCGCCGCATTTCCGCACGCTGATCATCCTGCCGCTCGACCACTGTTTCGCCCACGTCGTGGGTTTCTACATCATGATCGCCTGCGGAGCCTCGGTGGCCACGGTGCAGATCGGAGCGACGCCGATGGAGACGCTCAAGAACATCCCGCAGAACATCCGCGAGGTGCAGCCGCACTTCCTGCTGTCGGTCCCGGCGCTGGCCAAGAACTTCCGGAAAAACATCGAAAGCTCCATACGGGCCAAGGGGAGATTCACCGAGGCGCTTTTCAACCTCGCACTCCGCACGGCATACGCATACAACAGCGACGGGTACGGCAGGGGCAGCGGATGGCGCATCGTGCTGGCCCCCGTCGTCGGGATTTTCGACGCGCTGCTGTTCCGCAAGGTGCGGCAGGCGTTCGGAGGCCATCTCGAATTCTTCGTCGGAGGCGGTGCGCTGCTCGACGCGGAGTTGCAGCGGTTTTTCTACGCCATCGGAATCCCGATGTTCCAGGGATACGGACTTTCGGAGGCGACGCCCGTGATTTCGACCAACTCGCCCAAACATCACTGGCACCGGTTCGGATCGTCGGGCAAGATACTCATTCCGCTGGACCTGAAGATCCTCGACGAGGAGGGTCGCGAGGTTCCCCGCGGGCAGAAGGGCGAAATCGTCGTCCACGGCGAGAACGTCATGGCCGGCTACTGGAAGAATCCCGGGGCCACGGCCGAAACCGTGCGCGACGGGTGGCTCCACACGGGCGACATGGGTTACGTCTCGGAGGATGATTTCCTCTATGTGCTGGGACGTTTCAAGAGCCTGCTGATCGCTTCGGACGGCGAAAAATACAGCCCCGAAGGAATGGAGGAGGCGATCGTGGACAAGTCGCCCTACATCGACCAGATCATCGTGCACAACAACCAAAGCCCGTTTACGGGGGCGATCGTGGTTCCCAACCGCGAGGCGCTGCGCCGCGAGCTGGAGGCCCGCAGGACGCCCGAAGCGGAGCGCGCAAACGTCGCAGCGGAGATTCTCGGCGCCGAGATCGACCGTTACCGCGCCGGAGGAACCTATGCCGGGGAGTTTCCGGAACGGTGGCTGCCTGCGGGACTGGCCATTGTCGACGAGGCTTTCACGGAGCAGAACGGATTGGTGAACAGCACGATGAAGGTCGTGCGCGGGAAGGTCGAGGAGCATTTCCGAAACCGGCTCGACTACCTCTATTCGGCCGAGGGCCGCAGCCTGAAAAACCCCGAAAACCTCGCGTCGCTGAAAAAAATCGTGGGGTAGGCGCATTTTTCAGCCGCCGAAAACTTGACAAATAAAAAAAACGGAGTAACTTTGTACTCCGTAATGCGGAAATAGCTCAGTCGGTAGAGCATCAGCTTCCCAAGCTGAGGGTCGCGGGTTCGAATCCCGTTTTCCGCTCGGAAACAGACGATTAAATCCTTGCAATAAGCTAATCAGCGAGTTGTGAGGATTTTTCGTTTGTGGCGGTTAACGATCTGTTAACCGATCTTCTGCGCTGCATTGCGCGCTATTTCATCTTGAAAAAGAACCCGATACAAAGATAAGTATTTTTATCTTATTTGCATATTGTATTCTTTTATGAGATTTTTATTTGAAGTATATCGTTATATATTCCTAAAACAAAATAACCAAGCGATATTTAGAACCGTTATAATAACTATCTTTGTAAGACAAACGGTTTTTGAAAATAATGGGAATAGTAACCTTTTTGAGAAATATTGGACAACTTCAAAAGAGCAACAATCCGGCTCCGATAAACTCGAATCCGGGAAATTATCCCGTGGAATATGTCAGAACCATGTCTTTTAATAAGGCATTCAAGGATTTGCTATCCCAAGATCAATTCATAGCCCGAAGCGACTATAAAGACCTCGTCGAACAATACCGTGATTTATCGCAATTCTATGCTACGCTTGTTCAGTCGAACATATTGAACGAGTATGCTGCCAAACATAATCTCGATATTGAAGCCATAAACTATTTCCGGGCGAAATTCGATGAAATGGTTGACCTTGCAACGGAATCTCCGACTATCCGAAAACACAACGACGCCTATATCTCGCACCACATCGAATCGGAGAAACCCTATCTCGATAACATCCTCAAAGCATGCGATCCGGCCATATCGCTCGACCGGGAACAGCGCGAAGTGGTGCTTTCAGAGGAAGATCATACGCTGGTAATTGCCGGAGCCGGAGCCGGCAAAACCACAACGGTAGCAGCCAAAGTGCGTTATCTCGTAGAAAAGCGAGGCATTGATCCATCTCAAATTTTGGTGATCTCCTTTACAAACAAGGCCGTAGAGGAGCTCCGAGGACGCATAAATGGCAATTTGGGAATACCTTGCCCCATCAGTACGTTTCACTCCATCGGCTATACGATTTTGCGTCGAGGTGAAGAGGAACGCAAAAAGATTGTGGAGGGCGGATATATGTACACGGTGATCAATAATTATCTGAAATCGTCCGTGCTGCGTAATCCGGAGGTCGTAGACAAATTGATTCTATTCTTCGGTTCCTATTTTACCGCACCCTATGAAGGTGAAAAACTCAACGAATATTTTCAGTTCGTCGCCAAAGCGGACTGTTCGACCCTGAAAGGCAATCTGCACGAATACGTTCAACGAATCGTCGATCGCAAGACCTTGAAAACGCAGACATTGAACAATGAAATAC
This sequence comes from Alistipes sp. 56_sp_Nov_56_25, assembly GCF_001915285.1. Lineage (NCBI taxonomy): Bacteria > Pseudomonadati > Bacteroidota > Bacteroidia > Bacteroidales > Rikenellaceae > Alistipes > Alistipes sp. 56_sp_Nov_56_25. The sequence continues at coordinate 98,193 of NZ_MNQF01000061.1, forward strand.
TGCGGTCGATGGAAGAGGTGCGTATCGCCAACTTCCTATATATGTATCAGATAGAATACGAATACGAGCCGATATACCAGTATCCTATTCTCGATGCGAATAAACCCTATACGCCCGACTTCCGCATAAAACAAGGCGATAAGGTTTCGTATATCGAACATTTCGGGATAACCGAAGATCACAGAAGTGATCGTTATACGCAAGAGGAGTTGGAGAAGTATGTTTCTCGAATCGACGACAAAAAGCAGGTGCACGCGAAGCACAAGACCGATTTGATATATACCTACTCGCAATATGCCGACGGTCGGGATTATCTGCTCCATCTGCGCGAACAGCTTATTGCGCGCGGTTATGAACTGAACAAACGCTCGACGGCGGAAGTCTATAAAAAGCTGATCGAAACGGAGGAGAACAAATACATTACACGGCTGACCTTTTTGATCTGCACCTTTATCAACAACTTCAAGACGCAGGGCTACGGATTGGAGAAATTCGCAGAGTTCAAGGCTGCGAATAAGAATGTCCGCACCAAATTGTTTCTCGACATCTGTAAGGTATGCTTTTATGAATACCAAAAGGTATTGGAGGAGCAACATTGCATCGACTTCCAAGACATGATAAACGAGTCTGCCGAGTTGATACGCCAAAAACGTGTCGGCAAGGAGCAGCTCGATTACAGATATATCATCGTAGACGAGTATCAGGATATTTCACGTCAGCGTTACAATCTTATCAAAGAATTGTCGCAGTTGTGCAATGCCAAAATCATGGCAGTAGGTGACGACTGGCAGTCGATCTATGCTTTCAGCGGCTCAATTCTACCGCTGTTCACCCGATTTTGCGAAGCCGTCGGTTATGGGCAGGAGTTGAAAATCACACGCACCTACCGCAATGCACAGGAGATAATCGACATTGCCGGAACATTCGTACAGAAAAATTCGGCGCAAATCAAAAAGGAGCTTGTCTCTCCGAAGCGAATCATCAATCCGGTTATCATTTACCCGTATGTCGAAACTTTCGATAAAGGAAAAGAGCGGCCGGAAGGCGGCAAATACCATTATCTGGGAATCGCTGTAAACAAAGCTATCGAAGAAATATTGGAGTATAATACGGCCGAAAGAAAATCCCGAATCGCATCCATCCTGTTGATTGGTCGCTATGGGTTCGACGCGAGGAATCTCTGCTATTCCAAACAATTCAACTACGACGAGAAAACGGGGAAGGTTTATTCGGTAAAATACGGGAACAAAATCAAGCTCCAATTTCTGACGGCCCATAGTTCGAAAGGGTTGAGTGCCGATAACGTGATTATCATTAATGCAAAGGATGAAATCTACGGCTTTCCGTCGAAAGTAGACGACGATCCGGTGCTGCACTTGGTCGTATCGAACGATACTTCATATAACTATGCCGAAGAGAGGCGGTTGTTCTATGTGGCACTTACCCGAACCAAAAACCGAGTATTTATCGTTACTCCCGAAAAACGCCCCTCGGAGTTTATCAAGGAGCTGTTGAGCGATCCGAAAAGCTATCCCAACGTTACGCTGCAAGGAGAGTTGAAAACCGACCTCTCCATCTCGAACATCGTGAAAGATCGTTGCCCAATCTGCGGCTATCCGATGCAACTGCGATGGAATAAGAATTATGGGTTGAGACTATGGATTTGCACCAACGATCAAGAAATATGCGGATTTATGACTAATGACAAGCGCGGTGGCGAACTTTCCATTCAGAAATGCGATTGGTGCAAAGACGGATATTTGATTGTCAAGGGTGGTCGCAGCGGGCCGATTTTAGGTTGTACAAATTATAAATCGGACAAATCGGGATGCGGCCGACTGCTCAGTCAGGAACATTATCGTGTATGGAGAAAGGACAACTTCGGCATGGAAGATCCATCCAAGGATAAGCCGGCCTATTTTCATGCACCCGAATCTTCCGCAGGGAACCCGCAAGCTCCTGAGATGATTTCGGCAAAGGCAAATCCTGCGACGAAGAAAAAGGCTGAAATTTACACGATCGGCTATTCGGAACGGATGATTGAGAAAGACGGATTCAAAGTGATTGTAGATGCGAATGGCGATATACTTACCGACATGCAACTGCTCGCCAAGTTGCGAACTCTAAGGCAAACAATCGCACAAGAAAACGGAGTGGTAGCTTCTCGCATCCTGTACGATTCAGTATTGGTATTATTGGCGACGGACAGACCGCTATCCCGCGAAGAGTTTATCGATATAAAAGGAATTACCATAAGTACCTACATGAGGATCGGAGAACGGTTCATTGCCGAAATCAAAAAACATGTCGAATCCTAATTACAGAAAAAGCGATGCGTGTAACGCATCGCTTTTTCTGCATGAATAAAATGCTACAAATCATCCATTGCCGCAGAACGAACCGTATCCGTATTTATTTTATCGTAATATTTGAGTAAAACGAAATACTGCCCGAAGTCTCCTTTCTGCAAAGATAATTGGATGTCGCCTTTCGTCGTCTCAAAGGTTGTGTACCAAGTGCAGCGATCCATCATCAGTTCATGCAATTTTTCATTGTTCGTATTCGGGTTGGTTCTCCCTTGAAACTGCTCCACAACCTCAGTCGGTTCGCCGTATTTTTGAGTTAACATGGATTTAAGATGGTCATAATCTCTTTCCAGCGAGCTCCAATCATCGTGCGAGGAAAAAATTACACCGATTGTGCTGACTACATTTACAGCTTTCAGTGTGGAAACGCCTACCGTACAACTCTTGAAGCCCGCGAAATCGCCTTGCAAGATAGCCGTACCATTCTGTGTCCCAAGATACGAGAATCCGGCGGCTTTCATTTTCGATACATATTCATTGAGAGTTCCGTCGATAGGTACTCCTTTGAAAGATAGATGCTCCGATTTGTCTTGCGCCAATGAAATAAGAATTGTGTTTACAAAAAGCAATGAAAAGATTAACCGTTTCATAATAAGATTGTTTGAGTTGTTTTTATTTTGCGAATAAACCATCCAAGGCGCGCTTTATCGCTTGACGAATATCGTCCGCTTCGGTCGAACCCTGCCCCTCTGCGGTGCAGGAGCAGAACATTTCGTGCGTATACGCCGATATGAATTGGATCGTTACCTCTATTGTGTAGCCTAATCCACGGTTTCGCCTGCCACTTTCGCCATAGTTTACAATTAACGTCTCTTTTGCTAATTCGGGATTCAGTTCAGGCAGTATTACATATCCTTTTTGAATCAGTATTCCTGCAATGACATCGCTGGGGTTGACGCTTTTGGTCGTCGATGATCCGTAGATTCCATACTGTCCTCCGTAGGTGCTTCCCGTACTGGACGTTAATTCCTTAGTTGGTGAAATGTAGGCATATTTGAACTTTTCAATCGGAGAATTTTTTACAACTACCGGAGCTCTTAGTGGGGCACAAGCATTCATCAGTAGGATGATACAAATCGCCAAAGTCAATCTTTTAAGAGTATTCATATACAATCTGTTTTTGTTCTCCAGCTGCCACAAGAACCTTTATAAAACACGGAAGCGTGGAACTGCAATGCCACGTTCTAAGTCGGAGGTCGTAGGAATAACCTTTATTCAGAGATATGGTAATAGCAGCCCACGCTATACGCGTGAGAACCATTACGCCTTTCTCTCTGAATAGTCTTGAATTTCCTACGTTCCCGACTTCGAGATAAGCATAACGCTTCTTTTCACATGTCTGGAAAGAGTTGCCTCTATCCAAATACAAAAGTAATTAAAAAACAGAATAATTCATTATTCCATTTGCGATTTTCTGAAACAAGGTTTCAAAATCTCGGCCCTTTGTATTTTTGTTGCCTCTGTACGGATTGGCAAAAGGCGTTTCGCATTTTCTCGAACTTCTCCCTACACCACTCCTTAAAGGGTACTTTGTCGATATTGAGTTGTAGTTTCCTTTTGTCAGTGGGGTCGGGAGTGATTCGCACTGCCACCCGTTCGACCGTAAACTTGCAGTTGTGTCCTTCGGAGTCGAGTTCTCCGCTGTATTCAAGCAGTTTGCCTTTGAGAAGCGTCGCAGTTTGCTCGTCATCGAAACCAGCGGTTCGGCAAACGTTCTCCATGCGGATCATTTCACGGAAATAGGGAAACCATTTGACAGCTTTTGAGAGAGCTGTTTTCATCAGCGACATTTCTTTTTCGTGCTGCTTCGTTAGATTCACCACCTCGACAGCGTGCCGTGCCTGCATTGTCATCAGTTCTCGGCTGTGGTCGCTCTGCATGACCTGTATTCGGGTTTGTAGGACTTCGATGGTTTCTTCATACGAGGCTGCCTCCCGATGCAGAGCGATATTATCCCTTTCCAACGCCTTGACCCTGTTGCTGCCGAACATCGCACCGATACTTTCGGCGATATTGGTTGCGGCGGAGGTTGCAGCTCCTTTCAGCCGTTCGGTCTGTACTTCCTTTTTCACACGGTTCAGTTCCTCCCGTGTCGTCGCTTTCTGTTTCTGCAATTCCTTTATGTCGGCTTTCAGAATATCCGTCATTACTTTCACTTCGCGGTAAAACTGCTGGGTGGAAATATGTTTTGCTTCCGATCCGTCGATGCCGCGTCGCAGTCCGTATTTAGCCATCGCTTCGGCATAGGTAGTCTGGTAGGCTTTGAGTTTGTCCCGTGCCATCATATCGTCGGCGCATAAGCGCGGACGATCCTTTTTGGTGCGGTATGTCCGCTTCCCGCCCGCCGTGTTCCTCTCCCGTTCCAGCTTTGCTTTCCGGCGTTCGCCCCGGACAATGGGCACGACGGTCGCGTGAATATGTGGCGTCTTCTCGTCCAGATGCAGAACGGCCGACACGACGTTTTCCTTTCCGAAGGTCTTTTGTAGCCAGCCGCAGGAATCCTTCGCCCAAGCATCCAGCTGCCCGGCCAGCCGAATACGCTTCATATCTTCGGGGCTTCCGGAGAGCATGACGCGCAACGCCCTCACTTGGTTCTTTCCGATCTTGCGCTCCAGTCCTGCATTGTCCAGTCGGTGCTGGATCGCTTCCGTACGGTTGGTAACGCCTTTGGGGAACTCTACTAATTCTTCGTTCAGGTAGGTAAGTGTCGTTATGACGTTGGCGGGTGTTATTCTCCGCTCGACGTGTCCCGACATGGCGGCGTCCGTTCCGGCCGCCTTTTCGATGTGCAATACGACATAGCCCATAGTGGTAGTAGTTTTTGGTGGTTGATAGTTTGGTAGTAGTTGCCGCCGCCGGGGTGTGCAGAGGGGCGACAGCCCCTTTGCCTTATTGGGGCATTTTCAGCGTTGCGAAGCAAGGCGGAAAGAAAATGCCCTAATAAGCTATGCCTTTTGTAAAAAGGCGCGGGCGCGGAGCGGCCGATCTGTGGGCGACGGTACCGGCGACTTATCCGTCCGCAAACTCCGGGAGCATTACGACCGACCGATATTCGGCGGCAGGATGAACGGTGAAAAGAGCGATGACGCCCGGCTGCCCACTGCCCCTTTGCGCCCGGAGAGATCCCGTCTAATCTCGCAGGGCGCATCGGGGCGGTAGGGCAGTTCTACTCCCCGTTTCATTGGGCAAGGCTGTATTTGTCGGCGTAGATGCCGGCCATTTCGTCGAAACCTTTGGCCAGCATATCGTCCGTTACCTTGGCGTAAATCTGGGTGGTCTTGATATTCGTGTGTCCCAGCATCCGACTGACAACCTCAATGCGGATACCTTGCGCCAGCGCATTGGTCGTGGCGAACGTATGCCGCGCCATATGGAACGTGATTACTTTGTCGATCCCGACCTCTGCTGCTATTTTCTTCAATACTCGGTTGCAATAGGCGATGTCGGGAATGGGCAATACGAGATTCGTCCCTGCAACTTCGCGCTTGTAGCGGGCGATGATGCGCTTCGTAATGCCGCACAATTTGATTTTGAACGGCGTGCTCGTCTTTTGCCGCTTCTTAACAATCCATAAATCCCCGTCGAATGAGCGTTGAATCATCTCCTGCGTTAACCCCTTGACGTCGGCATGAGCCATTCCCGTAAAACAGGAAAAGACGAACATATCGCGCACCTTGCCATAACCGTCGAACGTGAATTTGTGGTTCATCAACGCCTGCAACTCGGATTCGATCAGATAACCTCGCTCTTTGGTCGTTTTCTTCGGATGATAGTCGGCAAAGGGATTCCGGGCGATAACGCCGGCGTTGTGGGCTTTCGTCACGATCATTTTCAGCGGCTTTGTGTAGATGCAGACGCACGACGGGGTAAGCCCTTTCTCACTCCGCAGATAAAGGTCATAGTCGGTAATGAAAGTTTCGGTCAACTCTTTCAGCGGAATATCCTCCCGATGCAGTTTCTCGGAAAGGAACTCGGCTAACCGTTTACGCACGTTGTCGTATTTGCGGTAAGTGGACTGTGCCCGGTCTACGCCGACGTGCTGTTTGAAATCGCGGTTGAACTTGTCGAGAGCTTCCAATAGAGTTTCGTACTCCTCGCCCATACCGAGGTAAGCGGACTTCACCCGTTCGGCCGTGACATAGGCATCGCGATCGGAGATACGCTGGTAGTAGTGGAGCAACTTGGCCTTTATGCGGTCTAACTCAACATTGATCCGCTTGGCCTCGATACTCTTCCCGGCAGCCTTGTTCGCCGCGGAATCCCAAAGCGGGAGTGGGATGGTCAGACGCGACGATACGAAGGTGCTTTTGCCGTTGACTGTGAGCCGGACATAAATCGGAACGCAACCATCTTTTGCGCGTTGTTTGTTGACGTAAAACAGAATCCGAAAGGTACTTCTCATAACACATAACTTTAAGGGTTGCAAAATTAATTCGTCATGAGTCCCTTGTCAAGATGTAGAGTTGTGCAATACACAGCATAATAACCAATTGCGCAAAAACAAGCAGACAAAACAGCAGAGTAGTCGGTTAACAACTCCGGTTAACGATCTGTTAACTCAACTCCTGCGTTTTGTTGCTTCGGACCGCTTGATCGTCGAAATACAAAATATGGCAGCAATAAGCATATCGAACTATCCGACAATTAATTAACCTCAATCTGCACTCTATCGCTCAGTTAATCCCGTTTTCCGCTCAAAGAGGTCCTTGCAGACCTCTTTTTTCGTTGGTGGCGGTAGGGAGGGGGGGGGCAGGGCGAGCTTCGAACCCACATCCGGCAGATAACAGAAATGCTCCGGCGAATGGCAGGATACCTATATCTGCATGGCGGAATGCCCCGACCACCCCCGACCGCTACCGGACTGCCGTCCCGCCCTCGCCGGCGACAGGTTCCGTCCAAACGGAGAACCGCCGGATGCAGGCTCTGCGGGCCGCCTCCTGACAGGCTTCGGCCTCCTGCGGCGTCAGCTCGTGAGGGGTTCCCGCCAGACGGCAGCCGTTCCCGGCGACGTTCGTCCCGAAGGCCGGGGCCACGAGCGTCTGGAACCATGCGCAGGCCGCAGTGTAACGTCCGGTCCCGGGATTCAGGTGGTATCCGTCGCGCGTCAGGTCCAGCGAGTCGCACAGCGCCGTGTTGCGCAGGTCCTGAATCGCCGTGCCCGACGGGACGACCACTTCGACGGAGGTCTCCCGCATGAGTTGTTCGACCGAAGAGACGATTCCCCGGTACATCAGTTGCTGGTTCTTCTCGTATCGTCCGAAATCCCGGTGCTGCGAATTGCGGGCATAGGCCCATGTCTGTTGCCAGGCGATGCAGGCTCCGGCATTGGGGCAACACCATCGCACGATCTCGACCAGCCGGCCGAACCAGGGCTGATAGGTCGGATAGATGCCCGATTTGCCCGACGCCTGTTGCAGTACCACGACGTCCCACCGTTCGTCGGCGATTCCGTCCAACAGGGTCGCTTTCTTCGAAACGGTCTCCCAGCGGTTGGACGTCGACTTGTAATAGATATACGCAGGGGCGTTGCCGGCATATTCCCGGCAATGGCGTTCGAGCGAACACCCGGCTATGTAGAGACGCCCCAGCACGACGTTCCGGATGCCGGCAGCCTCCAGCAGCTCGGGCAGATACATCATGCCGTCGTCGGTGAAGCTGTTGCCGATGCCGAGGATGCGCAGCGTATCGGGCTGCTGCGGGATGGGGTAGTTGGGGAACTTTTGGGCGAACAGGCTGACGCAGACGAGCGACAGTCCTACGGTCAGCAAAAGGCGCAATGTGCGTTTCATAATCGTATGGTCGGTTTATCGGGTTTGTTGCAGATGGGTGATGCGCAGCAGCCGGTCGAATTCGGACCGGGACAGCGTCGTTGCGACCCGCACCGTTTTGCTGACGCCCGGTACGAGGTCGAAATAGTTGTCCTCGAAATGTTCGTTGCCGTCGAGAGCGAGCCAGACGGCGCGGACGAAACGGTCGCTCGAGAGCGTAATTTCATAACCGTCCGCCGCAGGTCCGACGCTCCATCGGATGTCGGCTTCGGGCAGCTCAAGCTCTTTTTGAGAGACGAAATATCCGATGTTGGCGTAGCGGCGTCCGTCGGTCGTGAATTCCGCGACGACGATCGCCCGATTGCGGGCGCAACCGTGCAAGAGTCCGGAAATGTCGGCCGAATAGACGTTCCGACTGGCATTGGGTGCGACGGTTAGGCTGCGGGTGTTTTCCGAGAGGAGGGCGCCGTCCATGTCCATGACCGTTATCCGGAGTTTGCCCCGGACCGTTTTGCGGCGGTCCGACACAAGGCGGACATTCAGCGTGTTTCCCTCGGCAAGGGGCGATACGAGGATGTCGTCGAAGGCCGGGCGGGCGAAATAATGTTGCGCCTTCCAGCGGCCGTACCAGTCGCGGCTGGCCCACGAAGCCACGGGCCAGCAGTCGTTGTGCTGCCAGAAGAGCGATCCCCAGCAGTAGGGTTTGTCGCACCGGTGCGCCTCGATGGCGGTCTTGATGGCGTCGCCCTGCAAAACGTGGCTCATGTAGAGGAACGTGCGGAAATCGCGTGCGGGCCAGTATTCGTCTTCGAGGTATTGGCGGATGCGCATGTTGGCGAAATCGCCGCCGCGCTGGTGGGCCATCATCACCTCCGATTCGATGTCCCAGTCGCGCTCTTCGGGGGCGAAACGCAGGACGGAGGCGTATTCGGGGAACGACTGGAAGCCGTATTCGCTGAAGAAGCGGCTGCGCGTGGCGTTGTAGTCGGCGATCGGTGCGCGGCTGTGCCACACTTTCCAGAAATGCGTATCGCCTTCGCTGTTTTCGCTCGTGCCTTCGTGACGCGACCAGGGCGACGAGGGGTGGTAAGGCGTGCCGGGCGAGCAGGCGGCGACGGCTTCGGGCAGCACTTCGTAGTATTGGCGGCGGAGCTGGTCGCCGATGATCCGGTCCCATTCGGGATGCCCCTGTTTGGCGTACCGGGTGTTCCATCCCCAGCCGAACCACGCTTCGTTGCACTCGTTGTTGCCGCACCATACGGCGATCGAGGGGTGATTGCGCAGACGGCGGATGTTGTCTTCGGCTTCGAGCCGGACGTTTTCGAGCCATGCCCCCTCGGCGGGATAGACGCTGCATGCGAACATGAAATCCTGCCATACGAGGATACCCCGTTCATCGCACAGTTCGTAGAAAACATCGTCTTCATAGACACCTCCGCCCCAGACGCGCAGCATGTTCATGTTCACGGCCGCGGCGTCGTCGATCGTCTTCTCGTAGACGGCGCGCGTGACGCGCGGCAGGAAGACGTCGCAGGGGATGTAGTTGGCTCCTTTGGCGAAGAGCGGCTCGCCGTTGAGTTCGAAGTAGAAGGTCGTGCCGTCGGCGACCTTGTCGCGCACGAGGCGCAGCGAGCGCAGCCCGATGCGGGTGGTCCGGCTGTCGGAGGCGTCGCCCGCCGCGACCGAAGCCCGGAATTCGTAGAGATGAGGTTCGCCCAGTTCGCGGGTCCACCAGAGTTTCGGAGAGGCAATGTCGAGCGGGACGGTTACCTTGTTGATTCCGGAGCGCAGCGGCGCCGTGACCGAGGCTTCGATGCCTTCGCCGGGGGATGCAACGGTGACTACGGCTTCCGCCAGGTCACGGGCGGAGGCGATTTCCACCTCGACCTCGACCCGGGCGCGCCTGGCCGTAACCTCCTGCTGGCGGTAGAAGACATCGCTGATGCGGGCGCCGCTCCAGCCCTCCAGATAGACCGGACGCCAGATGCCCGAGGTCACCAGGCGCGGACCCCAGTCCCAGCCGTAGTGGTAACCCGCCTTGCGGGCGAAGACGCTGACGCGTTTGTCGAAAAGCCCGCCGTTGGCCGACTGATCGTTGACGGCCTCGTAACGGTAGGGCAGCGAGTCGTATTTGGGCAGGTCGACCTTGATCGGCGAGTGGAAATAGACTTTCAGGGTGTTTTCGCCCGGACGGAGCAGCCGTTTGACCTCCGTGCGCCAGCGGCGGAACATGTTGTCGGCGGCGAGCACCTTCTCGTCGTTGAGGTAGACGTCGGCATAGGTGTCGAGCCCTTCGAAGACCAGTTCGATCCGCTCGCGGACGAGCAGGCCGGCGTCGGCCTCGAAATGCGTTTCGTAGATCCAGTCTTCCTTGTCGACCCACTGTACGCCGCGCTCGTTGAGGCGGAAATAGGGGTCTTCGATGATCCGGTTGGCCATCAGGTCGGTGTGCACCGTGCCGGGGACCGTGGCCGGATACCAGTTGTTGAGCCGCGCCTGACGGAACTGCCAGTCGTCGTGCAGGTGTTGACGGACGGGGGCTGCGGCTGCGGCGAGGGCCATGCAGAGGGACATAGCGGTAAGGATTGGTTTGAAGTTTTTCATAAGATGAAGGGTAGATCAGTATTTGATGAGCATCTGGGAGATGTATTCGCGGTATTCGATCGGGGTCATGTTTTTCTTTTTGGTGAAGATGCGGATGAAATTCGACTTGTTGTTGAAGCCGCAGGCGTAGCAGATCTCCGAGGCGCTGAGCGTCGTGTTGGCAAGCAGCTGGCAGGCCTTGGAGATGCGCATGTTGTTGACGAAGGTGATGTAGGAGATGTTCGTGCGCTTCTTGAAAAAGTGCGAAAAGGCCGATTCCGACATGTTGACCAACCCGGCCACGTCGGTGAGCCGGATGTTCTGGCAGAGGTTTTTCTCGATGTAGTCGCAGACTTTGGCGATGCGGCGCGATTTGGAGGTGTGGACAATGTTCTTCGAGTCGCAGAGATTGCTCATAAGCACCTTGCGGTTGGCCGTGGCCAGCGCGTTGAGAATGTCCAGAAAAGCGGTCGCCGACTGGAATCCCTGCATGCGCGTGAGTTCAAGAATCCGGTCCCGGACGCTCAACTGTTCGGGACCTGTGAACGAAAGCCCCTGCCGGGAGTCGAGCAGCAGTTGCCGGATGGGAAGAAACAGGCGTTTGTTGACGATCGGGAAGTCGATCAGGTCGCCCGAGAACTGAATGGTGATGACGTGGTTGGTTTTCAGGGGCGATTTCCACACGTGCGGCACATAGGGACCGGTCATCACCAGGTCCAGCGGGCCGAAATCCTCGGTGGAATCGCCCACGATGCGCGATCCCCGAGTGTTCATCACCAGATTGATCTCGTATTCCGGATGGCAGTGGATCGGATAGTCGAAATGCGCGTTGGGGTGGTTGAGGATGATGAAAAGGTCCTCGTTCGTGATCGGGGTGATCTCCTGCTGTATCTCTTTCATGTCCGGTAAGGGTTTCAGGTCCGGTACAAAAATAGGAATAATTCAGAAAGCTCCATGAATAATTCAAAAAAGTATACTTGTTTAACCGACTTATACAATCCGGTAAATTTTCGGGTACATATCTTTGCATTAGTAAAAAAATCCTAAAACGACTTACATGAATTCGATTGCGATTAATTTTGTCGACTGCGCGATTATCGTCCTTTACCTTATATTTATAATATGGTGGGGATTGCGCAACGGCAAGAGTTCCGACGCCGGGTCCTATTTTCTGGCCGGCCGCACGATGCCGTGGTGGATCGTGGGTCTGTCGCTTTTCGCCGCGAGCATCTCCAGCACGACGCTCATCGGCCAGTCGGGCGACGCCTACCACACCGGAGTGGCCGTGTTCAACTACAACCTCACAGGTGTCGTGGTGATGGTGTTTTTCGCCACGTTCCTGCTGCCGCTCTACATCCGTTCGGGGATATTCACGATTCCCGAGTTTCTCGAACGACGCTTCGACAAGCGGTCGCGCTACTACTTTTCCGGAATCTGCATCGTGGGCAACATCTTTCTCGATGCGGCCGGGGCGCTGTATGCCGCCGCGCTGATCATCAAGTTGTTGTTCCCGGAGGCGGACTTGCAGCTCATCATCATCATCTTCGCCGTGCTGGCGGCTTCGTACACCATCCCGGGCGGTCTTTCGTCGGCGATCAACGCCGAACTGATCCAGGCGGTGATTCTGATCGTCGGGTCGGTGATCCTGACGGGAGCCTGCTTCGCCAACGGCGGGTTCGACTACCTCGCGTCGCTGTTCGAAAGCGGCGACATGAGCGTCAGACTGATTCGCCCGCTGACCGATACGGCCACGCCCTGGCTGGGGCTGATCGTCGGCATGCCGGTGCTGGGCATCTATTTCTGGGCCAACAACCAGACGCTCGTACAGCGCGTGTTGAGCGCGCGGAGCGTCGACGAGGGCCGCAAAGGGGTGATGTTCGCCGGAGCGCTGACGCTGGCCACCCTGTTCATCATCGTCTTTCCGGGCGTTATCGCCCGCCATCTCTTCCCGGGCATCGAGAAACCCGACATGATCTATCCGACGATGGTGCTGCGCCTGTTGCCCACAGGGTTGCTGGGGATCATGCTTTCGGCGCTGCTCGCCGCGCTGACGTCGACGCTGAGCGCCATTCTGAACTCCACGTCGACGCTCTTCACGATGGATTTCTACGCCAAGATCGACAAGCGGGCCGACGAACGCAAGCTGGTGCGCGTCGGCAAGCTGGCTTCGCTGGTCATCATCGTGATCGCCGCCCTCTGGGCTCCGCAGATCGGACGTTTCGGTTCGCTGCTCAAATATTACCAGGAGATGCTCTCCTACATTGCGCCTCCCGTCGTGGCGGCTTTCCTGACGGGCGTTTTCTCGCGCCGCGCCAACGGGCGGGGAGCCTTTGCGGGGCTGATCGCCGGACTGGTCGTCGCGGCGGCGATGCTCCTCTGGCGCACGGAGATCTTCGGCGGGATGCACTTTCTGCTGATCGTGCCGTTCCTGCTGGTCTTCAGCCTGTCGGTGATCTGGGCCGTAAGCCGTACGGCTCCCGCGCCCCGGCCCGACAAACTGATCGACACGACCTTTTCGGCGGCGGATTTCCGGGCTGAAACCCGCTCGCTCGCGGAGGTTTCCTGGTGGCGCAACTACCGCGTATGGGGCGGGGTGCTGCTGGTTCTGTGTATGCTTATTCTCATAATATTCCGTTGATATGAAACTGAAGAAATACGAAAAAAATCCGATCATCGCTCCCAATCCGGCCAATGCCTGGGAGAATCTCGTAACCTGCAACCCGGGGGTCATCTACGACGACGGCCGGTTTTACATGCTCTACCGCGCCGCCGGCGACGACAAGGAACATGTCATCCGTTTGGGGCTGGCCGTCAGCGAGAACGGCTTCGACTTCCGCCGTGTCGGCGATTCGCCGGTATTCGGTCCCAGCGCGGACGGTCCCGACGGAGGGTGCGTCGAAGATCCGCGCATCGTGAAGTTCGACAACGAGTTTTACATTACCTACGCCTACCGCGCCCATGCCCCCGGGCAGTACTGGACTTTCGCGCACGACGTGGTGCGTCTGCCCCAATGCGGAGCTTATGCGCCGGCCGCCATGACGCAGAACCTGGGAAATACGGGGCTTGCCGTGACGACCGACTTCCGGAATTTCCGCCGGCTGGGGCGGCTTACGTCGCCCGTGCTCGACGATCGGGACGTGATCCTTTTCCCGGAGAAAATCGGCGGGAAGTTCGCCATGATGCACCGTCCCAAACAGTTCGTGGGCGAACGTTACGGGGTGAAATACCCTTCGATCTGGCTGAAGTTCTCCGACGACCTGCTGGCCTGGGAGGACAAGCCCAGCCATCTGCTTATCGCCGGCCGCGAAGGAACCTGGGAGGAGAAGATCGGCGGAAGCACGCCGCCGATCCTGACCGAGGCGGGGTGGCTGACGCTCTACCACGGGGTAGCCGACGGAGGCACGGCCGAATACCGCGTCGGGGCGCTGCTGCTCGACCGGGAGAATCCGCTGCGGGTGCTGGCCCGGACGCCGGAACCGATCCTCGAACCCGAATTTTTCTATGAAACCGAAGGTTTTTACAGCCATTGCGTCTTCCCGACCGGCAATGTGGTCGTCGACGGCGTGCTGTACGTCTATTACGGCGGAGCGGACAAATATGTAGGCGTTGCGACCTGCCGGCTGGAGGAATTATTAAATTATTTGACGGAGAAATGCCGTTGCGAATAGCCCTTTTGCGGTTTGTTTTCATAAAAGTATAATCAATCAGCGATTTTCTAAAACAGTTCTTCCGTAGCAGCATGTTACTTTGCAGTGTCCGGTGCAGTTCCCGGAACCGCCCCGGACCGTATCAATAAACTACTCTAATCTAAAACTTATGAAAATGAAATTTTACCTGATCGTTCTCTCCCTGCTGGCGGTCTGCCTGTGGGGGACGGGAGACGTCCGCGCCCAGTCCGCATCACGGAGCATGACCGTGACGGGCAAGGTCGTGGATCAGAACGGCGCCGCCGTAACGGGCGCGTCGGTTGTCGTCGTCGGCACGACGAAAGGAACCACAACCGGGGCCGACGGAGCCTTTTCATTGACCGGAGTGGCTTCGGACGCCCGCCTTGCCGTCAATTTCATCGGCTATAAAACGCAGACGGTGGAGGTCGGCGGCCGCACCTCTTTCAACATCGTGCTGGTCGAGGAGGCCACGGCCGTGGACGAAGTGGTGGTCGTGGGTTACGGACAGGTCAAGAAGAGCGACCTGACGGGTTCCGTGGCCTCGGTCAAGGCCGAGAAACTCACCGACATCCCGGCCAACTCGATCGACGGGCTGTTGCAGGGCCGCGTGGCCGGCGTGCAGGTGGTCAACTCCTCGCAGGACCCCGGCGCCTCGTCGACGGTCCGCATCCGCGGCAACTCGTCGCTCAACGGTTCGAACGCTCCGCTGGTGGTCATCGACGGATTCCCCTGGGGCGATGCCGGCGACCTGAAACAAATCAACCCGCAGGACATCGTTTCGATGGAGGTGCTCAAGGATGCCTCGGCATCGGCCATCTACGGTTCGCGCGGCGCCAACGGCGTGATCCTCATCACCACGCGCAAGGCGCAGGAGAACGTGACGCGCATCACGCTGCGCCAGCAGACGACCGTTTCGGGATTCAGCTCCGAGCTGAACCTCTGGCGCGATCCCGTGCTGATGGCGATGCTCTCGAACGAAAGCAGCATCAACGCCGGACTGACGCCGACCTACATCGGTGCGACCAATGCCAACGGCGTCTATTATCCCTCGATTGCGGAGTTGCAGACGACCTGGACGACCAACACGCGCTGGGACGACCTGGTCTTCCGCCCGACGCCCGTGTCGAACAACACCACCGTACAGGTGCAGAGCAGCAACGACCGCACGATGTTCCAGGCCAGCGCCAACTACTACCTCGACAACGGCATGTACATCGAGGACACCTACCGCAAATACGGCGGTAATTTCTCGGTCGAGCACAAGCTGCTGGACAACCTGCGCATGAAGGCCAGCGCCAACATCACCAGCAACAAGCGTCACAACAACGGCGGACTGGCCTACTGGCGCAACCCGATCTTCCCGGTCTACGACGACAACGGCGATTACTGGCTGTACGGTGCCCAGGACTATTCGCATCCGCTGGCCCTGACCAATTTGCAGAAGAACGATTCGAAGGGGTTAGACATCATCTCGTTCGCTTCGGTGAACTGGGACGTGCTTCCCTGCCTTAACGTCATGGCGCAGTTCAACTACAAGCACGGCGAACAGATCACCGACAAATATTTCCCGAAGAAGTATTCCGAGACGGGCGTGTTCAACGACGGTTACGGGTCGATCGACAACTGGAAGGACGACAACATCGTTTTCGAGGCTTACGCCACGTTCGATCGGACCTTTGCTGAAAAGCACCGGCTGACGGTGATGGGCGGTTACTCTTACGAGAACTACCAGTCGCGCAGTTCGTCGCTGGCCGCCAAGGGCTTCATCAACGAATCGCTGGGCAACGAGAACCTCGCCGCGGGCGATTCGGAGACCTATTCGATCGGCAACGGCTCCTACAAGACCGAGCTGGTCTCGGCCCTCACGCGTATCAACTACACGTTCGACAACCGGTTCCTCTTCACCTTCACGGCCCGCGCCGACGGTTCTTCGAAATTCGGCTCCAACAACAAGTGGGCCTTCTTCCCCTCGGGGGCGTTCAGCTGGAAGATGCACGAGGAGCGGTTCATCCGGAACCTGAACGTTTTCGACGTGCTGAAGATCCGCGCCTCCTACGGTATTTCGGGCAACCAGGGCATTTCGGCCTACCAGACGCTGAGCCGCTACGGACAGCACAAGTATTTCAACGGAGGCAAGTGGGTGACGGCCATCGGACCCGGCTATCAGTCGGGCACCACGGGGCAGGACGGCATCTATGCGCTTTGGAGCGGCATCCCGAACAAGGGGCTGAAATGGGAGACCACCGCGCAGGTCGACCTCGGACTGGACATGTCGTTCTTCGGCAACCGTCTGAACGTGACTTTCGACTGGTACGACAAGCGCACCTCGGACCTGCTGCGCGAGCGCAACATCGCGCCTTCGTCGGGTTACGACAAGATGTGGGTCAACGACGGCGAGATCCGCAACCGCGGCATCGAACTGACGATCGACGGCGTGGCGTTCCAGAACCGCGACTGGCGCGTGGGCGGCACCTTCGTCTTCTCGCGCAACCGCAACAAGGTGCTCAGCCTCGGAAACGCCGTGCAGACCGGTCTGAAAACCGACCTGCGGACCGGCATGCAGTATGAATATTACGGCAACCAGAGCGAACAGTTCCGCGCCTATACGAATATCCTCGCCGTAGGGCAGCCGATGTACGTCTTTTACGGATACAGGACCGACGGCATCGTGCAGTCGCTGGCCGAGGGCCTGAGCGCCGGTCTTTCGGGCGACGACGCCCAGCCGGGTGAGTTCAAGTATGTGGATATTTACGACGGCGACGGATTGGAGACCGTCGACGAGAACGACATGTGCATCATCGGCGACCCGAATCCCGACTGGATGGCCTCGCTGGGCATCGACGTTTCGTGGCGCCGTTTCGACTTCAGCATCTTCTTCAACGGCGTCTTCGGCAACGACGTGCTGAACACCAAGCGTTTCGACCAGCCGAGCAATATGCCGATGCGCTGGACGACCGACAACCCGACCAATTCCTACCCGCGGCTGAACGCCAACCGCCAGACCAAGCTCTCCGACTGGTGGGTCGAGGACGGTTCGTTCGTGCGCATCCAGACCATGACGCTGGGATATTCGATCCCCTTCTCGAAGAAGGATGCGGCACGCAAGATACGCCTCTACGTCAGTGCCGACAATCTCTACACCTTCACCGGCTTCGAGGGCTACGATCCCGAAGTGGGGATGACGGGTATCTATTCGGGCGGCTATCCGCGCCTGCGCAAATGGACGTTCGGAGCCGACTTCACCTTCTAAACATTGCCAACCATGAAAATCAAACACCTTATACTTGCGTTCGGGGGAGCCTCTCTCCTGGCGGCCTGCAATCTGGACGAGTATCCCTACGGCTTCTACTCCGAGGACAACTTCTACAAGACGGAGGCGGACGCCGAGTCGGCCGTGAACTATATCTACGACGCGATCAATTACATCGAATATTCGCGTTCGATCGTCTTCCTGGGCGACATGAACACCGACGACATGGAGCCGAAAGGCGACGCCGCGGCGGCCAACAAGGAGCTGGACGGATGGAAGATCAACAATTTCAAGACCAACACCACGCTCGGCAATTTCTACAAGTACTCCTACATCACGATCAACCGTGCCAACGCCGTGATCAAGAAGGTGCCGGGAATGAACATCGACGAGGGTCGCAGGAACCGCTTCCTCGGCGAGGCCTATTTCATGCGCGCCTATTCGTATTTCAACCTCGCGCGCAACTTCGGCTGCGTGCCCGTCCACACGACGCCTGTCGAGACGCTCGAAGATACGGCCGTCCCCGCCGCCGAGTCGCTCGACGCCATGTGGAAGCTCGTCATCGAGGACTTCAAGACCGCCGGTACGCTGCTGCCGTTCTTCGCGGCGCCCGAAACGGGCCGTGCGGACCGCGCCGCGGCCTACGGAATGCTGGCCAAGGCTTATCTCTACATCGCATCGGCCAAGGAGCACGGCGTGCCCCAGTACGCCGCCATGTCGCACGACGTGGACGAATACTATGCCGAGGCGGTGAAATACGCCGGGCTGGTGGTCGACAATCCCGAGCAGACGGTCTTCCGTTTCGACGACAACCTGCTCGATATTTACGACGTCGAGCAGCCGACCGGACCCGAGCATATCTTCATCATGTCGATGGACCGCACGGGAGAATCGGAGGGGCAGTATTCGAAGATCTCGAAAATGTACCTGCCCTATGTTTCGGGAGCCACGATCTATCTCAAGCAGGGCGATTCCGACCAGATGGTCCCGACCCACGACGGCTGGGGCGAGTACCGGACCGCGCTGTCGTTCTACGATGCGTTCGCCTCGGGCGACCGCCGTCACGACTGGCTGATCGTCGACAAGGTGTACGACGCCGCGGGCAATGTGGTGGCTTCGACGGCCGACGGCAAACTGAACTACCCGTTCTGCCGCAAATTCATCGACCCGAATTTCTCGGGAGACAAAACCTCCACGCGTCCCTACCTGCTCCGCTATTCGGACGTCGCATTGACCTATGCCGAAGCTGCCGGACCTACGGTCAAGGCGTATGAACTGGTGAACTTCATCCGCAACCGCGCCGGGCTGGGCGATCTGGAGCCGGGGCTGGACAAGGAGACGTTCCGGGAGCGCGTGATGGACGAGCGCCGTTTCGAACTGGCTTTCGAGGGAAACCGCTGCTATGACCTGCGCCGCTGGAACCGCCTGCACACGGACATCGCCGAAGCCAAGGGACAGGGGTTGAGCGCCGAGCAGATGGTGTTCTATCCGATCCCGTCCGTCGAGTCCGACCTGAACCCGAATCTTTAACCTTTTAAGAAAACGCAGAATTATGAACAAGCTGAAATATTTGCTGAGCGCTTTCGTCCTGCTGTGCTTCGCATCCTGCAAGGATGATCCGTGGGAAGATGTCGCCGACGGCGGCTGGAACCACGAGCGGTCGATCATCGACGTCAAGTTCGAGGGTCAGGCCGGAACGCCGACCATCACGGAGACCGATTCCGAAACGGGCGTCATCGAACTGCAACTGGCGTCGGACATGGTCGCGGACATGTCGAAGGTCCGGGTCGAAACGCTGACGCTCTCCTATAAGGCCACGGCCAATGTCGCCTCGGGCGGGACGATCGACTTCACGAAGGGCGATCCGCAGATCGTCGTGACCTCTCCCAACGGCGAATCGCGCACCTATACGCTCGAAATGACCGAGTTCACGGAGACGCTGACCGGGACGTATACGATCAGCAACCTCTGGGTCTACGGAGGCACGGGCGCCGCTTACGACTGTACGAAGCTCTACAAACCCGCCGACAAGTCGTGGTGCTGGAACGGCGAAGGCCGGGGACCCGCCGCCGAGATGGACAACTATCTGGTGTTCACGCTCGGAGAGATCCTCGCCGACGGCAATACGACCGGAACCTGCATGAACTGGGCCGGCGAGGACGCCAAAAACTGGGACTGCGTCTTTGCCGGGGCGTCGAACCCCGACACCGGAAAGCCGGTGGACCTGACGCAGTTCTACCGTCAGATTCCCAAGGGCGAAAGCACCTGGCTGCGCAACTATTCCGACGGGACGATCACCTTCACCGATGCCGACGGGAACAAGACCTCCTGCACGCTCGTGCCGAAGGGCACCTACCAGATGCCCAATGTGCCGCCGATTCCGCTGACGCTCGAATCCGAGGCCTTCAAGTTCAACCTGAAAGGCACGGAGGACTGGAACAACACCTACAACGATTACGGGGTCTTCGCCCGCAATCCGGTGACGTATTACATCGAGATCGTGAAGCAGCCGGCCGGTTTCGAGGTTCCCGAGGCGTCGAAGACGATCGAGGAGCCGGTCGATCCCGAACCGGAACCGGAGCCAGATCCGGAGGAGACCTCGCTCGCCGGAACCTACTCCGTAGGCCGTCTGACGGTCTACGGCGGTTCGGCCGACCCCGCGTTCGTCAACCCGGTGGACAAGAGCTGGGTGTGGGACGATTCGATCGGGAAGGAGTCCGACAACATCCTGGCAATGACCGCCACGGGCACCGACGACGCCGGCCGCGAGACGGGCGAGTGCGAATACCTGCCCGGTGAGGACGGCGGATACTGGAATTACATCCTCAAAGCCGACTATAACAAGGAGGGAACGGGCGCTCTCGACCTGACCAAATATTACGGCCTGCTGCCCCACGGCAAAAGCGCCTACGTATATGACGCCGAAGCCGGAACCGTGGTGTTCACCTCGGGAATCGTCTCCATCACGGCGAAGCTCCTGCGGGAGGGGGATTACAGCTACGGCTCCTCGACGCTCAGCGTTCCCGGAATCGCCTTCGACTTCGCTCTGCCCGGGCAGACGACGCAGGGGGCCTATCCCTGGACCGATTACGACCGGTTCGCCGTCGGGCCGCGCAACTACGTGATGCTCTTCAACAAGCAGGCGGAAGCCGGCGAATGATCCGATAATGTCCGCATGCAGGTCCGGCCTGCATGCGGACTTATAACCGATGCCTATGAAAAACTTCGGAAACCTTCTGCTCGCATGCATGGCGGCGCTGCTGGGGGCCTGTGCGGGAGAATCCGCCGGGAAATGCGACGCCGTGGTGCGTATCGACGCCGACAGCGTCGTCAATCGCGGCTATATCGGCAACGGGGTCCAGTGGGACCCTTATGCCCTCGATTACGGACAGGGCCGCGTCGAAATCAGCGATGCCGACTGGGCGAAACTCTATGCCCGGCTCGATTTCATGCGGCCGGCCTTTATCCGCGTGATGACCAACACGACCTCGGTCGTGCGCGACGGACGGCTCGATCGCATGCGCGGATTCGAACACCTCTCGCACATACTCGACTACTGCCAGTCGCACGGCGTGACGGTGATGTTCGGCGACTGGGGCGGATCGCTCATGGACGCCCGGGCCGGGACGGTCAACCGCACGCTGCTGGACCACGCCGCGGCCTATGTCGCCTGGCTGGTCGGCGAAAAGGGCTATGACTGCATCCGTTACTACAACCTCGTCAACGAACCCAACGGCTTCTGGTCGGCGGCCGACGGCGATTTCGACCTGTGGGCGAAGGCCGTGAGTTATTTCCGCGGGCGGCTCGACGCCGAGGGGCTTGCCGGGAAAGTGGAGCTGGTCGGTCCCGACGCCGCGATCTGGGGACCCGAAGAGGCGTGGTGGGTGAGCCGCAGCCGCGATGAGCTGGGCGACAGGATCGGCCTGTACGACATCCACACCTATCCGTCGAAATGCACGGTCAACTCGGGGGAGTACACCCGTATCCTGGAGGCTTACCGCAGGGAGGTTCCCGCCGGGAAGAAGATCGTGATGGGGGAGATCGGCTTCAAGTTCGTCGAGCCGGCCGATTCGCTTTTGCAGGCCGAGAACCTGCGCCGGGCCGCAGCGCATCCGAACGCCTCGACGGACGATTCGCAGATGTTCGTATACGACCCTATGTACGGCACGGACATGGCCGATGCGTTGTTCCAGACGATTCATGCGGGCTATTCGGGCTGCATCGCGTGGATGCTCGACGATGCGATGCACTTCAAGGAGGCGCCCGACAAACTCAAGATATGGGGTTTCTGGAACATCTTCGGCGACGAGATTTTCGGAGCCGGCGAGGAACGGGTGCGCCCGTGGTATTATGCCTGGTCGCTGCTGTGCCGCACGCTGCGGCCGGGAAGCGACTTCTTCGCAGCCGACGTGCGGGGTGCCGCCGGGGTCAAGGCCGTCGCCGCCGTGAAAGACGGACGGCGCACCGTCGCCGTCGTGAACGTGTCGCGCGAACCGCGCCGCGTGCGGATCGAGTGTCCGGGCTGGAAGCGGTTCAGGCAGGCAACCCGCTATCGCTACGGCGAGGGGCTGATGCGCACGGAGGGCGACCACACGCTGTTGCCCGACGCCACCGGCCTGCGGATTGATTTCCGCTCCGGCGCGGAGTACGATATGCCCGGAGAGTCGATGATTTTACTGACCGAACAAAACGATTGATTATGAAAAGATTTCTGACACCCGCGCTTGCCGCGGCCGTACTGTTCTCCGCCTGCGATGCGGGGCAGGCCCTCCGGGTCGAAGTGACCGACCGGGTCATCAGTTCGGATTACGTCGGCAACGGCGTCGAGTGGGACCCTTACGACGAAGCCGAAGCGTGGGGCGCGGAGGTGAGCGACGCCGATTGGGCGAAGCTCTCCGAACGCCTCGATTTCATGCGCCCGGGTTATGTGCGCTGCATGATCAACAGCCCCTACCGCTATTACGATGCCGCGACGGGCCGTTACGACCGCATGCGCAACCTCGCGTCGCTCCGCCGCCTGCTGCAATATTGTCAGGACAACGGCATCACGGTGGCCTACGGTGAATACAATCCGCCGACGTGGGCGATGAAGGATTCGCAGCAATGGGTGGAGATGTCGGTCGATTACCTGAATTTTCTGGTCTGCGACCTCGGGTTCGACTGCATCCGCCATTTCATCATCTTCAACGAACCCGACGGCAACTGGGCCTCGACCGATGGCGATTACGACCTGTGGCGCTCGATGGCGCAGCGTTTCGACGCCGAAATGGCCCGGTATCCGGACCTGAAACGAAAGGTGTCGCTTGCGGCGCCCGACGTGGTGATGAGTTACAAGAACCCGGCGTCGGAGTACGACACGGCGGGATGGGTGGCCCGGAGCGCGCAGGACCTCGGCGCGCAGATCGGCATCTACGACGTGCATGCCTATCCCGGCCAGCACGAGGTGCGCAGCGGGGCTTACGCCGAAAAGCTGCGCCGCATCCGCGCCGAAGTTCCGGCCGGGAAAAAACTGATTCTCGGCGAGGCCGGGTACAAGTACTCGGCGCCGGAGGATTCGCTGCTGAAAGCCGAGTACGACCGTCGGGTCGCCGGGCATCCCTTCACCAAAGGCTCGGACTGCAACATGCTCTGCTACGACTATTTCTACGGGCTGGATATGCCGCTGCTGGCGATGGAGGTGATGAACAACGGCCTTTCGGGGGTGGCGGCGTGGATGCTCGACGACGCCATGCATTCGAACGGCGATTCGGGCCGCACGGAGGACGTGAAGATCTGGGGAATGTGGAACATCCTCGGCGAGGAGGTCTTCGGCGACGCTTCGCAGGAGGAACTGCGGCCCTGGTACTACACCTGGTCGCTGATGTGCCGTCATTTTCCCGCCGGGTGCGACATCCTCGCCTGCGAGGTCCCGCAGCGCGAGGGGCTGCGCGTGGCGGCAGCCCGCAAGGATGCGGCATACAGCGTCGCTGCGGTCAACTTCTCGCAGGAGCCGTGCACCCTTGAGATTGTCCTGCCCGGAGACTTTGCCGGAGGCGTTCTTTACCGTTATACGGAGAGCGACCGGGCGTGCGACGCAAACGGATTTCCCGCGCCGTGCGAACGCGGCATTGCGGGGAAGCGTTTCCGCACGACGGTTCCCGCCGAAAGTTTCGTATTGTTGACCAATGTCGAATAATCAAATACCTGAAACCATGAAAAGAATTCCGTTTGTGTTATTGGCGCTGCTGCTTTCCGGCGTGGCGTGCAGCGATGACAGCGAAGGGCCGAAAAAGGAGGGGGAGAGCGATCCCGTGACCCTCACGCTGTCGGACCCGAATGCCACCGAAGAGACCAAAGCGCTCTATTCGAACCTCTGGGCCATCCAGAGCAAGGGGTTCATGTTCGGTCACCACGATGACCTGATGTACGGCCGCACGTGGTACGGCACCGAAGGCGGTTCCGACACGAAGGCCGTCTGCGGCGACTATCCCGCCGTATACAGTTTCGATTTTGCGGAGCATATCGACGATCGCCACGCTTCGGACCCGGATGCCCAGGCGCTGCGGCTGCGCTGCTGCCGGGAGGCTTACGACCGCGGCATGGTGCTCACGTCGTGCATTCACATCAACAATCCGCTTACCGGCGGCGATTCGTGGGACAACTCCAGCAATCGGGTGGCCGCAGAGATTCTGACGGAGGGCAGCGCCACGAATAGGACTTTCAAGGAGTGGCTCGACCGCCTGGCCGACATCGCACACAACCTGCGGGGCAGCGACGGCAAGCTGATTCCCGTGATTTTCCGCCCGTTCCACGAACATACGCAGACCTGGTCCTGGTGGGGCGCGTCGTGCACGACGACCGAAGAGTTCATCAACCTGTGGAAATTCACGGTGAAGTATCTGCGCGACACGAAGGGCGTGCATAATTTCATCTACGCCATCTCCCCGCAGATGGACAGCGCGAAGACCGTCGATGACTTCTACTTCCGCTGGCCGGGCGACGAATGGGTCGATTTCGTAGGCATGGACTGCTATCAGGGTATCAACAATGCGGTTTTCGTGACGAATCTGAAAGCCATTTCGAAGGTTTCGCTGGCCAAACTCAAGCCGTGCGGCGTAACCGAGACGGGCGTCGAAGGCTTCACGGCGACCGACTACTGGACCACGAACATCCATGCTCCGCTGACGGGACGCCGTGTGAGCATGGTGGTGACGTGGCGCAACAAGTACGACCCGATGGAGAGCGGGACGCACTATTTCTCGGTGTTCCCCGGGCACCCTTCGGAGCGTGATTTCGTGAAGATGTACAATCAGGAGAACTCTTTCTTTTGCAGCGACCTGCCCGATATGTACACCCCGGCGGAAAATGTGACGGTGCTGTAATTGGCGAAATATCAATATGCCTGCAAGGGGTTGCCTTTCCGGAGGCAACCCCTTGTTCGGTACGGCAGAGGGGAGCGGCAGGCTTCTTCAACCGGGACCCGGCGAACGTCTTTCCCGAAGGAGCGGAGCAGGCCGGGGAACGGACCGATGGATCGGGGCAGCGGGTCGGCGGACCCGTCAGGCGGAATATTCCCGAAAACAGCCTCCCGAAAAGTTTCGATAAAAAACCCGCCGGTTTCGTTTCGAATCCCGGAATTTTTTCATAGATTTGTAATCGGACGGCCCGGGGACCGCCCGGCCGGATTCCGGCGCAACGATTAAACCGAAAAAATATGGAGCAGTACATTTTGTCATTGGATCAGGGAACGAGCAGTTCCCGCGCGATCGTTTTCGACCGCAAGGGGCAGATTTGCTCGATGGCCCAGCGGGAGTTCACCCAGTATTTCCCCAAACCGGGATGGGTGGAGCACAATCCGCACGAAATCTGGTCGTCGCAGGCTTCGGTGATCGCCGAAGCCATCGCGGCCATCGACATCAACGGGCTGAACATAGCCGGAATAGGCATCACCAACCAGCGCGAGACGACAATCGTGTGGGACCGCGAAACGGAGGAACCGGTCTACAACGCCATCGTATGGCAGGACCGCCGGACCTCGGAGTACTGCGACTCGCTGAAGGCCGAAGGAAAAACCGAGTGGATTCGCGAAAAGACGGGCCTGATCATCGACGCCTATTTCAGCGCCACGAAGATCAAATGGATTCTGGACAACGTGCCGGGCGCGCGGGAGCGGGCCGAGAAGGGCAAGCTGATGTTCGGAACGGTCGACACATGGCTGATCTGGCGGCTGACGCGCGGCGAAGTGCACGTGACCGACCCGAGCAACGCCTCACGCACGATGCTGTTCAACATCCGCACGCTGCAATGGGACGAGGAGTTGCTGAAGCTGTTCGACATCCCGGCGTCGATGATGCCCGAGGTGCGCTCGTCGAGCGAGGTTTACGGAGCGACGAAAACCACGATCTTCGCCCACAAAGTCCCCATCGCGGGCATCGCCGGCGACCAGCAGGCGGCCCTGTTCGGACAGATGTGCGTCGAGCCGGGATCGGTGAAAAACACCTACGGCACGGGCTGCTTCCTGCTGATGAACAGCGGCGAAAAGCCCATCGCCTCGAAAAACAACCTGCTGACGACCATCGCCTGGAAGATCGGCGACAAGGTCAACTACGCCCTCGAAGGGAGCATCTTCGTCGGCGGATCGGTGGTGCAGTGGCTGCGCGACGGGCTGGGGATCATCCGCTCCTCGTCGGAGGTGGAGGCGCTGGCGTCGTCGGTTCCCGACACCGGAGGCGTCTACTTCGTGCCCGCGCTGACGGGACTGGCGGCCCCGCACTGGGACCAGTACGCCCGGGGCGCGATCAGCGGCATCAGCCGCGGAACGACGGCTGCGCACATAGCCCGCGCGGCGCTGGAGGGCATCGCCTACCAGACGCTGGACATCGTGGGCGCGATGCAGCGCGACGCCGGAGTCTCGCTGGTGGAACTGAAGGTCGACGGCGGGGCGGCGCGCAACGACCTGCTGATGCAGTTCCAGGCCGACCTGCTCGCGACGAAGGTCATCCGTCCCCGCGTGACGGAGACCACGGCGCTGGGCGCCGCCTACCTGGCGGGGCTGGCCGTGGGGTATTGGGAAAGCGTCGGGGAGATCAGGAAGCAGTGGCAGGCGGAGCATATTTTCGAACCCGCGGCCGACCGCACGCAGATCGCAAAGGCCGTCGCCGGCTGGGAAGACGCCGTGCGGCGGGTTTTGCGCGAGAAAAACGACTAAAACGAAAGCGGATATGGAAATTAGCTTGTTCACCAAATGCCTGTTCGAGTTCATCGGAACGCTGGTGCTCGTACTGCTGGGCGACGGGGTGGTCGCATCGACCGTCCTCAAACGATCGAAAGGTTTCGACGGCGGCTGGATCGTGATTACGATCGCCTGGGGACTGGCCGTGATGTGCGGCGTGCTGATCGCAGGGCCTTATTCGGGCGCGCACCTCAATCCTGCGGTCTCGGTGGGACTGGCCGTGGCGGGGTCGTTCCCGTGGGCGTACGTCCCGGGATACGTCGCCGCGCAGCTGCTGGGCGGATTCTGCGGCGCCGTCGTGGTCTACCTTTATTATAAGGACCATTTCGACGCGACGGACGACCCCGCGGCGAAGCTGGGCGTCTTCTGCACGATGCCCGCCATCATGGACAAACCGCGCAACCTCTTCTGCGAGGTGGTCGGCACGTTCCTGCTGGTGTTCGTGATCCTGGCCATCGGCAACGAGCAGAACACCCCCGAAATCGGGATGGGAAGTCTGGGAAGCCTTCCGGTGACGATGCTCATCATGGCCATCGGCATGTCGCTGGGCGGCACGACGGGCTACGCGATCAACCCCGCGCGCGACCTGCCGCCGCGGCTGGCGCACGCCCTCCTGCCGATCCGGGGCAAAGGAGGCAGCGGATGGGATTACAGCTGGGTTCCCGTGGCGGGACCGCTGCTGGGCGCCCTGGCGGCCGGACTGATCTACGGCTGCGTCTATTTCTGCGGATAAAGACGCCCGGAAACCCGAATCGTTCGGGTTATCCGGGCGCGAAACGGAAGGAAGGCGCGCTGAAGCAACCGGCCGCTTTCTAAAATCCGTTTTTCAAGCGGGCGCGGACCCACCTGCCGACCTCATTCTTCGAGTCGCGCACCGCGCTGCCGCGGACGGCGAGTCCGTCGGGGACGGTCGACCGCGGGCAGAGTCTGCGGATGTCGGCCTCGCTGTGTCCCATGCCGCTGCCCTCGTGAGTCATAAACGGCACGACGGTCTTGCCCGCCAAGTCGCAGGAGGTGAGGAACGTCGCCACGGGAGGCGCTATGGTCGCCCACCAGCAGGGCGAGCCGACGAAAATCACGTCGTACTGCGAAAGGTCGCCGACGGGGTTTTTCAGCGCGGGGCGCACCCCGGCTTCGATCTCCTTTTTGCCCTGGTCGACCACGGCCCGGTATTCCGTGGGGTAGGGCGTCGCGGGAACGATCTCGAACAGATCTCCGCCCGTGGCCTCGCTGATCTGCCGCGCTACCTCACGGGTGTTGCCGCTGTGGGAGAAATAGGCCACCAGCACTTTTCCGGAGGGCTGCTGCGCCCCGGCTCCCGAAACGGCGAATGCCGCAATCGTCGCCAAAATAAGTCTCTTTTTCATCGTTCGATCCATTTACACGGTTTCACACCGCAAAAGTAGGGCGGACGCCGGGCGCCGGGCATACCCCGATTACGGTTCGTCGTACCATAATTACCGATTCGGGGCGGAAGGCGGAGCAGGTATCGAAAATTCCGCTAATTTTGCGACAAACAAAACTATTTCAGCATATGGGCACGGTGGTCAAATACGACAACATCTTCCAGTACAACGAATCGCGCGGCGTGGAGACGCAGCATCCGCTGGTGAGCGTCATCGACTTTTCGAAGGCGGAACCCATTCCTCCCGGCCATTACCGCCACTGCTTCGGATTTTACGCCGTTTTCCTCAAGGACGTGAAGTGCGGCGATTTGCGCTACGGACGTAACTACTACGACTATCAGGAGGGAACGCTCGTATTCATGGCTCCGGGACAGGTGGTCGAGGTGGAGGTGAAGGATAAGCCGCAGGTTCCGCCCAAAGGCCGGGCGCTGCTGTTCCATCCCGACCTGCTGCGCGGCACCTCGCTCGGGCGCAACATCGCGGGCTACACGTTCTTCTCCTACGAGGTGAACGAGGCCCTGCACCTTTCGGAGCAGGAGCGCCAGGTCGTGATGGACTGCCTGCAAAACATCCAATCGGAGCTGAAACACGCGATCGACAAACACAGCCGCACGCTGATCGTCTCGAACATCGAGCTGCTGTTGAATTACAGCACACGGTTTTACGAACGGCAGTTCATCACGCGCAACAACGTCAACCGCGACGTGCTGGCCGGATTCGAGCGTCTGCTGGGCGACTATTTCGCAGGAGACCGCCCCGAGCGGGACGGCGTGCCGTCGGTGCGCTGGTGCGCCGAGCAGCTGCACCTGTCGGCGAACTATTTCGGCGACCTGGTGAAGAAGGAGACCGGGAAATCGGCGCAGGAGTACATCCAGCTCAAAGTGATCGACATCGCCAAGGAACGCATCTTCGACCCCGGACGCTCGATCAGCGAAATCGCCTACTCGCTGGGATTCCGCTACCCGCAGCACTTCACGCGTCTGTTCAAGAAGGTGGTGGGGTGTTCGCCCAACGAATACCGGACCGCAAACTGACACAAAAAACCCTTCCGCGGCGCGGAAGGGTTTTTCACACACAAACATTAACAATACAAACAATGCAATGGCCGAAAATCCCCGTTTCATTGTTTTCGGGACAAAGGTCGCGCAAAATTCCGGGACCCGCAATCGCCATTAGTAGGTATTTCGGCCCCGGACAATGCCCTTCACCCTGCCGTTCAGGGAAGTAAAGGCGCTTTTTTATTTTGTAATTCGAAATAATGCACTATCTTTGCATGCGAATTCCAACGAACAGGACGACCGTCCTGTTTCTGAAAATCACATTCAACGGAAATAAACTATGCAAGATCTGAAAGCGCTGGAAGGGAAAAGCCTTGCCGAGTTGCGTGAGATAGCCAAAGCATTGGGTATCAAGAACGTTATGATTAAAAAGCGCGAACTGATAGAGAAAATAGCCGGGACGGACACCCCGGAGGAGGCTCCTGCGGAAAATGAGGCCGGAGCGAAAGGGGAGGTTTCGGAAACCGCCGCAAAGCCGGCGCAGGAAGCAGCCCCGCAGACCGCCGCGCCGAAGGCCAAGGCCCCGCGCGGACGCCGTCCGCGACTGGCGAAGAACGAAAACGCAGCCCCGCAGCCGGAGGCCGCGGCAGAGCCGGAACTCCCGATGGAGACGAAGCCGGCGACGGCTGCCGAACCGGAAGCCGCAGCGGCTCCTCCGCAGGCCGAAACGCCCGCGGCAGAGCCGGCGAAGGCCGAACCCAAACGCCGGGGCCGCAAGCCCAAAGCGCAGGCGGTGCAGGCAGTGCAGGAAACGGCGGTCCCTGCCGCCGCGCAGGAGACCCACACGGAACAGGCACCCCGATACATCGAAGAGGAGGTCATCACCAAGGACGACTTCGCAGGGGAGATCGAAGGCGAAGGCGTGCTGGAGATCATGCCCGACGGCTACGGATTCCTCCGCTCGGCCGACTACAACTACCTCAATTCCCCCGACGACATCTACGTTTCGCCCTCGCAGATCAAACTCTTCGGACTGAAGCCCGGCGACACGGTGAACGGCGCGATCCGCCCCCCGAAGGAGGGTGAGAAATACTTCCCGCTGGTGCGCGTGAACGAAATCAACGGTCTGGCCCCGGAGTACATCCGCGACCGCGTGCAGTTCGAATTTATGACGCCGCTGTTCCCCAGCGAGAAATTCTGCCTCACGGGCAACGGCCACAACAACATGTCCACGCGCATCGTGGACCTCTTTTCCCCCATCGGCAAGGGCCAGCGCGCACTGATCGTGGCCCAGCCCAAGACGGGTAAGACGGTGCTCATGCAGTCGATCATCAACGCCATCGCCGACAACCATCCCGAGGTGTACATCATCGTACTGCTGATCGACGAACGCCCCGAGGAGGTGACCGAAATGGCCCGCAACTCGAAGGCCGAGGTCGTGGCCTCGACTTTCGACGAGCAGGCTTCGCGCCACGTGAAAGTGGCCGAAATGGTGCTCGACAAGGCCAAACGCATGGTCGAGAGCGGCCACGACGTGGTGATCTTCCTCGACTCGATCACCCGTCTGGCCCGCGCCTACAACTCCGTGCAGCCCGCCTCGGGCAAGGTGCTTTCGGGAGGTGTCGACGCCAACGCCCTGCACAAGCCCAAGCGTTTCTTCGGCGCAGCCCGCAACACGGAGGAGAAAGGTTCGCTGACGATCATCGCCACGGCGCTGATCGACACCGGTTCGAAGATGGACGAAGTGATCTTCGAGGAGTTCAAGGGTACGGGCAACATGGAGTTGCAGCTGGACCGCAAGCTGGCCAACAAGCGCGTATACCCGGCCGTGGACGTGATCGCCTCGGGAACCCGCCGCGAAGACCTGCTGCTGCCGCGCGACGTGATGAACCGCACGTGGGTGCTGCGCAAGTACCTCTCGGACATGACGCCCGTCGAAGCCATGGAGTTCCTCCAGAAACAGATGGGACTCACCGACACCAACGAGGAGTTCCTCGCCACGATGAACCACTAACCGCACGGAGCGCAAACACCGGGTACAGATGAAAAGGCTGATTCTGACGAGTTTATGTCTTCTTTTCGCCCGCGGGGCGTTCGCATGGGGACAGAAGGGGCACGACGTGACGGCGTATATCGCCGAATGCCGTCTGACGCCCGAAGCGGCAGAGAAGGTCCGCAAGGCGCTCGACGGCTACTCGCCCGTGTATATCGCCAACTGGCTCGACTTCGCCAGCTACTGGCCCGAATACGCCTATTCGAAAACCTGGCACTACCTCAATATCGACGAAGGCGAGACGCTGGAGAGCATGTCCCGGAATCCCGGGGGCGACGTGCTGACGGCGGTGACCCGACTCACGGAGAAACTCAAGTCGGGACGCCTCACACCCGAGGAGGAGACGCTCTCGCTCAAGATGCTGATTCACCTGGTCGGGGACATGCACTGCCCGATGCACCTCGGACGGTTGAGCGACCTGGGCGGCAACAAGCGGCCCGTGCGTTTCTTCGGACGCGACACGAACCTGCATTCGGTCTGGGATACGAACATTCCCGAGGCGGTCCACAAATGGAGTTACAGCGAGTGGCAGCAGCAGATCGACCGGCTGACGGACGAAGAGGCTGCGCAGATCGCCGCCGGAGAGCCGGCCGACTGGGTGAAGGAGACGCACGAAATCTGCAAGGAGATTTACGGCTTCACCCCCGAAGGGACCGATATTTCGTACGACTACCTCTTCAAGTACACGCCCGTCGTCGAACGGCAGTTCCTGCGCGGCGGACACCGCCTGGCCCGCCTGCTGAACGAGATATACCGATAACCGCATCCGCGCAAGACAAAGCCGCCCGCCGTCGAGAGACCGGCGGGCGGTTCGTTTCCGGAGCGCCGAATCAGTAATTCAGGTAGAAATATCCGTAATCCGGTTACTTCGGGAATCCTGTTTTCGGACTATCTTTGCATCGTGAACGGAAGGTTCCGGAATCCGGAACCCGGCGAAACGGAAAATCGAGGACGATCATGGAATACAGAATTTTGGGCAGAACGGGCCTGCGCGTGAGCGCCGTCGCACTCGGCTGCGAGGGCTTCATCCACAAAACGCCGGAAGAGGTGTGCGCCGATTTCGACTTCGCCATCGGGCACGGCGTCAACTTCATCGACATCTACTCGCCGAATCCCGAACTGCGGACGAACATCGGCGCGGCGCTCGAAGGCCGCCGCGGGGACTTCGTCATTCAGGGACACCTCTGCACGACCTGGGAGAACGGGCAGTACCTGCGCACCCGCGACCCGGAGAAAACCCTCGCGTCGTTCGACCTTCAGCTGCAACAGCTGCGGACGGACTGTCTCGACATCGGCATGATCCACTACGTCGACGCCGAGGTGGATTTTCACCACGTCTTCGGCGGGGAGATCATCCGCATCGCGCAAAGGCTTCGGGAGGAGGGGCGAATCCGCCACATCGGCATCAGCAGCCACAATCCCGCGGTGGCCCGGATGGCCGTCGAAACGGGACTGGTGGACGTGCTGATGTTCTCGGTAAACCCCTGCTACGACCTGCAACCGGCCGGCGACGACGTCGAGGCCCTGTGGGCCGAGGAGAGTTACGCCGGCGCGCTGCGCAACATCGACCCCGACCGCGAACGGCTCTACGAACTGTGCGAAAGGACGGGCGTGGGCATCGACGCCATGAAGGTCTACGGCGGCGGCGACCTGCTGAATGCGGAGAATTCCCCGTTCGGGAAGGCCATGACGCCGGTGCAGTGTATCGAATACGCCCTGACGCGGCCGGGCGTGGCTTCCGTGATGGTCGGATGCAGGACGCAGGACGAGATCCGGGCCGCACTCGACTGGTGCGGCGCATCGCCCGCCGAAAGGGACTATGCCTCCGCAATGGCCGGCATGGAGCGGTTTACCTGGGAAGGGCATTGCATGTACTGCGGCCATTGCGCCCCCTGTTCGGCGGGAATAGACATCGCGACGGTCCATAAATTCCACAACCTCGCCGTGGCGCAGGGCGAAATCCCGGAAACCGTGCGTGAACATTACGCCGCGCTCACGCACCACGCATCGGAGTGCATCGGGTGCGGCGCATGCGAAACGCGCTGCCCGTTCGGCGTGGAGATCGTAGCGTCGATGCGCCGCGCGGCGGAACGATTCGGCTATTGACCGCAAATTCGGAAAAAAATGGGAACAGACAACGCAAACAAGGACCGGCAGGCCATAGACCTGCTCTTCGCCGAGAGATGCTCGTGCGTCGTGCGCAACGGCGACACGATCCGGATATTCCGCGAACGGGGCGTCCGGGACCTCTGGAGGCTGCTGCACGAGGAGCCGGAACTGCTCGACGGCGCGTTCGTGGCCGACAAGGTGGTCGGAAAGGGCGCTGCGGCGCTGATGGCCGCGGGCCGTGTGAGGGAACTCTTCGCCGACGTGGTGAGCCACGCGGCGCTGGAACTGCTGAACGGAGCCGGGATTCCGGTAAGTTACACGGTCGCCGTGCCCCACATCATCAACCGCGTCGGAGACGGCATCTGTCCCGTGGAGCGGCTCTGCGCCGGAGCGCGGACCGCCGCGGAGTGCCTGCCGCTGATCGAAGGGTTTCTGACGGCCAGCAAGGGCGCGCCCTAATTCCGGCGAAGGGCGGAAAGAACCGTCCACAGCCTTCGTCCGCAAGCCTGCGGCGGGGGAGACCGAAAAACAAATCAAATACGGAACAATGAACAAGATTCTTTCGATTTTACTGGCCTGCACGGCTGCCGGCGCCGCATACGGCGCACAGGAGACCGCGCAGGAGACCGGGCAGGCGGCAAAGAACGTCGCGATCGACTCGGTGGTGGTGACGGGGGCGCGCTACGCCTCGGACATCCGCCACCTGCCGATGTCGGTGGCGGTCGTGGACCGCGACGAAATCGCCCGCCGGCAGGAGGCATCGGTGCTTCCGCTGCTCACGGAACAGGTTCCGGGGCTGTTCGTCACGGGACGCGGCGTGATGGGTTACGGCGTCTCGGACGGCGCGGCCGGAGGCATCAGCCTGCGCGGCATCGGCGGAGGGTCGGCGGCCCAGATGCTCGTGCTGATCGACGGGCATCCGCAGTACATGGGGCTGTTCGGCCATCCGATCGCCGACGCCTACCAGTCGATGCTCGCCGAGCGGGTCGAGGTGGTGCGCGGACCGGCGTCGGTGCTCTACGGCTCGAACGCCATGGGCGGGGTGATCAACATCGTCACCCGCCGGCAGCGCGAGGAAGGCGTGAAAACCGACCTGAACGTGGGCTACGGCTCGTGGAACACCTTGCAGACCGAAGCAGCCAACCGCATCCGCAAAGGCCGCTTCACGAGCGTCGTGACCGGCTCGTACAACCGCACGGACGGCCACCGCGCCGACATGGGTTTCGAGCAGTACGGCGGATATGCCAAGGTCGGCTACGAGATCAGCCGCCGCTGGAACGCTTACGCCGATGTGAACCTGACACACTTCAACGCCTCGAATCTGGGCGAAATCACCGCGCCCGTCTTCGACAACGACTCCCGCATCACGCGCGGCATGGCATCCGTCTCACTGGAAAACTCGTACGACCGGACTTCGGGCGCGTTGAAGTTCTTCTACAACTGGGGCCGTCACCGGATCAATGACGGCTACGGCGCAGGCGAGGAGCCGCGCGACTACCGTTTCAACTCGAAGGACCGGATGCTGGGCGTCTCGTGGTATCAGAGCGCCGGACTGTGGCGCGGCAGCCGCCTGACGGCGGGCATCGACTGGCAGCGCTTCGGGGGCCGGGCGTGGAACCGGTTCACGGCAGACGGCCGCGAGGAGCCGATCGTGGACCAGACGGAGGACGAAATCGCCGGATACGCCGATTTCCGGCAGTCGCTGGGACGCCTCACCGTCGACGCCGGGGTGCGTATCGACCACCACACCCGCACCGGCACGGAGTGGGTTCCGCAGGCGGGCATCTCGCTGCGGGCCGCACGCGACGGAGCGCTGAAGGCGATGGTGAGCAAGGGCTTCCGCAACCCAGTGCTCCGCGAACTCTACATGTTCGGGGTGAAGAATCCCGATCTGAAGCCCGAACGGCTGTGGAACTACGAACTTTCGTGGACCCAGCGGCTGGCCGGAGGAAGCGTGTCGTACGGCGTCAACCTCTTTTATATCGAGGGCGAGGACATCATCCGGCGCGGCAGGGCAGACGGCCGCAACATCCTGCTCAACCAGGCCCGGATCGAAAACTGGGGCGCGGAGGCCGACGCCGCATGGCGCATCGGCGGGGGATGGAGCGTCAATGCCAATTACAGCTGGCTCCGGATGGAGTATCCCGTGCCGGCGTCCCCCGAACACAAACTCTACGCCGGAGGCGATTTCGGGAAGGGCCGCTGGTCGGTGTCGACGGGCGTGCAGTACATCGCAGGGCTTTACACGGCGGCGGCTCCCGATCCGGAAGTCCGGGAAGCGGGATTCGTGCTCTGGAACCTGCGCGCGTCGCTGCGCGTAAACCGTTTGCTGACGATCTTCGTCCGGGGCGAAAACCTGCTGGCCGAACGTTATGAGATCAATGCCGGATACCCGATGCCCCGGGCGACGGTCTTCGGCGGACTGAAGTTAAACCTTTAATTGAAATAACCATGAAAACGTCCTCTGTAACACTCTATTCGACCGGCTACCGGGAGACGCGTACATACCTCGCGGCAGCCCTGTTCGCGGCGGGCAATATCGTCCTGCCGCAGTTGTGCCACCTCGTGCAGCTGGGAGGTCCCACGATGCTGCCGATCTACTTCTTCACGCTCGTCGGCGCCTACAAATACGGCTGGCGCACGGGACTGTTGACAGCCCTCGCTTCGCCGCTCGTGAACGCCGCGCTGTTCGGGATGCCCGCCGTCACGGCGCTGCCGGCGATCCTCGTGAAATCGGCGCTGCTGGCCGGAGCGGCAGGGTATGCGGCCCGGCGTTTCAACCGCGTGTCGGTGGCGCTGCTCGCCGCCGTCGTGCTGTTCTACCAGATCGTCGGATCGGCCGGGGAATGGGCCTTGACGGGCAGCTTCACGGCCGCCGTGCAGGATTTCCGGATCGGGATTCCCGGCATGTTATTGCAGGTGTTCGGCGGATACCTCTTTATAAAATACGTAATACGCAAATAGCCATGATGAAAAAAATCTGTATGATCTCCTTTGTTTTGCATTTCGCGGCCGCAGGTTCCGGCTGTGCGTCGGGCAACGACAAAAAGGCGGCGGAGGCGGCTCCCGCCAAAGTCTACATGACCCGCGACATCTCGCCCGCGGGAATGAAAGCCGTCTACGAGGCCCTGGGCCGGAAGGCCGAAGGGAAGAAGGTCGCCGTGAAACTCTCGACCGGAGAGCCGGGAGGCAACAATTTCCTGCAACCGGCCCTGATCGGCGATCTGGTGAAGTCGGTGAAGGGCACGATCGTCGAGTGCAACACGGCCTACGGCGGCGGACGCGCCAAGACCGAAGACCACCTGAAAGCCGCCGCCGACCACGGGTTCACAGCCATCGCTCCGGTGGACATCATGGACGCCGAGGGCGAAGTGCGCCTGCCCGTCGAGGGCGGCAGGCACCTCAAATACGACATCGTAGGCTCTCACTTCCCGGAGTACGATTTCGTGGTGGTTCTTTCGCATTTCAAGGGGCACGCGATGGGCGGATTCGGCGGCGCGATCAAGAACATCTCCATCGGCATCGCCTCGTCGGCCGGAAAAGCGTGGATTCACTCGGCCGGAAAGACCGAGGACACCGAGAAACTGTGGAGCAGCCTGCCCGCGCAGGACGATTTTCTGGAGTCGATGGCCGAAGCGGCCAAAGCGATCGCCGCCCATTGCGGCGAACGGATTCTCTACATCAGCGTTATGAACAACCTCTCGGTGGACTGCGACTGCGACGCGCATCCCGAACCGCCCCGCATGGGCGACATCGGCATCCTCGCCTCGCTGGACCCCGTGGCGCTGGACCAGGCGTGCGTCGACCTGGTGTACGCCTCGCCCGACGAGGGCAAGGTCCATCTGATCGAACGCATGGAGTCGCGCCACGGCATCCACACGCTCGAACACGCCGAGGCCATCGGCATCGGCAGCCGGCAGTACGAGTTGGTCGATCTGGACAAATAGCGGAAGCGGCACGTCCCGTGGAAGACATCCCCGTTCCTTGGGGATGTCTTTTTTTTGCCCGCGGCGGAACGGAGCCATCCGCCCGGGGCGTGCATTTGTTCACAAAATGTTCATTAAAAGCCCCGAAGCATGTTTCCTTTCCGGAGAACTATCCCTATATTTGCTTTCGTGCAAGGTTCTCCGCCGACGGCTGTCGGCACGAGATCAAAAGGGAACTCCTGTGAAAATCAGGGACTATTCCCGTAGCTGTAAGCCCCGTTGCGTTCCGCACACTCTTTAGCCACTGTCCCCCGGGACGGGAAGGCGTGCGGAAGGGGCGAGTCAGAAGACCTGCCTTGCCGGGAAGGGTGGCCGCCTTCGGGATTTAGGGCGATACCCGGACCTTTTTATACCGAACATGTTTTTCGAGGGAATTCCGCCCTTTTCTGCGGCCGCAGCAGAAGAGAACGGGGTTTCGCACCGCACAGGCACACAACAAATATGGGATAAATATGGGCATTTCGGAAATTTACATCGTCAAACGCGACGGCAAACGGGCGCCGTTCTCGGTCGAAAAGATCAAACGCGCGATCAGCAAGGCGTTCCTCTCGGTGGGCGGCTACGCCACGGACGACGACCTCACGTCGGTGTTGAGCCGCGTCCGCGTTTCGGACGGCATGTCGGTCGAGGAGATTCAGAACCAGGTGGAGGTGGCCCTGATGGCCGAGCGTTATTTCGCCGTGGCCAAGAGCTACATGCTCTACCGCCAGAAGCACTCCGAGGACCGCGAAGACCGCGAGAAACTCGAATTTCTGATCAACTACTGCGACGCGAAGAACCCCGCGACGGGGTCGAAATACGACGCCAACGCCAACGTCGAGAACAAGAACATCGCCACGCTGATCGGCGAACTCCCGAAGCGGAACTTCATCCGCCTGAACCGCCGTCTGCTGACCGACCGCATCAAGGAGATGTACGGCAAGGAGCTGTCGGACAAATACCTGCGTCTGCTCAACGGCCACTTCATCTACAAGAACGACGAAACGTCGATGGCCAACTACTGCGCCTCGATCACGATGTACCCGTGGCTGCTGGGCGGCACGCTGTCGGTGGGCGGCAACTCGACGCGCCCGACCAACCTCAAGTCGTTCTGCGGCGGGTTCGTCAACATGGTCTTCATCGTCTCGTCGATGCTCTCGGGAGCCTGCGCGACGCCCGAATTCCTGATGTACATGAATTATTTCATCGAACAGGAGTACGGCGAGGATTACTACACGCGCGCCGACGAAGTGGTCGACCTCTCGAAGAAACGGCGCACGATCGACAAGATGATCACCGACTGCTTCGAGCAGATCGTCTACTCGATCAACCAGCCCACCGGGGCGCGGAATTTCCAGGCCGTGTTCTGGAACGTCGCCTACTACGACCGCTACTATTTCGAGTCGCTTTTCGGGGAATTCGTCTTCCCGGACGGCTCGAAACCCCACTGGGAGTCGCTGTCGTGGTTGCAGAAACGGTTTATGACGTGGTTCAACCGCGAACGCACGAAAACCGTGCTGACCTTCCCCGTCGAGACGATGGCGCTGCTGACCCGCGACGGCGACGTGATGGACCGCGAGTGGGGCGACTTCACGGCCGAAATGTACGCCGCGGGGCACTCGTTCTTCACCTACATCAGCGACAACGCCGACTCGCTGTCGTCGTGCTGCCGCCTGCGGAACGAGATCCGGGACAACGGGTTCAGCTACACGCTGGGCGCCGGAGGCGTCTCGACGGGTTCGAAGAGCGTGCTGACGATCAACCTGAACCGCTGCATCCAGTACGCCGTGAAGAACGGCATGCACTACCTCGCCCATCTGGAGGAGATAGTGGACCTGGTGCACAAGGTGCAGATAGCCTACAACGAGAACCTCAAGGAACTGAAGGCCAAGGGCATGCTGCCGCTCTTCGACGCGGGGTACATCAACCTCGCACGGCAGTATCTCACCGTCGGCGTCAACGGGCTGGTCGAGGCTGCGGAATTCCTGGGCATCCGCATCGACGACAACGACGACTACGCCGCTTTCGTGCAGGGGGTATTGGGGCTGATCGAGCGTTACAACCGGAAATACCGCTCGAAGGAGGTGATGTTCAACTGTGAGATGATCCCGGCGGAAAACGTCGGCGTGAAGCACGCCAAGTGGGACCGCGAGGACGGATATGCCGTGCCGCGCGACTGCTACAACTCCTATTTCTACGTCGTGGAGGACGAGTCGCTGAACGTCATCGACAAGTTCCGCCTCCACGGACGCCGCTACATCGAGCATCTCACGGGCGGCTCGGCCCTGCACATGAACCTCGAGGAGCACCTCTCGAAGGAGCAGTACCGCCACCTGCTGCGCGTGGCGGCCGCCGAAGGATGCAACTACTTCACGTTCAACATCCCCAACACGATGTGCAACAAGTGCGGGCACATCGACAAACGCTACCTGAAGGAGTGCCCCGCATGCCACTCGGACGACGTGGACTACCTGACGCGCGTGATCGGCTACATGAAGCGCGTTTCGAACTTCTCGGCGGCTCGCCAGCAGGAGGCCGCGCGGCGCTATTACGCCAAGGCGGAGTAGGATGGTGCGGTATCACAATTTCGACGTGGTGTTCGCCGAGATTCCCGGCGAAACGACCCTGGCGCTCAACATCACGGGCTGTCCCAACCGCTGCCCGGGATGCCACAGCCCGCACTTGCAGGCGGACGAAGGGCGCGTGCTCGACGAGGCGGAACTGCTGGGGCTGCTGGCCCGTTACGGACGTTCGGTGACCTGCGTCGCATTCATGGGCGGCGACGCCGGGCCGCACAAGATCGCCCGGCTGGCAGGGACCGTACGGAAAACCTGCCCGGAGCTGCGCACGGCATGGTATTCGGGCCGGGAGGAGCTGCCGGAGGGTTTCGAGGCCGCGGCATTCGACTACGTCAAACTGGGCGGATGGGTCGAGGCGCTGGGTCCGCTGACGGCGCCGACGACCAACCAGCGGCTCTACCGGGTCGGACCGGACGGGACGATGGAGGACATCACGAAGCTGTTCCGGCGCAAGCCGTGACGCGACGCCGTTTTGCCGGTGGGAGCCGGAAATTCAGAGATTAGTTTAGCGTTGTCTGCCATGCAACGACTTACGGCCGGCTCCCACGGCAAATGGTGCGAAAACCGCCCGGAACGGCGGTTTTTTTCATAACTTTGCCGCATGGATCATTCGTTTCGATACACCGCCCGGGATTTCACGGCGGAACTGCCCGCCGCAGCATACGTCGCCCGCTTCCGCGACGCCGAACGGGTGGGCGGCTATTGCCGGGAGTGCGGCAACTACGGCCGCAGCTGGGGATGCCCGCCGTTCGGGTTCGATATGGAGGAGTACGTCACGCGTTACGGCACGGCGCTGCTCGTCGCGACCAGAATCACGCCCGAGGAGCCGGGACTCCCGGTCTCCGAAGCGGGACGCCTGATCCTGCCCGAACGGCAGCGGCTCGAACGTCGGCTGCTGGAGATGGAACGGCAATACGGCGGACGCTCGTTCGCCTACGTCGGAACGTGCATTCACTGTCCCGAGGGGAGTTGCACGCGCCCCGAAGGCAGGCCCTGCCGCCATCCGGAACTGGTGCGGCCGTCGCTCGAAGCCTGCGGATTCGACGTGGCACGCACGGCCTCCGAACTGTTCGGAATCGAGATGAAGTGGGGCAGCGGAGGCCGCATGCCCGAGTACCTGACGCTCGTATGCGGATTTTTCCACGACGCGGAATCGGTCGTATGGAACGGATAAGGGCGGTTTTCAACCGGAGCGGCGGCAAGGATTCGGCGCACGCGCCGCTGCGGCCGTCCGGTCGGGCGCATACGAGATCGTCGCGCTGCTGACGACCGTCGGCACCGGCAAGGAGCCTGACGCGCGGTCAGACGTTGAGCTGGTTGCCCTCGGCAAACAGGGAGTCGAGGATCAGGCGCAGTTCGGAGAGAAGCTCCTCCTCGTCCAACCCGCCGTTCAGGGAGAAGAATTTTCCCGGAGGCGTGCAGTACTGCACCGTCGAGGCGGCCTCGCAGGACTCGATGCCGCAGATGATGACCGCATCGACATCGTCCTCGTGGCGCAGCATGGCGTTGTAGAACGCCAGCAGGTAGCGCGGAGTGCTTATCGGCGGAACGAGCACCATCGTTCCCGAGGCGTCGAACTTGTCGGGTGAGTTGATCTCCTTCAGGCCGTACTGGCCTGCGATCCGGCCGGCGGTCTTCGCCGGAACTCCATACAGCACGATGTTCATAAGCGTTCGTCTTTGGAAAAAGGCGCGGCCGGCTTGCTGATCGCGTCCGACCCGTTATGGCGGCAACGTGTCCGTTTCCTTGCCGCTCCTTTTCCGGTTTAACCGAATATCAGTATCAAAAGCTGTGCCGCCAGCACCCGCAGAAACATCGACAGCGGGTAGACCGTCGCGTAACCGACCGACGGAGCGTCGGACGAGGTCTGTTCGGCCGAATAGGCCAGCGCAGGCGGGTTGGTCGAGGCCCCCGAAAGAACGCCGATCAGCGTATAATAGTTGAGTTTGTAGTAGAAGCGTCCGAAAATGCCCGCCAGCAGGAGCGGCACGACGGTGATCACGGCCCCGTAGGCGATCCAGACATATCCGCCCGCCGCGAGCGTCGGCACGAACTCCTCGCCCGCGCCCAGTCCCACGCCCGCCAGGAAGAGCGAGATGCCCACCTCGCGCAGCATAAGGTTGGCCGACATCGTCGTATAGGTGACCAGTTTGTAGTGCGGCCCGTAGCGGCCGATCAGGATGGCCACGATCAGCGGACCTCCGGCAAGACCCAGTTTCACGGGCTGCGGGATGCCCGGAATCCAGAACGAAATGCTGCCCAGCAGAACGCCCAGCGCGATGCCGGTGAAAATGGGGATCAGGTTGGGGTGGTTGAGCCGCTTGAGCGAGTTGCCGAAAAGCCGCTCGGCATGGGCCACCGACAATTCGGGCCCCACGACCGTCACCCGGTCGCCGATCTGCAATTGCAGGTTTCCGGAGGCCACCAGGTCGATGCCCGAACGGTTGATGCGCGTGATCGTGACGCCGCACGTGGAACGGACCCGCAGTTCGGAGAGGGTCTTGCCGTTCAGCTCGGGCTTGGTGATCAGGATGCGCCGCGAAATCATCGCCTTGTCATGGACCATCGGCTCGGCGTCGACCTCCCGCCCGAGCAGGGCCACCAGCGCCTCGACATCCCGGGGCGCGGCGATCAGCAGGATGCGGTCGCCGCAATGAAGCGCCGTCGAAGCGTCAGCCAGTTCGGGGCTTCCGCCGCCGCGGCTGATGCGCGAAATGACGAAATCCCGCAGCGCAAGGTCCCGGATCTCGGCGACGGTCTTGCCGTTGACGGCGGCATTGACGATCTCGACGGAAAGACGCCGGGTCGTCAGGTCTTTCTGCGCGTCCGAATCCTGCCCGGCGGCGGCCTCTTCGCGTTTCACGTCGATGCGCAGCAGGTAGCGAAGCCCGATCAGCGTGAGGATGGCTCCCACGACGCCCAGCGGGTAGGCCACGGCGTAACCCGTGGCGATGTCCGGGGCATCGGCTCCGGCGTGCATGTCGCTGAAAGCCTGCTGTGCGGCGCCCAGTCCGGGCGTGTTGGTCACGGCGCCCGACATCACGCCGACCATCGTCGTCATGGACAAGCCCGTGATGTAATAGAGCGCCACCGTCGTGGCGACACCCAGCGCCACCACCAGCACCGCCAGTTTGTTGAGCGTGACGCCGCCCTTGCGGAACGAAGAGAAAAATCCGGGCCCGACCTGCAGGCCGATCGAATAGACGAAAAGAATCAGTCCGAACTCCTTGAGAAAGTGCATCAGGTGTTCGTCGACGTTCATGCCGAAATAGCTGAAGCCGATGCCGACGAACAGAATGCCCGTCACGCCCAGCGACACGCCGGCGACCTTGAGTTTGCCCAGCATGACACCCAACGCCACGACCAGCGCCAGAATCAGCACCGAGTGGGCCACACCTCCGCCCCAAAGCGACTCGGAGCCAAATAACAATCGTTCGATTAATTCCATATCCAATCCTCATCCGGTCGGCTTCCGTCCGGGAAAAATCCCGCCTGCCGAAAGGCGCAGCACCCGGCGGCAAAGTCCGACATAAAACAATAAGCATTACATAACCCGATGTCAAATACCCATCCCCCGGGGCTTCCTGACGTCGAATCGGCCTGGCAGGTCTTCTGACTTGCTCCTGTTCCGAAGCCTTCCCGGTCCTTGCGGGCCAGTGGCGAGATGTTCGGAGCCTTCACGGAGTTTCACAGCAGCGGGACTGTCCGGGATTTGCACCCGATTCCCTTTTCACTCTTCTTCCACGCCCGGGAAGGAGAGTACCAAACCTGCGGCAAAGATAACGCTTCTTTCCGAGAAACCGCCCGAAATCGCGGATTATTTTCACCAACCGCAGCCAGAAAGCGCCGGAAAGGATCCCATTCCGGCTTGCGCTTCCACCCGCAAAAACATCCCCAATATTACTTTAATGTACCAAATCCGAATTCAGTCGTTTCTACACATCTATTTTCCCTTTTGCTCTTGCCGCATTTTTGTTAACTTTGCAGCAATTATCTTCAGCCATTAATTTATGGGAAACGCATTGCATCCAAATGAACGAACTTTGATTTACATGCTGCGAAAAATATCGGTCGCATTGGGCAAAACCATCGTCTCGCTCATACTGATCGCCTTGCTGGCAATCTTTGTGACAAGCGTAAGCCCCGTATATGATTTCAGTGAGGCTAAACCCTTCAGCGGCCCCGACATTTTTAACCCATACTGGGGGGGGGAATCCGACATATGCTGGAAACGAGCCAATTTTCATACGCATACGCGCGTAAAGGGCATCCTGAACGAGTGCGAATATTGGCCGGCCGAAACCGATGAAGCCTACCGGAAATTCGGATATGACATCGT
This sequence comes from Alistipes sp. 56_sp_Nov_56_25, assembly GCF_001915285.1. NCBI lineage: Bacteria > Pseudomonadati > Bacteroidota > Bacteroidia > Bacteroidales > Rikenellaceae > Alistipes > Alistipes sp. 56_sp_Nov_56_25. The sequence goes on from NZ_MNQF01000061.1 coordinate 142,488, forward strand.
AACATTCTCGAATCACAATGAATTGACCCTACATCCGTACGATTCCCTGTTGCAGGTCAATGTCTACGAACACGGTATCAACCTATTCAAATACCATAAGCTGGTATTCGGTTGCGACGAAGTCAACCGCTTCGATCATTTGATCCCGCTTTTCGCTTCCCAAAAACAATTCCAGTTAGACCTGCTCGGAAAGGAGTCCGATTTCATCCAGATGAATCACCCCTTGAGAACGACGGGCACGTCGAAAAGCCACATGCAAAAACTCGGCGGTTACAGGATCATGGAACTCGACAGCGGAAAGAGCACCGAAAACGAGTACTGGGACTGGGCCCTCAGCGCCGGGCATTACAGTTTCGGGCTGGCCAACGACGACCTACATTACCCCGACAAATCCAGCCGCATTGCCGTGAGGTGCAATTTCCTGCATTGTCCGTCGGCGAGGTATGAAGACATAAAGGAAACGCTTCTCGGAGGGTGCTATTATGCGATGCGCATTCCCGACTACGGACATGGGGACTGGGAGGTGAAATACGCCAGAAACAGGAATCTGCCGTCGGTCGAGAAGATCGGACTCGACGGCGAAACGATCTACATCGCCTTGTCGCGCCAGGCGGACAGTATCAAGGTGACAGGGCAGGATCACACCACTCTGTCGCTGGCCCGGAACTCGTCCGCGGCCAGCTATACCATGAGGGACAATGACCCCTACGCACGTATTACGGCCTACTTTCCCGACGGAGAGGTGATCTACACCAATCCGTTCGCACGATACGACGCTTCCGTGGCACAAACTCCCTATATGGCTCCGGCGCATACGGTAAACATCCCGTTGACGATTCTTTTCAACTTTACGCTTCTTGTCCTGTGCGCGGGAGTGATCCTTACATTTTATAAAACAGTTATCAAATGGTAAAATTTCTGAACGAAAAGACCGACCTCACCCGCATATCTTCGGTACTCAGCCTGTTTACGCTCGTGGCGTTCCACTGGCCGTTCTTCCGGCTGGTGCTCGGCAACATCGAAGGGGGCTTCAACGGCGTATTGATCACCGGAGGGCTGGGCGTGCTGATGTTCGCGCTCAATTTTCTCGTCTATTACCTCGTGCTCTTTCTCGGACGCTTCGTCGGAAAGTGCATCCTTGCCTTCACATTCATAGGCAATGCCATAAGCCTCTATTTCATAAACACATACCAGGTGCTCATCACGGACAAGATGATGGGGAACGTATTCAACACCCGGTATTCGGAGGCTTCCGGATTCTTTTCATGGTCTGCCGTATGGTATCTCCTCTTCCTGGGGGTGGTTCCATGCATCTACATTTTTGCAAGGCGGTTCGACTACGGAAGCTGGAAGCGTTTTTTCGCCCGCACGGGCATCGCATTGGCGGTTTCTTTGGCCATCGCGCTGGTCAATATGCAGAACTGGCCGTGGATCGACCGCAACGCGCCCAAGCTCGGCAGCCTGGTCATGCCGTGGTCGTATACGGTCAATTCCGTACGCTACTATAATTCCGTAAAGAAGCAGAACCGGAAAGAGATTCCCCTGCCCGACGCGAAGATCGTTTCCGACAGCAAGGATGTATGCGTGCTGATAATAGGAGAATCCGCCAGAAGGGAGAATTTCTCTTTATACGGATACGGCAAGCCGACCAATCCGCTTCTGGAGAAAGACAGCGTGACCGCACTGATTGCAGATGCGGCCGCGACCTACACCACGGCAGGCGTGAAGGCCATTCTCGACCATAAGCCGTCCAACAAACTTTACGAAATCCTTCCGAACTATCTCAACCGCAGCGGCGTGGATGTGGTATGGCGCAGCAACAATTGGGGAGAGCCTCCCGTACACATCGACAAATACTACAAGCCGAAAGAGCTCAAGGAGCGGAATCCCGAAGCCGACGACAGGTACGACGGCATTCTGCTCGCAGGCCTCCGCGAAGAGATACTCTCCGGCAGCAAGGACAAGATGCTCGTCGTACTCCATACCAGCACGAGCCACGGCCCCACGTACTATAAGAAATACCCGCCGGAGTTCGAGGTGTTCAGTCCCGTATGCACTACGGTGGAGATGTCCAAAGCGGATCCGAAGGAGCTGATGAATGCCTACGACAACACCATCGTCTACACGGATTATCTCATTCATTCCGTAATAGAAATTCTTCGCGGGATTCCCCAAAGGCGCAGTTGCGTGATCTTCGTATCCGACCACGGAGAGTCCCTCGGCGAGGGGAATCTGTATATGCACGGCGTGCCCATACTTGTCGCGCCGAAGGAACAGATCGAGATTCCGTTCATCGTGTGGACATCGGATGAAGCGCTGGAAATAGATCCGGAGAAAAAGGTCGGGCAGTATCATGTCTTTCACAGCGTCCTGTCATTCCTCGGGATCGACAGCCCGATCTATGACGAATCATTGGATATATTCCAGCCATCTCACAAAAGATAACCCACCCAAGAGCATATTTTCACATGCGGGAACAATCAAAAAAATCGCTTAACTTGTCATAACCAACAAATTAAGCGATTTTTCCTGTACCCGGAGCCGCATTTGAATATATTAAATCCCATTAAATAAAAATAGAAGCTAAAATAAATAAAATTGCATTTATTTCATTTATTATCAATAGTATATTAATATCCAATGATTTTGCATGAAAAATTTCGATTAAACATTTTTTAGCAGATGTGGGGAAAATGTGGGGAATTTTTCGTATTTTTGCTCTGTCAATCCGGAATCTGGGTACTATGAAAATAACTCTCATCATCAAAAAGAAAAAGAGCGTAAAACGCTATGATACAGAATCGAAGGCGACCATTTACGCGCGTCTGCGGGACGGCAGGCAGGTAGATATGGTCGCACCGACCCGGCTCACCATCAATCCCAATCTTTGGGATGACAAGGCCGAACAGGTCAAAAGCAAAATCGTTTGCGACGACGAAATGCGTTCCTATTACAACGATGAAGCCCGCAAACTCAAGTCCTACCTCGAAAAAGCCTATCAGTCCCGACAGACGGCAGAACCGCAGAAAGAGTGGCTGAAAGAGACTTTGGAACAATATTACAATCCGCAAAAGTACAATGTCGAAACGGCCACGGAAGAAACGGCCAAACCGACATTGATCGCATTGTTCGACGAATTTCTCGAAAAGCACCGTCTTTCCGATGTCCGCAAAAAGAATT
>NZ_MNQF01000062.1:0-220711 GCF_001915285.1 Alistipes sp. 56_sp_Nov_56_25
CGGAAAAGAGAATTAAATACTTATAAACAAGACATTTACTCTTTTCTGCATATTCCGTTACCTACAAATACCGAACCGAATCATCGGTCCGCCGCTTTTCACATTCCTGCGCCCGCAGCGTCAATCCCGGTTGACCGGGCCGTCTTTTCGTCCATACGGTCTCCGGATCACTGCACCAGCATCGCGTGCCGGTAACCGTCGGTCTTGTTCCAGTCGCCGCGCGTGAAGTCGGGAACGGCCACCGGGACGCTGTTGTGTTCGAGCGACATCGCCGTAAGGGCGCCGATGCACGACCATTCGGCCGCATCGTAGACATCCTGATCTAGCGGCAGGCCATGTTGCAGGCAATAGACCAGCCGGTAGTCCATGATGAAGTCCATGCCGCCGTGACCGCCGACCTCGCGGGCCTTGGCCTCGATGTCGAGGACGATCGGGTCTTTGTACCGCGCCATCAGCGCCTCACGCACCTCCTTCGACACGAAACGGTGGGCGTTCAGGTTCTCGTGGTCGGGCACGCCCGAATCCGCAAGCTGGTCGGGGTTGAAGGCATAGCCCTGAACGGGGTATTTGTTGGCGAATCCCTTCGTGCCGGTCAGCTGGTACATGCGGCTGTACGGACGGGGCGTGTAGACATTGTGTTCGAGCAGGATCGTGCGGCCCTTCTCGGTCTTGATCAGCGTCGTCGTATGGTCGGCGTTGGCGAATTCTTCAGCGCCCAGCTTCTCGCGGGCGAGTTTCAGCCCGTTGACCGAGCGGGTGTCCATCGCCACCAGGCAGTTCATCTTGTCGCCGCGGTGGATGTCGAGCAGCTGGCAGGCGGGACCGAGGCCGTGCGTGGCGTAGACGTCGCCGCGGTGATCCCGGTTGAATTTCAGACGCCAGCTGTCCTGATAGTAGTCCCAGAAAGCGTCGAGGTCGTGGATATACGCACCTTCGACATGGAGAATGTCCCCGAACAGTCCCTGCCGGGCCATGTTGAGCGTCGTCAGCTCGAAGAAATCGTAAACGCAGTTTTCGAGCATCATGCAGTGCCGCTGCGTCTTCTCGGCGGTGTTCACCAGTTGCCAGCACTCTTCAAGCGACGTGGCGGCGGGAACTTCGACAGCGACGTGCTTGCCGTGCTCCATGGCGTAAACGGCCATCGGGACGTGCAGCTGCCACGGGGTCACGATGTACACCAGGTCGATGTCGTCACGCTCGCAAAGCTGTTTCCAGCCCTCCTCGCCGCTGTACGGAGCCGCCTCGGGAAATCCGCGACGCACGAGAATCGCCTGCGCGCTGTCCACGCGCTCGGGATAAAGGTCGCACAGGGCTTTGATCTCGACGCCGTCGAGGTGCGTGAAGCGTTCCACGGCCCCGGGACCGCGCATACCCAGCCCGATGAAGCCCACACGGACCGTCTCCATCGGCGCGGTTTTGAGTCCCAGCACCGATTTCTGGCCCGGTTCGCGCGCGGGCGTATCGAAGACGATCACGCCGTCGACCGTCTTCCATCCTTTCGATTCGCAACCGGAAAACAGGAGAATGCCTCCAAGGGCAGCCAGTAAAATGAGCAATTTCTTCATTAGTATGACAGATTGGTTAGTTTCGTTACAAAAGTATGAAATATTTTGAAATCTGCGCCCATTTGACTACTTTTGCCGTCGTAAAAATCTCATTTCATGTTTCGTAGATTCGCGGCGGTAATCCTATCGGCCATCCTGCTCTCGCCGGGGTGGCTCGGCATGACGGGCATGACGCTCCTGATCGGGTTCGTCCCGCTGCTGTGGGTGAGCGCGTCGTACGACGACACGCGCCGCTCGTGGTGGGGCATGTTCGGCTGGGCGACGCTCGCGTTCGTGCTGTGGAACGCCCTGACGATCTGGTGGATCTGGTACGCCACGCCCGTAGGCCCCCCGGCCGCCACGCTCGCTTCGACGACGATGAACATGATCGCCTTCATGCTCTTCCACACCGTTTCGAAAAAAGCCCCCAAAGCGTTGGCCTACGTCACGCTCGTCACGGCGTGGATCACGACGGAATACTGGTACACCGTGGGCGACTTCTCGTGGCCGTGGCTCATCCTGGGCAACGGCTTCTCGCACGAAGTCTGGGCCGTGCAGTGGTACGAATACACGGGCGTTTTCGGCGGCACGCTGTGGGTGTTGCTCTCCAACATACTGATTTTCGAAGCGTTGCAAGCCCGCCGCAGCACACGCCGGTGGGCGGCGGCAGCCTGCTCCGTCGCACTGCCGATGATCGCGTCGCTGTGCATCTGGCAGAGCTGGGAGCAGCCCGACGAGGGGACGGCACGAGTGAGCGTCATCCAGCCCAACGTGGACTGTTACGACAAATTCCACGGCGACACCCAGCGGCAGGAGCGCAACATCGCGGACCTCATGGCGGAGGTCCCCGCCGGCGCGCAGTTCATCCTGCTGCCCGAGACCGCAGTGCCGGGCGACTACCTGGAACCCGGATTGAGCGATTTCTATTCGGTGGGCGAACCGGGCGCATTCTGGCAGGAGCTGACCGACTCGCTCCGCAGCCGGCATCCCGAAGCCCTGCTCATCACCGGAGCCGGCACCATTCGCCGCTACCCGGCCGGGGCGCAGACCGAGACGGCCCGCCCGGAACGCTTCGGCGACGGCTATTACGACCGCTTCAACACGGCCGTGGGGCTGGACTCCGCGGGCCGCATGCAGCTGCACCACAAAGGCCGGCTGGTGATCGGCGTCGAAAACACCCCGACGTGGGTCTTCGACGCGATGAAATTCCTGGTCATCGACCTGGGCGGCACGGTCGGACAGATCGGCAAGGGCCTGCACGGCACGGCTTTCGAGCACAACGGCGTCAAAACCGGACCGGCGATCTGCTACGAAGGGCTTTACGGCGACTTCTACGGCGGATTCGTGCGCCGCGGCGCGCAGTTCATGGCCATCATTTCGAACGACGGCTGGTGGGGCGACACGCCCGGTTACAAACACCTGTTCTCGATCTCGCGCCTGCGGGCCGTCGAACACCGCCGCGCCATCGCCCGCTCGGCCAACACCGGGAAATCGGGCTTCATCTCGGCCCGCGGCGACGTGGGCCAGACGCTCGGCTGGGAGCAGCGCGGCGTGATCACCGCCGAGGTCCCGCTCAACTCGGAACTCACCTTCTACACCCGCTACGGCGACTGCCTGGCCCGCATCTCCGAATACATCCTGCTGCTGTCGGTGCTCTACTACGTGGCCTACCGCTACAAACGCAGGAACCACCTCGTCAAATAAACCCCTTGCTGATATGAATTACACCCAGACACTCGAATTCCTCTTTCAGTCGCTTCCCGTCTTCGAAACCCAGGGCGCGACGGCTTACAAACCGGGATTGGAGCGCATCACCGCATTCTGCCGCCACATCGGAAACCCCCAGCGCAACTTCTTCACGATCCACGTCGCCGGAACCAACGGCAAAGGCTCCGTGGCGCACATCATCGCCTCGGTGCTCCAGCAGGCCGGATACCGCACGGGACTGTTCACCTCGCCCCACTTGCAGGACTTCCGCGAACGCATCCGCGTCGACGGCGAGATGATCCCCAAGCAGAAGGTGGTGAACTTCGTGGACAAGCACCACGACAAGATGGTCGAACTGGAACTGTCGTTCTTCGAGATGACCGCCGCAATGGCCTTCGACTACTTCGCCCAGAGCGACGTCGAGGTGGCGGTGATCGAAACGGGACTCGGGGGACGGCTCGACGCCACGAACATCATCGTGCCGATATTGAGCGTCATCACCAACATCGGACTGGAACACACCTCCCTGCTGGGCGACACGCTGCCGAAGATCGCCGCGGAAAAGGCCGGAATCATCAAAAAAAGCATCCCGGTGATCATCGGCGAGGCCGACGCGCGTTACAACGGGGTTATCGAACAGGCCGCCGCGGCCAACAAGTCGCGGGTGATCTACGCCGAACAGGAATTCTCGTGCGAGGAACACCACATGAAGGGCACGGGCCAGAGTTTCCGCCTCCACCGCTCGCGCGACGGAAGGGCGTTCGACGTGTCGCTCGACCTGCAGGGCAACTACCAGAGCCGCAACATCGTGACCGCCTCGGCGGCGGTCGACTTCCTGCACGAGGAGACGCCGCTCACCATTTCGCGCCGCGCCTATCTCGAAGGCATGCGCTGCGCCGCGGCCAACACGGCCCTGATGGGACGCTGGCAGACGCTGGCTGAATCGCCGCTCACGGTCTGCGACACGGGCCACAACGCCCACGGCATCGCCTACGTCGCCGACCAGCTGAAAGCCACGCCCCACCGGGAACTCTACTGCGTGATCGGCTTCGTACGCGACAAGGATCTGGCGCACATCCTGCCCCTGCTGCCGCGCGACGCCCACTACATCTTCACGCAGGCCCACTCCGAGCGCGCCCTCCCGGCCGCCGAACTGACCGCGAAAGCCGCAATCTACGGACTCCGCGGCGAGGCGGTGGAAGAGGTGACGGCCGCCGTGGCCCGGGCCAAAGAGCTGGCCGCCCCCGAGGACATGATCTTTATCGGCGGCAGCACCTACGTCGTCGCCGAAGCGCTGTAAAGTCCCGTTCATAAAAAAAGCCCGCTGCGTGAGCAGCGGGCTTTTTCGTCATCGGAGCGCCCGGACGGCCACCCGCCCCAGCCGCAGCACGAAGGGCTGGCGGAAATCGGCCGTGACGACCCCGCCGGCCGAGTCGTCGGCCGGATTCTCGGGAATCGTGGCCATGACGGCCGAAGCGGGCGTCAACCGCACGGTGAGCCGTTTGCGCCCGAGCAGCGAAACCGGGAGCGGCACGCTGTACTCGGTGAATCCCAACGCGGCGTCGTACGAAAGGCGGCGCAGGCCGAGGTCTTTGATCACGGCATCGTTGTAAACGACCGGCCGCAGTACGAAAATACGTCCGGCATCTATGAACGGCAGCCCGTCGGCCGAATATTCGACCTTCCACTCCACGGGATAACCCCACGAACGGTTGATGTCGTGGTTGCCCGCAAGGAACGAGAAATCGAACGAGAGGCCGCGCCCCTCGACGCCTTCGGTCGAAGTCTCGACGACGATGGCTTCCGCACCGCTCATGCGGCCGCGGTTGTCGAACCGGAACCAGTCGCGGGTGTCGGAATCGAGCCGCAGGGCGGCGTTGACGCGCATGGCCTTGCCGTCGCCGTCCTGCGCATAGCGCGTGTCGTACTCCGTATCGAGCCGCATCCTGGCCCCGGAGGTCGTCGAGAGAAACCCCTCGCCCGCGTCGGGAAGGACACGGTCGCCCGCGACGCCCGACTTCGGGGAGCGGGGCGTGTAGCCCTGCTTCTCGAAGCGGATGGCGCCGTCGTAATTGCGGTCCCAGTTCCACTCGGCGACCACGACATAGGAGGAGGCCGTATCGCGCGGAATGGCGATGTCGCGCTCGTCGAGCGGACGGATCGCATAACGTCCCATGTCGCCTCCGTAACGACGCATCGGAGTATGGACCAAGACGCCCGAGACGGCTCCGACGCCGTGCGGAACGCCGCGGCCGTCGCGCCGCCACGCGCATTTGGTATTGACGAGCATGTAAATCGAACCGTTGTCGGCATCCTTGAGCAGCGACGCCCACCCGTCGGTGCGGCGCGACGGCTGATCGAAGGCGTTGAGCCGCGACCGCTGGACGCACGATTCGAATACGTTCGCATAGCATCCCTGCTTGCTCAAAAACTCCGTTCCGGCAAGCGTCACATAGGTATAGAGGTCCTCGTCCTTCAGGTCGGCGATGCGCCGCTCCTTCGCGGGCAGTGCGACGCCGCGTTCGAGCACCTCGACGTTCGCGGTGCACAGACCGTCGACCGTGTAGCGTTCGGGGTCCGTCTCCCCGGTCAGCGAACAGCCGCCCAGGTCGAGCCGCACGCGGTCGCCCCGTTCGAGGCGGTTTTCGTAGATGCCGGCGAAACGCAGCCTGAAGCCGTAACGGCCGTCCGGGCTTTCGACATAGGCCGTGCGGAGATTCTCGCCGAGATCCACCTTGTCCCAGGAGACATTGGGGTTGAGCTCCATGTTCTGCGAGCGGTAGTCGCTGACGACAAGGGCTTCGAGCTGCGTACCGGGAGCCAGCCGCACCGTGCGGCCCGCAGCCTCGGCCCGCAGCGCCGCGAAATCGTCGGCCCGCACGCCCGCGACGGCGGCAAGGCAGAGCAGGGCGGCCATTGCCGTTCGGATCGTATGTTTCATAATCGGTAGGTTTTAGTTGTCGAACAAATCGTTGAGGACGCGCGCCAGCCGGTATGCCCCGCGCAGGGCCTGGTCGACGGGCAGGGCGCCGTGTTCCCGCAGAAAACCCTCGTCGATGTCGTCGCCGGGCTTGGCCCAGTCGTAAACCACGCGGCAGCTGCGGGCGCACTCCAGCGCCCAGTCCGCAGGTGTGCCCTCGCCCACGGCACGCTGCTTTTCGGCGGGCCACTTGTCCAGTTCGCGGCGGAAATCCTCCTCGGTCCAGTCGGGATACTGGCGCGAAACCGAACCGTCCCAAACCCAGTGGTAGGTCACCTCCTTACCCTTGTATTTCAGGAGAAAGAAGTCGTAGTGCCGCGGGGCGTCCATGCCGCCCGGCAGATCGGCGAAATAGATGTGCCCCGGGCAGTGCATCTCGCCCACGAGGTGGATGACGTACTTGAGATTGACGTTGACCGTCGAATCGGAGAGTTCACGGTAGTTGCGCAGCCGTTCGATGGCGCGCGTGAGCTGGCGCACGGCGTCGCCGTCGCCGTTGGGACGCAGGGGTTCGGGCGGCACGCTGCCGTCCTTGTCGATGGTGACCATGTGCCAGTAGGTCGTGATCTCGTAACCGGGGGCCGTGCGGTAGCGGTCCATCCAGGTCGAATACTCGACGATCGACTGATCGAGGTAACGATCGAGCACCTGCCGGGTGCGGGGCGTGAGGTGCGCTTCGGCGATATAGGCGATCAGGCGGTGTTCACGCCCGCCCCACGCGAAGGCCGCCGTGCCCGCACAGAGCATCAGCAGCAGACAAATCAGTTTTTTCATGGCGTTCATTTTCGGTTGGCGTACTCCCGGAAGGCGGGATACAGGTAAGTGTCGTAGTTATGCGCAATGGTCCACGGAGCCGAAACGTTGTCGCTGCGCTCCTCCCCCGCGACCGTGCCGAACGTGCGGGTGGAAATCTCGTAGGTGAAGGGACCCCGGTAGCGGCATTCGGCAAGCAGCGTATGGTAGAACTCGCCCCACAGCCCCGCCCGCCCGATGGCGTCGGCATAGCCCAACCGCCCGGCGTAGCCCGGCATCAGGTGGTCGTCGTTGATCCGTCCGTTCCAGCCGCGGTTGCCGTGAATGTGCAGCTGGCCGATGCGCGCACCGGCGGTACGGAGCCAGTCGACGACGGTCTTTCCGGGCTGTTCGCGCGTGAGATAGAGGTTGGCGTGGCCCGTGTCGAAAGCGATGCGGACTTCGTGCCGGTGGCTGCCCAGCGCATTGGCCTCGTCGACGGCCGCGGCGAGCACCGCGGCATCGGCGCCCACGCCGTAGGACATGTTCTCGACACAGACGTGCGCCCCGATCTCGTCGGCGACCGTCTGCAACTCGTGCAGCGACAGTGCGAGGCTCGCGGCCGAACTGCCGTCGCCGAAGACGAGGGTCTGGTTGCAGTGGACCAGCACGTTTTTCGGCTTCAGGGGTGCGACGGCGCGGATCGCCCGCGTGAAGAAGGCCACCGAGGCGGCACGGTCGGCGCCCGCGGCGCAGAGATCGCGGTTGCGCGCGGCGGTCGTCGATCCGTAGGGCAGGTGGATGCACCACACCTTGCAGTCGTTGGCGGCAAGCTGCTTTTCGGCGAAGGCGATGTCCCGCGTCCAGACCGACTCGTCGGACGAGAGGCTGGGGCTGATCCACGTCATGCCGTAACCCGGCGTGACGGTGTAGGTCGTCTCGTTGGCCATCGAGAGCACGGCGCTCGGACGCAGACGCAGGCGCGAGACATCTTCACCCGCGGCGGCGCGTTCGGTCGTGGGTTCGACCGTGACGCAATCGCCCGCATGGGCGTAGCGGCCCGTGCGGCGAACCTCCACGTCGTCGATCCAGAAGCAGTTTTTGACGTCGCGGATCACCGTGGGCATGAAGCGGAACGCACTTCCGGCAGCCACGGCCCCGAACGACATCCGCACCTGGTGCCACACGCCGGACGTCAGCTTCGCGGCGCGCAGCAGGACGGCCGTACGGGTGACGCCCTGCACCGACTGCGAAATGTCGGTCCCCGTCGCGACATCGACATCGACCGGCATGCCGTCGACCTCGCACCCCAGCAGCACGCCCGACTCGGCCATGCAGGCCACATCGCTCTCCATGCCCCGTTCGAGGCAGATGCGGAACGACAGTTCGGCGCAGCACGGTTCGCCGGCGGCGGCCATGCGGGGCGTCACCAGAATGCCCCGGTTGCCGTAACCGCCGACGTCGCCACCGCACAGGCAGCCGCGATATTCCGCGGCGTAGAAGAGCCGCTGCCAGTCGTAGAGTCCGCGGTTGCGCAGGTAGTCGCGGCGCACGGCGAGCGTCGCGCTTGCGGCAGGCGCGGAGTTATAGTCCGAGGTCTCGAAAAGCGCGCTGCCGGGCGTTCCGGCCCCTTTGGCGACATAGGCCGCCTCGGTCCCCGCCGATGTGGCCGGCGACGGCACGGAACTGCCAGCCCCGACACCGTAACCGCCCGTTTCCGCAGCATAGTCGCACCCCCAGACGCAGTTGTCGAAATGCTCGGCGAAGAGCAGGTCTTCGCCGGGAGCGTAATTCAGCGGCGCAAGGGTCTTCCCCCCGCCCGCCGCGACGGCGCACGGACCGGGAATGTCCCAGGTCGCCGAGCGGTGGGCGCAGTCGGTGACGCGGACGGAGAGGCCCGACGCGTAATCGCCTGCGGGAACCGCCACGCAGAACTCCGTTCCGGAGGCCGCGGGCCGAACCCCGCCGCCCGTCCCGGCACAGTCGAGCACCACCCACGGCAGGTTCCCGAAATTGCCGTTCCGGACAATCTCCGGCGTCGCCGGATCGAACGGAAACAGGCCTGAAACGGCCCCTCCGGAGCGATCCTCGACGCGAACCGAAGCGATGTGCGCATCGCCCGCGAGCGGAATCCGCACGACGCCGCACAGCGGCGAGAGCGTCACGTCGGCCGCATCGCCCGTGGTCCGGACCGTGCCGTACATCGGGCATGCGGCGGCCTGCAGGCTGCCGCCCGAAACCGGAAACTGCGCGGGAGGCAGCACGAAGGCCCGCTTCGCGCGGCTGTAAGCATCGGCCGGGAAATGAACCGTATAAAGACCGTCCGCAGAGACATCGGCGCCCACGACCGGCACTCCGTCGGCGTCGAAGCCCACCGTGCGGGCCACGCCGTTGACCAATGCACGCGGCTCCCCGGACCAGTCCCAACGCATTCCGGACTCCCCGGCAGCCACCTTCAGCCGCAGGATCACCCCGCCGCCCGCAGGCGGACGGGGTTTGTCCCCGTCGTCCGCACCGTCCCCGCCGCAGCCCCCGAGGAGCAGCGGAAGGACGAGCAGGACACATACCGTATGACGGATCGCAAGCATGGCGCTACCGGTAACGCAGGGTGATGACGCCCCACCGCAATTGGTTGTCGTAGGTCGTGGCGGCGCTGATCTCGGCGGTTTCCGTGTCGCCGTTCCAGACGAGCGGCAGCACGGTCATCACCTTGTCGTAGGGGCGTATGCGGACCATCACCCGCTCCCGGCCGAAGACCTCCGCGGGGAGGCGGAAGAGATGGTCGGTCAGTCCGATACCCGCCGAGGAACAGGTGTTGTAGCGGTTTCCGGCCAGCGAAGCGTCCCACCACGGCAGCGAACGCAGGTGCACGTAGTCGGCGCCCGTGGCGGCGCTCGGGCAGAGCGTATAGCTCTGTCCCCCGTCGACGGAATACTCCACGCACCAGTGCGCCGGATAGGTTTTCGAGGTGGTGGCCGAAATGGTCCCCGCGGCGAACGAGAAGCCGAGGAGCATGTGCGAGCCGTTGAGCGAGGCGGTCGAAAACTCCATGCGCAGGCCGTTGTAACCCACCACTTCGTTCCCTTCCCAGCGATACCAGCCCTTCACGCCGGCCTTGACGAAATAGGCTTTGCAGGTGAGCGACGTTCCGAGCGAACCGACCTCCGGATTGTTGTAATTGCCCGTTCCTGCAATGGGCCAGGCTTCGGCAGCAGTGGTTTCGACGTGGTTTTCGCAGAACAGTTCGGCATTCGGCACGGTCTTGCCCGACGAGATGTCGTCCGACGGCGTGATCGACTCCAGCCGGTTATAGGCATACCGGCTGTTGAACTTGGCATAGGTCCCGAACGAGTATTTGTGAGGGTTGCCGTCCCATTCGGCAAACTCCGTATAGGCCGACTCCCCGGCCCATTCCATGCCGAAGCCCGACTCGTCGAGCACGCGGATCTGGTAGCGCCCCACGTTGCCGTAGCGCGGCAATTCGTTGTGCACCACGATGCCGTGGGTCGTGCCCGTCCCCTGCGGGACGCCCTGGCCCGAACGCCGCCAGAGGCAGAGCATGTTGACCGGTGCGTAGATCGAATTTCCCGCGTCGTCCATCAGCAGCGACGCCCAGCCGTCCATGCGGTTGTTGTTGCCCGTCTGCGAGGCGTTGACATCGGACGAAAGGCTGTAATTTTCGTAAACGTTGGCATAGCTGCCCTCCTTGAACAGGAATTCGGTGTTTTCGAGCGAGACGAAGGTGTAGACGTCGTCGTCGGTCAGTTCCGAAATCCGGCGCTGCTTGACGGGAATCGCCTCTCCGGCAACGCTTTCGACCATATTTTCGCCGACCAGGCTGCTGATCGTGTAGCGTTCGGGATTCTCCTCGCGCGTGAGGACCGTGCCGCTGAGCGAGAGCGAGAGGCGCGTGCCGCGCGCCAGCACGTTGTCCTCCGGCGTGTCGAAGCGCAGGCGGAAGCCGTAGCGGCCGTCGGGGCTTTCGAGGTAGGCCGTGCAGTCGTTGACCGTCACGTCGACCTTGTCGTACGAAACGCTGGGGTTGGCCTCCATGTTCTTGCTGTGGAAGTCGCTGACGACGATGCCTTCGATCAGAATATCCTCGTCGACGGCCGTGCCTTCGGCCGTCGCCAGCGCCCGCACGTCGGCGAACGACACCTCGCGGCCGAACTCGTCGTCCTTGTCGGCCTGCGTGATGTAGAGGTTGGCCGAGAAGGTCTCCTCCCAGCCGTCGACGTAGCTCAGGTTGACGACCGCCTTGCAGACGTCTTCGCCCGGGTTGGGTTTCGTGTCGACGACCAGCATGCCCTGCTCGGGCTGCACGCTGCGAATCCAGTCTCTGGTCGGACCGACGTAGGCAGTCGCGACAGCGAAGTCCCCGAGCGGGATGTTGGTGTCGATCTCGAACTGGGTGAAGGTCTCGACGCTGCCGCGGATCGCCTTGTAGGGAGCCGGACATTCGAGCGACGGAACCACGCCGTACTGCTTGATGCAGACCGTGTCGGCCCGTGTGCCCCCGTCGAGCACGAAGCGCAGCTTGGCCATGCGGCGGAACGAATCGTTCTCCGTAAAGGTGACCGAAACCATCCGGTCGCCGTCGAATTCCGACCGGTCGACCGAAGCCCAGCCTCCGATGTCGCTGAGCGCCTCGACCCGGACCCGGCCGTTGGAATAAAGCTGTATCTGGGCGGTTCCGCCCGACGCCGGAACGAAAAGTTCGTGCTCGGCGGCCGTGAGTTCGCGCACGCGGATGGTTTCGGCGTCATCGACCGAGCAGCCGACGGCCGCCAGGGCCGCCAGGCCGCACACCGCGCCGTAGCGTAATATCTTGCAGGATTTCATGTTCAGGTTCTGTTTTGGGGTTATTTGTAATCGACCGTGATCGTGCCGAAGCGGATGACGGTGGTTTGTTTGCTGTTTTTACGGACCACCGAGGTCGGGATCAGCACGTCGGCGGAGGGATTGCCGCGAATCTGCGACAACAGGCCCGAGGCGGGCGAGAGGCGCACGACGACCTCTTCACGGCCGAAGGCCTCGGCGGGCAGACGGAAAATGCGCTGCTGGAGACCCATGCCGCAGTCGTAGGGCGTGCGCAGGCGGTCGGCATGGCCCGAGCCGTCGATCACCTTGTCCCACCAGGGCAGCGAACGCAGCACGAAGGTCTCACGGCCCGTGGCGGCGTCACGAAGGGGCTGGAACTCGCCGCCGTCGACCGCATATTCGGCCTTCCACTCCAGCGGGAAATTCCACGAGAAGTTGCCGTCCTGGTTGCCTGCGCCCCACTCGAAGGCGAGTTGCAGGGCCGTGCCGCGGGCTTTTTTGGTCGAGAAGGCGATGTAGAAGGCGTTCGAACCGACCATGCGCCCCATGTTGTCCCACTTGTACCAGTCGGGCACGGGAGCCTTGAAAACCACCGCACCGTTGCCGACCCATCCCTTGTTCTGCGTCCCGAGGGCGTTGTAGTCGCCGTCGACGTGCACGAAAGCGCCGCAGTCGGTCCAAAGATAACCGCGCGAACTTCCGGCGTCGTTGAGCACCCGGTCGCCCTTCCGGCCCTCGGTTCCGAGGTTTTGGTAGCCGAGCAGTTCGAATTCGAGCGACGCGCCAGCCGAACCGTCGAGCAGCCACCCCGTGAGACGTTTCCACGGGGAGTTGCGCTTGCGGCTGACGCCGATGCCGCCCTCGTCGAGCGGGCGGATCGAGTAGCGCCCCATGTCGCCGCCGTAACGGCGCATCGGCGTATGGACCACCACGCCCGAGAGCGGCCCCATGCCCTGCGGCAGGGGTTTGCCGGCGCGGCGCCATGCACAAAGGGTGTTGACCAGCATGTAGATCGCACCGCCTTCCGAGTCGCGGACGAGCGACGCCCAGCCGTCCATACGGTTGTTGATGTCGTATTTGTAGTGGTGGAGTTCACCGCAGGATTGGGCGTAAGGCTCCCAGATGTTGGTGTAGGAACCCTCCTTGAAGACGAACTCCGCATCGCGCAGCGTCACGAAGGTATAGAGATCGTCGTCGGTGAGCGTCGCGACGCTCCGCTCCTTCACGGGAAGATCCGCGGCCGTGCCGGGCGCGACCGAGAGGACGTTGAGCGCCTGCACGCCCGTCAGCGTCATGCAGTCGGGCGCGGCCGTGCGCGTGAGGCGGCAGCCGTTGAGATCGAGGCGCACGCGGTCGTAACGGGCGAGCCGGTTTTCACTCGCCTCGTCGAAACGCAGGCGGATGCCGCAGCTGCCGTCGGCGGCCTCGACATAGACCGTGCGGTCGTTCTCCTCCAGATCGACCGAATAGTAGTTCAGGTTGGGATTCAGCTCCATGTTGGGGCTGCGGTAATCGCTGACGACGATGCCTTCGACCACCGTCGGGGCGGTCAGCAAGACCGACTTTCCGGGTTCGCACAGCCCGCGGAGCTGTCCGAACGGCCCGGCGGCCGCAGCCTGTCCCCAAAGGAGAAGGGCCGCGGCGGCGAGCAGGTATTTCAGCAGGTGTTTCATGGTTCGGCACTATTTGTATTGGATCGAAAGGTCCTCGACATAGACGCCGTTGGCGATGTCGAACGGATAGGTCCGCGCTATGCGCAGGTTGCGGTGCGTCTGGCCCAGAGCATAGCCGTCGATGCCGGGATTCCACGTCGCGATGACGTCGGACGAAGGGCTGATGCGCACCCGCACCTTCGCCTTGCCGAGCACCTCGGCGGGCAGCACGAAGCGGTAGGGCACCAGACCGAAACCGAAGTCGGACTGGGTGTAGACGCCCGACCGGTTGGCCGTGTCGAAGACCGACGTGCGCGTCGAGCTGTTGTTGATGCACCACGGCAGCGAACGCATCTCGAAACCGCGCTCCCCGGTGGCGGCGTTGACAGCTTCGGTGTAGTCGCTCCACGTCGCCCCGTCGGCCGAGGTGGCGTACTCCACCTTCCAGTAAACGGGGTATGAGCTGGCGTTGGTCCACGAGCAGGCGGCTTCGTTGGTGCTGTGCTTGCCCGCGGCGGTCGAGAAGCTGACCGCAGCGGCCGAGCCGCCGACGCCCGCCGTCGAGAACTCCATCACGATGCCGTTGGTCTTACCGGTCCATGTATCGCCGTTCCACTCGTACCAGCCGGCAACGTTGCCGAGGAAACCCAGCATCGTGTATTTCGACATGCCCATCGTCGTGCCGTCGCCCGGCACGTAGTTCGAGACGTTCAGTCCGCGGTAGCCGTGAACGATGGCGATGGGGTACGAACGGTCGGCGGTAACCGTCTGATTGAGCATGCGGTTCTCGCTGTAAAGCCGCGCCCCGCCGCCCGTGTTGTCGGTCGTGGCGTGCATCCGGTTCTGGACGAGCTGCGTGGCCGAATTGGCCGCCGAGCCGACCGTGTAGGTTCCGTTGTCGTTCCACTTGTAGGCGCCGACCGAAATCACGGCCTTGTCCAGCCGCCACTCGACGAGCGTCGCATAGGCCGACGCCGCGGCGCGCGGGATGTCGATGTCCGCCTCGTCGAAGGGCCGGATCGAATAACGGCCCACGTTGCCGCCCCAGCGTTCCATCGGCGTGTGGACCACGATGCCGCTGACCGTGCCGACGCCCTGCGGCACGCTCCGTCCCGTGCGGCGCCAGCCGCAGTTCATGTTCACGAGCATGTAGATCGCGTCGTTGTCCCCGTCGTAGAGCAGATTGGCCGCGCCGTCCTTGGCCTTCTGGGCCTGCGTGCCGCCGGCGAACGAGAGGTTCGCATTGCAGGGATTGCCGATGGCGTCGTACTCGCGGACATTGGTATAGGCGCCCTCCTTGACGGAGAACTCCAGCCCCGAAAGCGCGCAGTAGGTGTAGATGTCGTCGTCGGTGAGCGTCGCGATGGTCCGCGCCTTGGGCTCCAAGGCGGAGGCTTCAGCCGCCTTTTCGATGTTCCCGGCCTTCAGGCCGCGCAGCGTGTAGCGCATCGGGTCGCTTTCGCGCGAAAGGGTCACGCCGTCGAGCAGAATCTTCACCTGCTCCCCGCGCAGGCAGACGTTGTCGGCCGGGGCGGCGAACTTCAGGCGGAAGCCGTAGCGGCCGTCCAGGCTCTGCACGTAGTTCGTACAGTCGTTCTCGTCGGTGGTGATGCTGTTGGGACCCGTATTGAGGTTCTGATCCATGTTCGGGTTCCCGGCGTCGCCGATGACGCGGCACAGCAGGTAGTCGATATGGTCCTCGTCGCTGGCGTAGGATTTGTCCTCGGCCGTGAAGAGCGCCCGCAGATCGGCGGACGACACTTCGCGCGGCTGGGCCGTCACCCGCTGCGTGATGTTCGAAGAGGCTGAAACCACACCGCCCGCAAGGTCGGCGCAGGAGACCGTGATCGTCGCATAACGCTTCTCCACGCCCTCGTTCGCCGTAATCGCGTAGGTCAGCTCCCCGGCGCCGAGTTCGACATCGGAGATAAAGTCCGCGACAGCCGGATCGGCGTACGTGACTTCGACCTTCATCTCCGCAAGCAGCGCCCCGAGATTGGTCGAGAAGGCCACGGCGCGCCGGCCGCCCTCGATGGGAGCCACGTCGTCGGCGAGCGTGATGCGGGCCTCGTCGGCGCTCTGCGTCACGGTGAACGAGTCGCCGAAAACATTGCCGTCGGCATCCGTCACCGAGAAGCCGACCGTCGCCGTGCGGGGTTCTCCCGTGGCGTTGGCAGCCGTGGCGAAGGTGATCAGCCCCCGGCGGGCCAGCGGAATTTCGGTCTCGCCCGCCTCCGCGTCGTCGGCATGGTAGACGACATCGGAAATCCACGCGTCGCCCTCCGCGGCATAGGTCACCGCGGGCACGACATCGCGGAGAAGCTCGTCGGGCAGGTTGGTTTCGAAAGCCGCCGTGCCCTTGTAGGCGCCGTTGGCGAAGGCGAGGTCCTTCGAAAGGAAGATCAGTTCGGGGGCGGTGATTCCCGCCTTCTGAACCACGGTGACGGTCTTTTCAAGCCCCGAGCCGCGCAGCACGACCCCGACCGAACGGGTCAGTCCGGGGTTGTCGGCGTAATTGAGGCGGATGGTCGTGATGCCGCTGCCGGCCGTGCGGTCGAGCGTCGCCCACGCCGACTCGGCGGTGAGTTGAGCGGTCCACGCCCCCGAGCAGTAGACCGTGACGGGGAGTTTGCCGGCCTCGGCCGTGACCGAATACCGGTCCGTATTGACGGCCAGGTCGTAACGCTCCTCGAAGGTGTCGGCGCACGCGACCGCGAAGAGTCCCGCGAGCGCCAGTATCAGGTTGTTGATTCGTTTCATCGGTTCTGGTTTTTATAATCCGTCGGCAAGGTATTCGTCGTTGGTCAGCACGTAGCCCGAAAGGGCGCACTGCGCGTCGGGAATGGGATAGTAGCGGTGGCAGGGGCGCATCTTGCCCTTGAGCGTCGCGTTGTTGGTATAGGCGTAGGTCTGGTCGTACCAGATGCCCCAGCGCACGAGGTCGAACTTGCGCTGGAACTCGCCGCCCAGCTCCCGGGCGCGCTCGCAGCGGACAGCCAGCGTGAGGTCCTCGAAGCCCGTGAAGTTGGTGACGGGATCGACGCCCGCACGCTGGCGGACCATGTTCAGGTAACGCATCGTCTCCTCGGCGTTCTCCAGGTTGCAGTAACATTCGGCCATCATCAGAATGGCGTCGGCATAGCGGAAAATGCGGTAGTTGTTCGAATCGTAGTTCTGCTCGATGTCCGGACACCAGAATTTCGGACCGGGCCAGGGCACTCCGTAGTTGTGCGTGATCTTGAAGGTCTCGCCCGCCTCCAGGTCGCCCAGGCCGAGGAAGTACTGCACGCGGCGGTCGATCTTCTGCCCGCGGATCTCCCCGGCGGCCAGCGCCTCGCGGTCGATCTTCACCGTATAGCGGTTCAGCGTCGCGTCGTAGGTGTCGTAGGTCAGGGGCAGGGGGTTGAACAGCGCGTCGACGTAGGCCGCATTCTCGGTCTGCGTATTGCCCGTCGCGGGGCGGAAGATCGCATAGCGGTTGTTGGCCCGCAGCGACGACCAGCCGGGCATCGACGTGCCGTAACCCTTCAGGGGTACGCCGTCGAAGACCCCGTCTCCGTTGTGCGTGGGCATCATGATCGCCGCCACGTTGCCGTTGTACTGCGTGCCGGTGAGCGACCAGGCGTGCTGGATCTCGAAGATGGACTCCGCAGGGTTCTTGTAGCGCCACTGGGTCTCGGCCAGCGGATAGTTGCCTTCGTTGAAGTCGCCGTAAAGCTCCTCAAGGGCTTGCAGGGGGACCAGCGCCCCGTTCCAGTCCTCGTTCCACATGGCGAACTTTGCCATCAGCATCAGCGCCAGCGCATAGCCCGAACGGTTGTCGACGGCCTCCGAGGCGCGGCACTTGCGCCCGTTCTCGGCGGTGAACCACGGCAGTGCGTTCCGCTCCAGGTCATCGTACAGCTCCTGGCGGATTTCATGGGCCGGGGTTCGGGGCAGGCGGCGGATTTCGGCCAGCCGCTGGTCGGTGTCGACCATCGTGGTGTAGAACGGCACGTCGCCGAACATGCAGGTCAGCACATAGTAGTAAAACGCGCGCATCACGCGGGCTTCGGCCGCCAGAGGCATCTTCACCCCGTCGGCCAGGTCGGCGGACGAGATGCACTCGACGCACTCGTTGCAGTACATGACGCCTTTGTAACCCTGCGTCCAGACGTTCTTGCCGTATTGCGGCTTGGCGGGAGTCACGTCGAGGCAGGCGTCGACGGTCGTCGAGGAGGAGTACCAGATGTCGGTGCAGGCCTCGGTGACCAGCATGAAGTTGGCCGTATAGATCGCATTCGCAGGCATGTAACACGAATTGAGCGCCGCAATGCACTGCGACTCGTTCTTGTAGAACGATTTGCGGTTGACGAACGAGGTCGGCTCCTCCGTCAGCGAACAGGAGGCGAACAGTCCCGCCGCGAGGAGCGTCAGTATGAATTGATTGAAGTTTTTCATCTTCTTCGGAAATTGTCGGGTGGATTTAATAACGCAGCTGGATGCTGAACACGAACATCCGCGAACGGGGATAGGCGCCCATGTCGACGCGGCGCAGGGTCGAACTGGTCCCCTCGCTCGAAACGTCGGGGTCGAAACCGTTGTACTTGGTCCAGAGCCAGAGGTTCTCGCCCGTGACGGCCAGCGTGATGTCGCGCAGCAGGCGGGTTTTCTTCCGCAAGTCGAACGTATAGGAGACCGTGGCGTTCTTCAGACGCAGGTACGAGGCATCGTGCACCTGCAACGAACTGGGAACCAGTCGGTCGTCGGTTCCCGCACGGGGCAGGTCGGAATCCGGGTTGCGCACGGGATGCCACGCGTCGAGCATGTAGCGGTACTGGTTGGTGGCGTAACCGCCGGCCATCGCAAGCTCGGAGTAGTTGTAGATCTTGCCGCCCAGCGAATAGGAGAAGTAGAATCCGATGCGCAGACCGCCGATGTTGAAGGTGTTCTGCAAACCGCCGTAAAGCACGGGGTCGGAGTTGCCCAGATAGATCAGGTCCTCCTCCGACAGAATGCCGTCTCGGTTCTGATCGACGTACTTGGGATACCCCAGCATCAGCTGGGCGTCGCTGCCCGTCGAAGAGGATATATAACTCTTGGTAAAGCGATTGCGCTCGAACTGGTCGGTCGTCTTCCAGACCCCGGCGTACTGGAATCCCCAGAGTGCATTGAGCGGATAGCCCGTCTTGTAGCCATACATCATGTAGTTGGTATTGCCGCCGCTTTCGAGACACGAAACGTACTCTTCGTGGCCGATGTCGTCGACCATCTGCTTGTTGTGCGAAAGGGTGAAACTCGTCGTCCAGCCGAATTTCGGCTTCACGATGTTACGGCTCTCGACCGAGACCTCGACGCCGCGGTTCGACGTCTTGCCCAGGTTCGTGAAACGGCTCGTGTAACCCGTCGTATGGATCGTCTGCAAGGAAAGCAGCAGGTCGCGGGTGGTCGAATAGTAGCCGTCGACGGTGATGTTCAGGCGGCCGTCGAAGGCCGAAAAATCGAGACCCGCATTGTAGAGCGTGGTTTTCTCCCACGTCAGGTTGGGATTGGCCACACGCGAAGGGAAGAACGACGCCGACTGCGTGCCGCCGAACAGATAACCGTTGGTGGTCGTGCCGTAGGCTTCGAGCGAACGGTAGGTCGCGATGGCGTCGTTACCCGTGCGTCCGGCGCTCAGGCGCAGCGACAGTTCATCGAGCCAGCGCACCTGCTTGAGGAAATTCTCGTTCTTGGCGTTCCACTTGACGGCCGCCGAAGGGAAGAAACCCCATTTGTTGTTCTCGGCGAAGTTCGACGACCCGTCGTAACGCCCCGTGAAGGTGAAGTAGTAGCGGCTCTTGTAGTTGTAGTTCAGGCGCATGAGCACCGACTCGCGCACGACTTTGTTCGAGCTGGTCGAAGCGTTGTAGTTCTCCTTGCTGCCGATGCTGTTCATGTTGTTCCACTTCAGGTCGTCGGTGAGCAACCCTTCGGCCTTCAGCGAGAAAAAGTTGGCCGTTTCGTGCGTGGCCGAGAAGCCCGCCATCGCATCGAAATAGTGCCCCGAGGCGAATTTCTTCGAATAGGAGACCGTATTTTCCGAAGTCAGGCGGCGTGCGTCGCCCTCGTAACGGTAGGCATCGGCCCCTTCGCCCTCGGTGCGCTTCGGCAGATAGCTGGGCCAGAACTGGTAGTCGTGACGCTGGTAGACCATATAGGAGTTCTGACTCTTGATGATCAGCCCGCGCACGGGCTTGATCGTGAACTCCAGCACGTCGGTATTGGTCATGCGCTCGCTCTCGTTCTCGTTGCAGTCGATCTTGGCGCGGGGCGTATCAATGCGCACGCCGTTCTCGTAGAGGGGGTTGATGTAGTCTTTGGGACCCATCGTCGGGGCCAGGTAGACGGCGCCGTCCCAGATGTTCGCGCCGCCGATGGTCGCCCGGTTGGGATTCTCGTCGCGGAAGGTATAGCTGCCCTTGAAACCGACGGTCAGCCACTTGGCGAAGTCGTACGAAAGATTCAGACGGGCCGTGATGCGGCGGAATCCGCTGCCGTCGACGATGCCCTGCGTATCGTTGCCGCCGAGCGCCGCGAAGTAGCTCGACTTCTGACTGCGGCCGCTGACCGAAAGGTTATAGTTCTGATAGAGAGCCGTGCGGGTGATCTCGTCGATCCAGTCGGTCCCGCGCCCGTACTCCGAAGGGTCGAAGCGCGGCGGACGCTGCGGATCGCGCGAGGAGAAATAGTTCCGGTCGTTGAGGTAGCGGACGAACTCCTGCGCGTCCATCAGATCGAGGTCGCGGGCGAGTTTCGAGACGCCGAATTCAGCCTTGGCCGTGACCGACGGCTTCGAGGTGACGCCCTGCCGCGTGGTGACGATAATCACGCCGTTGGCGCCGCGCGAGCCGTAGATGGCCGTCGACGAGGCGTCCTTGAGGACCGAGATCTGCTCGATGTCGGCCGAGTTGATGTCGTTCAGGTCGCTCACGGCGTCGATCACGCCGTCGACGACGATCAGCGGTTCGTTCGACGCCGAGATCGAACGCGTGCCGCGCACGCGGATCGAAGTCGTGGCTCCCGGCGCACCCGAAGTCGACATGATGTCCACACCGGCGATGCGGCCTTGCAGAGCCTGGTCGACCGACGTGTTGGGCACGTCGCGGATGTCGGACATCTTCACGTTGGAGACCGAACCCGTCAGGTCGGATTTCTTCACCGCGCCGTAACCGATGACCACCACCTCGTTGATGGTGTTTTTGGCATCGGGGACCAGGTTGACGTCGACCTCCGTACGGTCGCCGATGACGATCTGCCGGGTGACGTAGCCCAGGTAGGAGACCGAAATCAGAGCGTCGCCGGCGCCGAGCGTCAGCGAATAGCGGCCGTTGCTGTCGGTGACCGTGCCGCGGCGTCCGTCGGGCGTGGCGACGGCGGCGCCCACCATCGGCGCTCCCGTTTCGTCCAGCACCGTGCCTGTCAGGGTCTTACCCGTCCCGGCTGCGGGGGGGGGAGTCGCCGACGCCTTGTAGATCACGATCATCTTGTCCTTGATCGAATACTGGACGGTGCGGTCGAGCACCTCGCGCAGCACCTGCGACACGGGCGTGCGGTCGAACGAAGCCGTGACCGGACGTTCGAGGTTCAGCTCCCGGGTGTCGTACATGATCGACAGCCCGGTCTGGGCCTCCACCTCCTTGAGCACGTTTTTGAGAGGCGTTTTCCGGAAGTTCTTCGTGACGGGCTGCATCTGCCCCCACGCCGGGAGCGTCAGCAACACGAACAGGCACGGCAGAAACGCCCGTTTCAGATTGGAGAATTGCTTCATTTGTTTAAGGTATTGGTTGTTTTAAAGTTGTTTCAGGATGCGGCGTCACTTGGCCGAGAGACGCACCGAAGGGCCTTGCCGGTGGACCGAGACCGGAACGATCAGGTCGAGGGCCTTCAGAACGCTGTCGAGCGACTCCTGGTTGCTCAAGCGGATGGTGATGAAAGTCCCGTCGGCGCGCAGGCGGTCGTCGAGCGTGATTTCAACGCCGTAAAGGCTGCTCAGGCTCTCGCACAACTGCACGATCGTCACGTCGATGAACTCGATGCGCCCTTCGATCCAGGCCAGGTACTGCGCCGTGTTGACGTGCGTGATGGCCGTGGTCTCGGCGAAACGGTCGTAGGTGAGCGACTCGCCCGGGCGGAGCAAGGTCTCCCCGCGCGGCGCGGTGAAACCGACGGCCCCTTCGAGCAGCGTGGTGGTGATGAGCGAGTCGTCGGGATAGGCCGTCACGTCGAATTTCGTACCCTTGACCACCACCGAACAGTTTCCGACCTTCACCTCGAAACGGTGCTTTTCATCGGGCGAAACGTCGAAGTAGGCGGCCCCCGAAAGCTCGACGGAGCGGTTCGTGGCGTTGAAATTGGCCGGATAGGTCAGCGTCGACGACCCGTTGAGCCGCACCTGCGTCCCGTCGGGCAGGCAGACCGTGCTGCGGTCGCCGCTCTTCGTGGTCACGGTGTAGCGCTCCGTGGCGCGCTCCAGCAGCAGGCGGTCGTAGAGCCGCGCGCCGAAGAAGGTCGCGCACACCACCGCCACGGCAGCCGCGGCACGCCATACCGCAGCGAACCGCCCCGGACGGGCGCTCCTCGCGGACCCTTGCAGGCGGATACGCGACCGCAGGCGGCGCCAGTCGCGGTCGGTCGCGGCGTCCGATGCCGGCATCGCCTCCCATTCGAGCCGCCACGCAGCGAACTGCCTGCGGCACGCAGCGTCGGAGGTGACGAAGCGGAACAACTCGCGCTCCTCCTCGGCAGCGATCTCTCCCGCAAAATAGCGTCCGGCCAGACGCCGCATCTCTTCCTGATCGAATTTCATCTCTTCCATTTCCGTTACATATTTTAAAACAACCGAATTTGCCTTTCCCCAACCCTCCCGATCACAAAAAAATCAAAAAAAGTCGCAAAAAGAAAAAAACGACAACAGCGGAGAGAGAAATCTCCGCTGCCGGGTCAATGATCGTCTATCCGATTTTACAGGTAATTCGCCAGCAGGCACGAAAGCACGGCCACCGAAAGTTCGAACGAACAGCTTCGCCGCAAATGCTCGCCCAGCCGGCCGACGGCACGGGCCAGGTGTTTCTCGACGGCCGTCTCGGAGATGCCCAGCCGCGCGGCGATTTCGCGGTTTTTCAGCCCTTCGAAGCGGCTCATCCGGAAAACCTCGCGGCAGCGGTCGGGCAGCGCGTCGACAGCCTTCTGCACCTCGCGCTGCAACTCCTCGTAAAGGCAGGGCTGCTCGGCGTCGCTCAAAAAATCGTAGCTGTAAATCCGCTCCTCACCCCGCATGCGGGCCGTGTACTCCAGTTCGTGACGCGCCACGACACCGTTGTGTTTCAGATAATTGAGACAGGCATTGCGCACCATCGTGAACAGCAGCGAGGCCAGATCCAGCTCGCGCAGTTCACACCGCCGCTCCCACAGGCGTGCAAAACTGTCCTGCACCAGATCGCGCGCCGTTTCATGCCCGGCGACGAACCGGGCGGCATAGTTCACCAATCGGGGATAGTAACGCCGGAAGAAGCATTCGAAATCGGCCTCGTTGCCGAATCGGATGCCTTCGAACAACCGCTGGTCTGACGGCGAGGGTGTGGGCATGGCGGAATCTGGACTTTTGCCACAAAAGTAACGTTTTTTTCCACGCCGCAAAATTTTCGGCCGTGACAAAAACGTGACACGACGCGCCGGGCGCAAAAAAAGGCGCTGCCGTGCAGCGCCGCCGGTTTTCAGGCCTGACCCATCTTGGGACCCGCGTCGGGCGTGGGCTGGGGCGAGGGAATCTCGATCTTGCCCACGTTGCTTTCGTAGCGCACGATGTTCTCCTGCAACGAGCGCAGCAACCGTTTGGCATGCTCGGGCGTAAGAATGATGCGGCTCTTGACGCGCGCCTTCTGCACACCGGGCAGGACCGTCGCGAAGTCGATGATGAACTCCGAAGTGGAGTGCGATATGATCGCCAGGTTCGAATAGTGGCCCTGGGCCACGGCGTCGTCCAGTTCGAGGTCGATGCCGAATTGTTTCATCTCTGCCATTGTGGAGTACTGTTTCTGCAAATTTATTCATTTTCAACGAACGATATGCAAGCCCGGGGCCAAAGTTTTCGATATTTTATCAACATATCCGACCCGCGGGACAACCCGCCGCACCCTTTTTTTGCCTTTTCATAGGCGGATGTCGGAGCTTTTTTGTATCTTTGCTTCGCAAATACGGAAAGCCGCCGCAGAGCCGAAGACAACGCCTTTTTCCGGGCCGTCTTCCGCGCAGGGGCGATAGTAAGTAACAGGTGCGTCGCTGACGCGCAGCAAACCGAAAAAATGGCATTTGAAATCGTCGAAACCCTGTTCCGCGGCATCTGCGTAGGCGTCGCCGCTTCGATCACGGTAGGTCCCGTGGCAGTGCTCTGCATCCAGCGCACGCTGTCGAAAAGCCGCCGCTCGGGCATCGTTTCAGGCATCGGCGTCGCCTGCGCCGATACGTTCATGGCCATGGCCGCACTGTTCTTCTACTCGATGCTCCAGACCCAGATCGAACAGTACAACACGCTGCTGCGGGTGATCGGCGGCATCTTCGTGGTGATCGTCGGCGTTTTCATCTTCGCACAGAATCCCGTGCCGCAAATCCGCCGCAACCGCGCGGGCAAAACCTCGCTGTGGCAGGATTTCGCCTCGATCTTCGGGCTTACGATCGCCAATTTCATCATGGTCATCCCCTACATCCTGGCCTTCTTCGCGGTGTTCAAGATTTCGGGCGGCGACATGGCCGACCACACCTTCGGGGGCTTCATGCGCTCACTGTTCGTCATCGCCGGGTTCTTCGGCGGCGCGGTGGCGTGGTGGACCCTGCTGGCCTTCGTCATCAACCTCTTCCGCCGCCGCTTCCGTCCGCGGCACATGCTCACGATCAACCACGTCGCGGGACTCATCATCGGCATATTAGGCATTTACACCATATTATCGACCTTCTTTGATATATTCCCCAATGTCGGACACTAAACACAGGATCATCATTGCCGTCGACGGCTTTTCGTCGTGCGGAAAAAGCACCTTCGCCAAAGCCATCGCGGCCCGCCTGGGCTATATCTTCATCGACACGGGCGCCATGTACCGCGCCGTGACGCTCTACGCCCTCGAGCACGGGGCCATCCGTTCGGGCATCGTCGACGAAGAGGCCGTCGTGAAGCTGCTGGACCGCATTTCGATCACCTTCCGCTTCAACCCCGAGCGCGGGGCCAGCGACATCTACGTCAACGGCGATCTGGTCGAGGGCAAGATCCGCACCATCGAGGTCTCGAACTGCGTGAGCCGCGTGAGCGCCATCCCCGAGGTGCGCCGCAAACTGGTGGCCATGCAGCAGGAGATGGGCCGCCGCCGGGGCGTGGTGATGGACGGCCGGGACATCGGCACGGTGGTGTTCCCCGACGCCGAGCTGAAACTGTTTATGACGGCCGACACCGCCGTGCGCGCCTGCCGCCGCTACAAGGAGCTGACGGGCAAGGGCATGTCGGTGACGATGGAGGAGGTCGAACGCAACATCCGCGAGCGCGACAAGGCCGACATGAGCCGCGCCGTATCGCCGTTGCGCCAGGCCGACGACGCCATCGTGCTCGACAACAGCCACATGAGTGTCGACGAACAGATGGCGTGGTTTATGAACGAGTTCCAATTAAAAATGAAAAATTAAGAATTAAAAATCCGACGGCACAGGTCTCGGCCTGCAAGCCGGAATCGGTTCACAACCAATTTTTAATTTTTCATTCTCAATTTTTAACTACGCAGTTATGCGTGTTGAGATCGACGATAAATCGGGCTTCTGCTTCGGCGTTGTCCGCGCAATCACGGAGGCCGAACGCGCCCTCGGGGAGGGCGGCACGGTCTACTCGCTGGGCGACATCGTCCACAACCGCATCGAGGTCCAGCGCCTCGAACAGCTGGGGCTGCGGACCGTGACCCACGCCGACATGCCGCACCTGGCGGGCTGCCGCCTCTTCATCCGCGCCCACGGAGAACCTCCTACGACCTACGCCGCCGCCCGGGAAATGAACATCGGAATCATCGACGCCACCTGCCCGGTGGTCGCACGGCTGCAACGCCGCGTGAAGGAGGCCCACGAACGGATGCGCCCCACGGGCGGGCAGGTGGTGATCCTCGGCAAACGGGGCCACGCCGAAGTGGTGGGCCTCACGGGGCAGGTCGCGGACCCGACGATCGTGATCGAACGGGTGGAGGACCTGGAGCTGATCGACTTCTCGCGTCCGGTCTATTTCCTTTCGCAGACCACGCAGAGCATCGGGCTGTTCGAACGGCTGGGCGCCGAAATGCGCCGCCGGGCCGCCGATGCGGGGCAGGTGTACATCGACGACACGATCTGCCGGCAGGTATCGAACCGCGAACAGCACCTCACGGAGTTTTCCGGACGGTTCGACGCCGTGGTGTTCGTCTGCGGGCGCAAGTCGTCGAACGGCAAGGTGCTCTCCGAGGTGTGCCGCCGGGCCAACCCGCGCACGCACGTCGTCGAGGAGGCTTCGGAAATCGACCCCGCATGGTTCGAAGGGGCCGCGACGGTGGGCATCTGCGGCGCCACGTCGACGCCCAAATGGCTGATGCAGGATGTTGCCGACGCAATCGGCAACATCAATTCAGAATTCAAAATCCAAAATTCATAATTATCGCCCGCCATGAAAAAGTATATCGTCCGTTCGTTAAAATATTTCTTCGCCCTGTGCGTTCTCTGTATAGCCCTGATGGGGCTGATGCTGATGACCGGGACCTCGGCGCTGTCGCTCGACGACACGCTCTACGTCATGCTGCACACCGACCGCTACCTGATGCTCTTTGCGGCGATCGTGGCGCTGGCGGCAGTCTACCCCAGATTCGGGTTCGTGGTGCGCCGGGTGGAGGGCGACATCGAGGAGAACCGGGAACAGATCCTGAACGCGTTCCGTTCGGCAGGCTTTTCGCTGCGTTCGGACGAAGACGGGGTGATGACCTTCCGCGCCGACAATTTCGGCCAGAAGCTGATGCTGCTGGGCGAAGACGAGATAAAGGTTTCACAGTACGGACAATGGATCGTGCTCGACGGCATCCGCCGCGGCGTCGCCCGGGTGCAGTACCGGCTCGATTCGTATATACACATGACACGCAATGATTAGAAAATACCGTTACCTGCTCACTGCGGCGGCCGCTGTCGGCGCCGCGGGACTTCTGACATTCGCCGCCCGCAACGACTTCGGACTGGGCCGCAACATGGAGATCGCCGTCAACATGATGCGCGAACTGTCGCTCAACTACGTCGACCCCGTGGACCCCGACCGCCTGATGGAGGGGGCCGCCGCCGGCATGGTCAGCGACCTGGACCCCTACACGGAGTATATCCCCGAGGAGGGGATGCAGGATTTCGAACTGCTCACCACGGGCAAGTACGACGGCATCGGGGCGCTCATCCGCCAGAAGGACGACTACGTCCGCATCGCGCAGCCCTACCAGGGATCGCCCGCCGACAAGGCCGGGCTGAAGATCGGCGACAAGATCCTCTCGATCGACGGCAAGGACGCCAAAGGCTTCACGACCGAGCAGGTCTCCTCGCGTCTCAAGGGCGAGCCGGGCAGCAAGGTCAAAGTGACCGTCGAGCACCTCGACGGCACGCAGCAGACGGCGGCGATCCGCCGCGAACGGATCGCGATCCCGGGCGTGCCCTACGCCGGATGGGTCGCCGACGGCATCGGCTACATCCGCCACAGCGACTTCACCGAAGGATGCTACGAGGAGATGCGCGCGGCCATCGAACGGCTGCGCACCGAAAAGCCGCTGAAAGGGCTTGTGCTCGACTACCGCTCCAACGGCGGCGGCATCATGCAGGAGGCGGTCAAAATCCTGGGAATGTTCGTCCCCAAAGGGACCGAGGTGGTCAGCACCAAGGGGCGTTCGGAAGATTCGAAGCAGGTGTTCCGCACCGACACGGAGCCGATCCTTGCAGACCTGCCGCTGACGGTGCTGATCAACGGCAGTTCGGCATCGGCGGCGGAGATCGTCGCCGGGGCGTTGCAGGACCTCGACCGCGCGGTGCTGATCGGCCAGCGCAGTTTCGGCAAGGGACTCGTGCAGTCGCCCCGACCGCTGGGCTACAACGCCATGCTCAAACTCACCACGGCCAAATACTACATCCCCTCGGGCCGCTGCATCCAGGCCATCGACTACTCCCATTCGCAGGAAGGTTCGGTGCGCGCGGTGCCCGACTCGCTGATCTCGGAGTTCACGACCCGCGCGGGCCGCAAGGTCTACGACGGCGGCGGCGTGATGCCCGACATCGCGACCGACCCGGAGTACATTTCACGCTTCGCCCTGACGCTCTACGCGCTGGGATTCATCGAGGATTTCGGCGACGAATACACGCGCCGCAACCCCGGCCGGCAGATCGACATCCGCACCTTCTCGATCACGGACAAGGACTACGCCGACTTCGCGGAGTTCATGCAAGACAAGAAGGTCCCCTACGAATCGGACACCCGCCGGGCGCTCAAGGCGCTGAAAAAAGCCGCCGAGGACGACCGTTTCGCCGACTTGAAGAACAAGTTCGAGCAGGTGGAGGCCGAGTTGAAGGACGACACGCAGACCAACCTCGAAACCTACCGCACGCAGGTCGTCGAGACGATCAACAACGACATCGTCATGCGCCACGGCTACCAGGCCGGCGTGATCGAGCACTCGCTGTCGGGCGACAAGGAGGTGAAAAAGTCCGTCGAGGTGCTCGGCGATCCCGCAGAGTACGCCCGAATCACCCGCGAGCAGGACACCAAGCGCAAGTAAAGACATGAAAATCAGGACTGAATTCTTCTCGTTCCGCAACCGGGTGGTGGTGATCGTCGTCGGGGTGACGCTCGGCGCCCTGTCGCTGCTCTACACCAACGACATGGCCCGGCGGCTCAAGGAGAAGGAGCAGCACGACGTGGCGCTGTGGGCCCACGCCATGGAGCGCGTGACGCGCGACGTGCTGGGCGGCTCGATCCAGGACCCGTTCGTGGCCGACATCATGTCCAACGGCAACAACATCCCGTTCATCATCACCAACGAGAACCTCGAAGTCATCAACTCGCACCTCATCCCCGAGAAGATCATCAACCATCCCGGACGGCTCCGGAAACAGATCGACAAATTTTCGGTCGACAACCCGCCGATCCCGGTGAAATTCTTCTGGTCGTCGCAGCATTACCACATCATCTTCTACGGCAAGTCGGCGCTGCTCAAGTCGCTCTACTACTTCCCCTACGTGCAGCTCCTCGTCATCACGGCCTTCATCGCACTGGGATTCATCGCCTTCCGCTCGTCGAAGCACGACGAGCAGAACCGCGTCTGGATCGGACTGGCCAAGGAGACCGCCCACCAGCTGGGAACCCCGACCTCGTCGCTGCTGGGATGGATCGAATACCTGCGTTCGCAGGATGTGGACCAGACGGCCGTCGAGGAGATGAACAAGGACCTCACGCACCTGATGAAGATCGTGGACCGTTTTTCGAAAATCGGCTCCGAGACGCCCCTCACCCCGGCGAACATCAACGAAGTGGTGGGCGAATCGGTCATGTATTTCCGCAAGCGCATTCCCCGCAACGTGACGCTCGACTACAACGGACTGGCCATCGCCCCCGTGCAGGCCAACATCAACGCCGCACTGTTCGAATGGGTCGTGGAGAACCTGATGAAAAACTCGCTCGACGCCCTGCAAGGCCACGGAGCCATCGACGTGCGGATTTCGTCGGACGACAGGAGCGTTATGATCGACGTGAAGGACACGGGCAAGGGCATTCCCAAGAGCAACTGGAAACGCATCTTCGAACCGGGATTCACGACCAAGACCCGCGGCTGGGGCCTCGGGCTGTCGCTCTCGCGCCGCATCGTCGAGGAGTACCACCAGGGTAAGATCGCCGTCATCGACTCCGAAATCGGCAAGGGAACCACCATTCGCATCACACTCAAACGCCACTTCGCCTGATGAACTCCTCGCCGGCACATACGCAATCCGCAGTGCCTGCGGCGGACTCGGTGTCCGGAACTCCGGACGCACCGGCCCGGACGGGATATGTCCCCGGTCCGGATACGCTCCGGGCGGAAACGGCCTTTGCGGGAACGAACTTTGCAAATCCGGCCTTTGCAAACCCGGCCTTTGCGGACGGCGGTTCCGCGCCGTTCTCCGTTGCAGCGACCGGTGCAGCCCCTTCCGAATGGCGCGACACGACCTCCGCCGCAATTTTCGGAGCGCAATCGACCCTCGCGGAACCCGCACGCATTCCGCTCGCACCGCCTCCGCCGCTCGCGGAAAACGCCGTTTTCCAGAGTTTCGTGCTGCTGCTCGCCGCCACCTACGCCATGCTGCTCTACCGCAACCTGGGCGACGTGCGCACGCTGCTGGGCCGCATCTCGCGCGACGCGGCCACGGGAAAACGCTTCTCCGAGGACCCGGGCGGAAGCGGCTACTCGCGTTTCCTGAACATCGCCACCGCCATCGGCCTGCTCTTTCTGGGCGTCGCGGCGGTCAAATACAGCGACACGCTGATGCCCGGCCGGCTGGCAGCGTCCATTCCGCAGGGCGCAGCCCTGATTTTCAGCCTGCTGGTTTCGCTCGCCTCGCTGGGCATAGCCGCCTATCAGACAATCGCCGTGCGGCTGGCCGGAGCGCTGACCCTCTCGCAGCCCTTCATCGCACAGCTCATGCTGCTCAAACGCACCTGTTTCGCCCTCGGGATGATCCTCATTTCACCCCCGCTGCTGCTCTTCGCACTCTGCCCGCAGGGCACGGGCGGCGTCTGGTTCTGCATCATCGCCGTCGAATTGGCCGCAGCGGCCGTCTTATACCTCAAGGAGACATTAAACCTGTTTCTTTCCAAAAAAGTTTCGATTTTGCATTGGTTTTTGTACCTTTGCACCGTGGAAGTCTTCCCTGTCAGCCTATTATGGCTGCTTGCAGTAAGATGAAACGGCAAAGACAAACCTAAATCAATTCGCAACATTGAAAGTAAAGAGTGTATTAGTTTCGCAGCCGAGGCCCGCTGTCATCGAAAAGTCCCCGTTCTACGAATTGTCCCAGAAACACCACGTGGAAATCGCCTACCGGCCCTTCATCCGCGTAGAAGGCGTCTCCCTGAAGGAGTTCCGCGCCCAAAGGGTCGAAATACTCACGCACACGGCCGTCATATTCACATCGCGTACGACAGTCGACAGTTTTTTCCATATCTGCGAAGAGGCGCGCATCACCGTGCCCGAAACCATGAAATACATCTGCCAGACGGAGGCCGTAGCGCTCTACCTGCAGAAATACATCGTCTACCGCAAACGCAAGATCTCGTTTGCCGACGGCTCGTTCACGTCGCTCATCGAACTGATCATCAAACACAAGGAGGAGAAATTCCTGCTGGCGTTGAGCGAACCCCACAAACCCGAGCTGCCGGAAACGCTCGCCAAGCTCAAACTCTCGTTCGATCCCGTCATCCTGGCCCGCACGGTCGCCGGGGATCTGGACGACGTTAAAATGGCCGACTACGACCTGCTGGCGCTCTATTCGCCCTCGGACGTGAAAACCCTCATCGAGAAGTTCGGAACCGACGGCCTGCCCGCCGTGGCGGTATTCGGCGAAGGCACGCTGCGCGCCGCCCTCGGGGCCGGAATCACCGTGCTGGCCAACGCCCCGACGCCCGAAGCCCCCTCGATGGTCAAGGCCATCGACATCTACCTGCAAAAGGTGCAGAAAGGCGAGGAGATCGAGCCGGTGGAACTGGTGACCGACGCCCGCAAGGAAGAGTTCATCCGCAGCCAGCAGCACAAGCTGGCCAAGAAGGGCCGCACGCGCCGTCCGACCACGGAATCCCGTAAATAAGGGCCGCAAGCCCCCTGCCGCCATGTCCGCACACTCGCTACCCCGCACCGAAAGGCTCCGTTCGCTCGGGGCCGTGCGCCGTCTGTTCGAGAGCGGCGAAAGCGGCTTCATCTTCCCGTTCCGCTACGTGTGGTTCGCGGAGCCCGACACCGAGCAATCGGTCGAGGTGCTCTTTTCCGTCCCCAAAAAGTTCCACAAACGGGCCAACAAACGCAACCTCGTGCGCCGCCGCACGAAGGAGGCCTACCGCCTGCAAAAGCAGATTCTGCACGACGGCCGGCCGGTCAACCTGGACCTGGCGCTGATCTACTCGTCGAAGGAGACGCTGCCTTATAAAACCGTCGCAAATGCAGTCCGCAGGATTCTGGAATCGGTCGTGGAGCATCTTTAAACAGGCCTGCGCCCTGCCGCTGATCGGACTGGTGAAGTTCTACCAGCTCTGCATCTCGCCCTTCACGCCCCCGTCGTGCCGGTTCACCCCCACCTGCTCGCAGTATGCGCTCGAGGCGTTGCGCAAATA
The DNA here is from genome assembly GCF_001915285.1 of Alistipes sp. 56_sp_Nov_56_25. Classification (NCBI taxonomy): domain Bacteria; kingdom Pseudomonadati; phylum Bacteroidota; class Bacteroidia; order Bacteroidales; family Rikenellaceae; genus Alistipes; species Alistipes sp. 56_sp_Nov_56_25. Next base: position 31,825 of record NZ_MNQF01000062.1, read on the forward strand.
CGGCCCCCTGAAAGGACTGTGGCTCGCCCTGCGGCGGCTGTCGAAGTGCCATCCGTGGGGCGGCAGCGGCTACGACCCCGTGCCGTAGCGCAAAAACGGCCGGCCGACCGGCCCCCTCCTTCCGAAGAGTCGCGTCACCATTTGCTTTTGAACCCATTTTCCTTCCGGCAATAAAGATCATATCCTTTTCGGAGAAAAACAATCCCGACCCTGACGATCAGGGTCGGGATTCCGCCTTTAAACAGAACGATTCGGCCCGGACGGACAGATCAATCGTGCAGGTCGTCGCACCGCTCGGCCACGGACTCGAATTCGAGCGTCGCATGGGGGATTCCGGCATGGTTCAGGAGGTCTTTCAGATCGTGTTTCACCTCCTCCATACAGGACAGACTTTCGAGCACGACATGGGCCGTCAGGGCGTTTTCCGTCGTACTGATAGCCCAGACATGGATGTGGTGGACGGCCTTCACGCCCGGAACGTCCGTCATCTTCCGCCCGATCGCGGCCACGTCGATCTCCCCGGGAACGCCGTCGAGCGACAGACGCAGGCTGTCGCGCGTCAGCGACCAGACCGACGCCACGATCACCGCGGCGACGACCAGTCCCACGACAGGGTCGACGATCGTCCAGCCCGTCCACGAGATCACGAGTCCCGAAACGAGCACCCCGACCGACACCAGCGCATCGGCGGCCATGTGCAGATATGCGCCCTTGACATTCAGATCACGGTCCTTGTCCTTCAGAAACAGCCACGCCGTGAAGCCGTTGATCGCCACCCCGACGCCCGCCGTCCAGGCGATGGCGCCGCCTTCGACCGGCGCGGGATGCAGCATGCGGCCGATGCTCTCGGCGACGATGACCCCCACGGCGATCAGCAGGATCACCGAGTTCAACAGCGAGATCAGCACCGTGCTTTTCTTGTAACCATAGGTGTAGCGGGGCGTAGCCTGCGCCTGCGCCAGCCGGAAGGCCAGCATGGCCAGCAGCAGGCTGGCGACGTCGGAAAGGTTGTGCCCGGCATCGGACAGCAGGCCCATCGAGCCGTAGGAGAGGCCGACGGCGAATTCGACGACGACGAAAGCCACGTTGAGCGCAATGCCCAGAATGAAGGCCTTGTTGAGCGACGTAACCGTGCGCTCGTGGTGATGGTGTTCGTGTGTCATGGCTGCGGATCGGTTATGGTGTCCTTGATTTCGGAGAGTTCGACCAGTTTGTTGACGATGGCGTAGATCGTAAGTCCCGCCGCGGAGTGAATTTGCAGTTTCGCGGCAATGTTGCGGCGGTGGGTGATCACGGTATGGGCCGAGATGCAGAGCGCATCGGCGATCTGTTTGTTGGTCATGCCCTTTACCACGCAGACGATGATCTCCTTTTCACGGGCGCTCAACGGCTCGGGTTTCACCGTGCGGGGACCCGCCGCCGCCAGCCGCTCGACGGCCGGGATGAAGAGTTCGTCCTCCACGGCGTTGTGCGAGGCGAGTTCGTGCTCGCAGTTGAAGATGTCGAACAGCACGCCGTTGAGTTCGTTCGAGCTGCCCGAAGGGTAGTATTTGATGATGATATTCTTCAGCTCGCGCAGCTTGATATCAATCTGGTCGTGCTGGCGGCGGAAGATGTCGATCGAATAGGCCGTGTTCTTCTCGCCCGAGAGCAGCGACTCGACATACGGAAAAACGGTCTGCTCCTCGTAGGACATGTGGCGCTGCACTTCGGCGGCATACTCGTCGAAAAAGCGCATGATGGCGAACGAAACGTCGCTTAGGGCGCAGTCGACCGCCTCGATCAGTTTCCGCCGGATGGCCGGAAGCCGGAAGTCCAGGAAATAGCCGTGGGAGTTGTGCAGATAGTCGGTCAGCGAACGGACCGAGACCTCGCCGGCCAGCTCCGCGCCGTTGCCGAAGTTCATCAGCATGTTCACCACGGCGAGGAACGTCGCGGCGTCCACCCTGCTCTCGGCGCACACCTCGGCGATGGTCTTGTCGCCGAATCCCAGCGCAATGCCGAAACGGCTCATCACCTGCAACACGGCATAGCGGTCGCAGACCAGATCGCACATCCGGTCGTCGCCCGCATATCCACCATTTTTATACATAGACAACGTGAATCCGGTGCATCGGATTGAATTTTTTTCGCCCGGATTTCAAACATGGAATGCACCGGATTCCCGTTACGGCGCCTACCGCGCCGGTTCCATATTGACAATCCTCCCCAATTCCCCTTTGCCAAGGGGGACTTATACCTGCCATCAGGTATTCATTTCGACGCCACAAAGATATGCGGACAAGCGCCGTGCCGCAATACCTAAAAAGGGGTATTTTCAGCGGCGTCCGATATCCACGTAAGTCGTCTGCAACATCGTGCGCCCCACGTCGAGCAGTTCGGGATTCGTCTCCGTCACGGCACGGCCGCCCGTCGCGTCCCACACCGCCTCGCCCGAGGCGTCGACCACGCCGAAACCGTCGTTGAAGGCGTAGTAGGCGAACTTACGGGGAGGGGTCGGTGCGAAAATGTCCTTGCTGTAATCGAAATCGCCGTGCGGAACGCCCAGTTGGGCGAGCAGCGTCGCGGCAATGTCGATCTGCGAGGCGTAGTCCTCCACCACACGCGGCCGGGCGACGGCCCCGCCCGTCCAGATCATCGGAATGCGGTGGCGCAGCGGTTCGTTGTAGGCCAGCGTCCGCGGGTAGGGATAGCCATGGTCGGCGACCAGCACGACGAGCAGGTTTTCCCACGCGGGCGAAGCCTTCAGACGGTCGATCATCTTCCCCACGCAGTCGTCCGAAAAGGCCATTGCGTTCAGCACCCGGTCATCGAACTTCGCATAGGGGACGTCGAAGGGCGTATGGCTGCTCAACGTCAGCAGTCCCGCGAGAAACGGCTCGCGGGATTCGCTCAACGCGATCACGCGGTCGGCGAACCAGTCGCACATCAGCCGATCGTCGTAGCCCCAGTCCGAAGCCGGGGCGTCGAAGCGCAGGTCCTTCTGCCAGATCAGCTCCTGCCATCCCGTGGCGTACATGTAGGAGGCCTGGTTGGTGAAATTGAGGTCGCCGCCGTAGGCGAAACTCGTCTTATACCCCTCTCCCGCGAGCGAACGCGCCACCGAGGGCAGGTTGCGGCTCTTGGCCGGGAGTTTCATAATCGACATGCGCGTCTGCGCCGGGAATCCGCTCAAAATCGCCACCTCGCCGCGGTCGGTGCGGAACGAATTGGCGAAGAAATTCTCGAACCAGACGCCCTCGCGTTTCAGCCGTTGCATGTTGGGCATGACGGGTTCTCCGTCGACCTCGGCGTCCATCACCGTCCGGGCGAAGCTCTCCAGAATGACGATCACCACATTGGGCCGCAGCGTGTCGAGCACCCGCTCCGTGGGTCCCGCAGCCGGACCGTTGCCCCGCAGGGCGTCGAACTTCGCGGCCCGCGTCTCTTCGTCGAAGAAGGGGTATTCGCCGGCATAGTCGACACGGTCGCCGAGACTGGACAGAAACGAGAAAACGGGGTTCGTGGCCGCATGGTTCAGAAACGGCACGGGGCTGAAATAGACCTTCGAAACATTGGCCACCGAGGCCCCCAGCCCGCCGCGGATCGCCAGGAAGTCGAATCCCGCGAGCACGACGACGACGAGACTTCCGGGCAGGGCCAGCCGCCAGCCGACGGGACGTCCGTCGAAAATGCGCAGGATGCGACAGTAGGCCCAGAGCATCAGCGCGGCATACGCGGCGGCCAGCAGCGTCTGCCGCACGCCGAGCCAGAAATCGACGCTCGCCATCGCCTCCTCGGGATCGGAGAGGTAGATCAGCACCGTCGCATCAATGCGGAACCCCCAATGCTCGTACAGCGCGACGTCGACGGCGAAGATCACGGCCGTCACCACGGCGATCAGCGCAAAATAGGCTGTCAGCACGCCCCGCCACACCCGTTCCGGGATACGCACCCACAGCGAGAGAAGCACGGCCAGGAGAGGCAGCGCGGTGACATAACCCGCGACGGTCATGTCGAGCGTCAGCCCGTGCCACAGCACCTCCATCCAGCCCCCGAAACCCGCCCCGGCCGCCTCTGCGGCATACCACGCCATAAAGACGGGTTTCTGCACGGCCATCGCGAGGACGGTCGCACAGAACACGGCAACGAGGAAAGCGAATTTTCGGCGCATTACTTATTCCTATTTTTTGATTTCAGACAGGGTGGTTTCGGGCATCGCGCCGCACGGGACGGATGGGCAGTGCCGAAGTACGCCCCAATCGTCACGCGCAAGGGATGTGCGGAAATAGCCGCATAAAACCGAAAAACTATATTTTTTCGCCGTAGGCCAGATCTCCCGCATCTCCGATGCCGGGAACGATGTAGGAGCGCGAAGTCAGCTCCTCGTCGACGACAGCCGTCCAGATCGTGGTGGTCTGCCGCGGCATGTTCTTCATGGCATAGTCAAGCCCCTGCTCGCTGGCGACGACCGCGGCGACATGGGTATGGGCCGGCGTACCGCCCTTCTCGCACAAGGCGTTGTAGGTCAGCACGAGCGACGATCCGGTGGCCAGCATCGGATCGACCAGCAGCAATGTCTTGCCTTCGAGGCTTCCGCACGAGATGTACTCGACCTTCACGGTGAACTTGCCGTCCTTGGTGCTCTTGCGATAGGCCGAGACGAAGGCGTTCTGGGCGTCGTCGAAGTAGTTTAGAAACCCCTGATGATAGGGAAGTCCCGCACGGAGAATCGTCGCCACCACGATCTGCTCGTCGATCATCTCGACGGTGGCTTCACCCAGCGGCGTCTCGACAACGCACGGTTTGTAGCTGAACGCTTTCGATATTTCGTAGGCCGTGATCTCGCCGATGCGCTCCATGTTGCGGCGGAAACGCATCGAATCCCGCTGAATCCGCTTGTCGCGGATTTCTGCGATGAATTTGTTGAGAACGGTGTTCTGCTGGGAGAGGATATGCAACGTCATGGTTGAGTGGGTTTGGTTGGTTGTCAGTAGAGGAAATTGTTGAACGGATAACGCCCGGCGTGAATCTCGCGCACCATGCCGTACAGATCCGAGCGGAATTTTTCCAGATTGGTCTTCGCCAGCGCCGAGAGGAAGATGCAGGGCGTGTTGGCCCGTGCGATCCAGCTCTTTTTAAGCTCCTCCAGCGAGAGGTTCTCGCGCGTGGCGGGCGTCAGGTCGTCCTCCTCCTTCTCGATATAAGTATAGGCGTCGACCTTGTTGAAAACCAGATAGACGGGTTTGTCGCCCGCGCCGATCTCCTGCAGGGTCTGCTTCACCACGGCGATCTGCTCCTCGAACTGCGGGTGCGAGATGTCCACCACATGAACCAGCAGGTCGGCTTCGCGAACCTCGTCCAGCGTCGATTTGAACGACTCGATCAGTTCCGTGGGCAGTTTGCGGATAAAGCCCACCGTGTCCGAAAGCAGGAAGGGCAGATTGTCGAAAACCACCTTGCGGACCGTGGTGTCGAGCGTGGCGAAGAGCTTGTTCTCGGCGAAAACCTCGCTTTTCGAAATCAGGTTCATCAGCGTCGATTTGCCCACGTTGGTATAGCCGACCAACGCCACGCGGACCATTGCGCCGCGGTTCGAACGCTGCACGGCCATCTGGCGGTCGATCTTCTTGAGGTCCTCCTTCAGTTTGGCAATGCGGTTGCGGATGATGCGGCGGTCGGTCTCGATTTCGCGCTCTCCGGCGCCGCCGCGGGTTCCTGTGCCGCCCCTCTGGCGTTCGAGGTGGGTCCATAGGCCCGACAGCCGGGGCAGCATGTATTCGTAATTGGCCAGCTGCACCTGCGTCTTGGCGTAAGCCGTCCGGGCACGCGACATGAAGATGTCGAGGATCAGACGCGTGCGGTCCAGCAGACGGCAGGGCATCTCCTTTTCGATGTTGCGCGTCTGCGAGGGAGTCAGTTCGTCGTCGAAGATCACCACGTCGATTTCATGCTCCCGGCAATACGCGGCGATCTCCTCCAGTTTGCCGGGACCGACGTAGATGCGCGACGAAGGCTGCGGCAGCCGCTGGGTGAAACGTTTCACCGAACAGATGTCGGCCGTCTCGGCCAGAAACTCCAGTTCATCGAGAAACTCCTCGGTCTGGCGCGGGTCCTGGTTGTCGCGGACGACGGCGACCAGCACGGCGCGTTCGCGGCAATCGGCCGCGGCGACAGGCTGGGGATTCAGTTTATTTTCTTCCAAAACAATTCTATTTTATTTCCGGTTTCAACTCCGGCTTCCGCCGGGTCGGACAACGTGCTGCAAACACGATGCTACAAATAAGGGTATCCGCCCGAAAGCAGGATACCCTCAAAAAGTTCAGCCGTAACGCCTTAATTTGCATGCGGAACTCGACCGGCAGGGCGTATCTGACATGCACCGTCTGATTCCGCCGTTTCCCGGGGCTCCATTCGGCGATTCGTTCGACACACGGCCCTTTCATCCGCCGGCGAACGGCCGGGCGGATATTCCCGTCCCGGACTTTAGTTCTGTACGCGGAAGTCTACCGGCAGGGTATACTTCACGCGAACCACCTGGTTACGCTGTTTGCCGGGGCTCCACTTCGGAGACTTGTTCAGTACGCGGATGGCCTCCTCGGAGAGCGAACGGTCGGGCGTCTGAAGCACCTGAATATTGGTCAGACGGCCGTCCTTCTCGATCACGAACGAGAGAACCACACGACCCTGGATACCGTTTTCGAGGGCGATCTGCGGGAACTTCACGTTCTGCTGCACCCAGTTGCGGAAGGTATTGAGGTCTCCGCCCTGGAACGAAGGCATGGTCTCGGCGATCAGGAACGGCTGGTCGTCCTCGATGGTCTCTTCGGCCACCTCGACCTGCTGGATCACCTCGGTATTCTCGTCGAACTCGGCGAAGTCCACTTCGGTGGTGATCTTCGTGTCGTTGGTAACGACCTGCAACAGGTCGGCGATAACCTTCACCTCTACACGCTTGGGAGGCTCGGGAGGCTTCTGGTCCTGGCGGGTGATCTCGACGATCTCCTCCTCGACAACAGCAGTCTGCAAATCCATCTTTTCAATCTTGCGCTCCTTCGGGGTGTAGGCGAAAGCCCCGATCACGAGGCAAAGCGAAATGACCAGACCGATTTCGAGCAAAAGACCCCGCTTGTTCCGGAGGTCCGCTTTGGGTGATTTCTTAATTTCCATTTATCTCAAATAATTTTAATGTTCGGGCAAAAAACGGGCATAGGGGCGCTATGCACCACAAATATATGGATAAAAATTCAAAAATGAACATACGGACGCAAAAATCTTCATTTTTTACCTACTTTTGTCGCAGGAAACAGCCCCCGGAATCGCAGGAATGACACATCAGGAATCGTTATACGGCAAAACGCCCGACCAGCTCGCAGCCCTTTGCGGCGAGCTGGGAATGCCGCGCTTCGCCGCGCGGCAGATCGCCCGCTGGCTCTACGTCCGCCACACGGAAGACCCGCTGCGGATGACCGACATCGCCGCCGCGCACCGCCAGCGGCTCGCCGAACGGTTCTCGCCGGCGCTGAGCGCCCCGGAGCGCGTCACCGAGTCGGCCGACGGCACGAAGAAATACCTGTTCCGCACGCTCGAAGGGCATTACGTCGAGTCGGCCTACATCCCCGACGGGGAGCGGGCCACGCTCTGCGTCTCGTCGCAGGCCGGATGCCGCATGGGCTGCCGCTTCTGCGCCACGGGGCGGCAGGGGCTTCAGCAGTCGCTCACGGCGGCCGAAATCCTCAACCAGGCGGTTTCGCTGCCCGAGCGCGACAAACTCACGAACCTCGTGTTCATGGGCATGGGCGAACCGCTCGACAACACGGACGAGGTGCTGCGGGCGCTCGAGATAATCACCGCCGAGTGGGGTTTCGGCTGGTCGCCGACACGCATCACGCTCTCCACGGCGGGCGTCGTGCCCGAATTGCGGCGTTTTCTCGACGCGACGAAGGTTCACCTGGCCGTCAGCCTCCACAACCCCTTCCACGAAGAGCGTATGGAGATCATGCCCGTCGAACGGGCGTGGCCGATCGCCGAAGTCGCCGCGATCCTGCGCGAATACGACTTCACCCACCAGCGGCGGGTGTCGTTCGAATACATCGTGATGAGCGGGCTGAACGACTCCCCGCGCCACATCCGCGAACTGACGCGCCTGCTGAACGGCATCAAATGCCGCATCAACCTGATCCGCTTCCACCGGATTCCCGACTCGCCCTACTTCTCGCCCGGCGACGAGGCGATGGTCCGCTTCCGCGACGCGCTGACCGCCCGCGGCATTCAGACCACGATCCGCGCCTCGCGGGGCGAGGACATCCAGGCCGCATGCGGGTTATTGAGCACCCGCCTAAAAGGCGGGATTTAGGGGGGGGGCCTTATCGCGCTGTCGGGCCAATTCTGCGCCGCTACCCTTAAAAGCCGTTTTTCAAACGGCCGGTTCGGTTTTTGCACCCATCACCGGAAAACTCGATTCGTATGAAAAAGCTACTTTTTTTGCTGACGTTCGCACTCGGAACGGGCGCGGCGCAGGCGCAGGTGAAGTTCGAGACCAAATCGACGGACGCCGTGCGCGAAATGGCGATCAAGCAGGGCAAGCTGGTCTTCATCGACCTCTATGCCAGCTGGTGTCCCCCGTGCCGGATGATGGAGAGGCAGGTCTTTTCGCGCAAGGACGTCGGGGAGTTCATGGACCAGCGGTTCGTGGCGGCCAAATACGACACGGACAAGACCACGGGCCGCGAACTGATGAAGAGATACGGACGCGACGCCATTCCGCTCTACCTCGTGTTCGACACCCGGGGCGAACTGCTGGGACGCATCCAGGGCGCGGCCGACGCCGAGACCTTCATGGACAACCTCCGCACGATCATCGCCCGGCAGAAGCCGCACAAGCAGCAGCCTTAAAGGCTTCGGAACGAAGGCCCTCCCGACGCTTGTCCGCACAATCACGGCCGCCGGCAGCAGCTTCCGCCCCGCACGAAAGAGATCCGGAACACCGGCTGCGAATCAAGCCCTACCTCGGGGTATAGACCACCTTCTTGGTTTCGAAGAACTCCTCGCCGAAAAAGCGCGGAATGTCATAGATATGCCACCGTTTGCCGGTTAGGGCCAGTTCTTCAGCCAGGTCGCCGCCCTTGAGGTAGAGAATGCCGTTGGGCAGCGACCCTTTCTGTCCCTTTTCGAGCCGGTTCCAGATCCAGCCGACAAATTCGGGCATGGCCGTCACGGCGCGCGAAACGACGTAGTCGAATCGCTCCGTCAGGGTCTCGACCCGCACGCAGCGGGGCGTGAGGTTCGTAAGCCCGAGGCCCGCCGCAACCCCTTCGACCACGGTTATCTTCTTGCGGATGGAGTCCGCAGCCGTGAAACAGGCCTCCGGAAAGAGGATCGCCAGCGGCACCGAAGGGAATCCGCCGCCGCACCCCACGTCGAGAATCCGCGCTCCGTCGCCGAACGTGCAGACCTTGGCGATGGCCAGCGAATGCAGCACGTGACGCAGGTAGAGCTGGTCGAAATCCTTGCGCGAAACGACGTTGATCTTCGCGTTCCAGTCGGCATAGAGGTCGTACAACGCCGCGAACTGCTCCTTCTGACGCCCGGTCAAGTCCGGGAAATATTTAATTATCAGCTCCAATTGTGAATTATGAATTGTGAATCGTGAATCGTTCATCGCTCGTCGCCCTGGGCGATGAGCCGGCACATCTGTTCGCGGGCGCGGTGTATCTGGGTTTTCACGGTCCCGAGCGGCAGCGAGAGCTTCGCCGCGATCTCCTCGTAGGAGTACTCCTCGAAAAAGCGCATCAGGATCAGCTGCCGGTAACGGGGCGCGAGGCGTTCGAGATAGTGCTCGATCTGCGACCGCTGCTGGAGGTTGATGACGCTCTCCTCGGGAGTCGGGGCGTTCGACGCCGGGGCGGCGAAACGCTCGTCGATCGGCAGGTCGTCCTGGCGGCGGCGCACGAAGTCGATGAACGTGTTGCGCGCAATGGTGTAGACCCACTGCCCGAAGGTGTAGTCCGCACTGTACCGGTGGAGGTTGATGTAGACTTTGATAAAGGTCTCCTGCAACAGGTCGTCGGCATCGTTCACACCGCCGAGCCGCTGCACGAACAACCGGTGGATGGCGTCGCGGTAGCGGTTGAAAAGGTACTCGAAGGCGTCGTTGTCCCCCTTGAGCACCCGGTCGACCAGCTCACGGTCTTCGGCTACGATATAGTCGGCTATCTCCATACGCGGTTGTCACGGCGGAGCAGCATCGCCCCCAGCGCCGCGGCCCACAGCGGGCCGAGCAGGTCGTAGATGAAGTAACGCCCTGCAATGCCGCCCTCGCCCAGCCGCCGCGCGATGCGGCGCACTTCGAACGCCACGACGACATAACGGATGACGGCGAGCAGCAGCGCGGCGAGCTTGTACTCGGGAGGCATGACCGCAAGGGCGCAGACCACCGTGGCGAAAAAGAGCACGCGCGAACCGATCTCCCAGCGGACGAAGGTCTTCACCGCGCGGGGATAGAAGCGGAAGGCCGAGCCGAAATAACGCAGCTGGCTCATCCACCAGCCCATGCCGCCCCACATTTTTTCGCGCAGCGAGGCGCGGGGCGAGAGGATCACGCTCACGTTGTCGCGCGTCATGACCCGCTGCATGAACAGGTCGTCCTCGCCGATGTTCATATTGAGGTGGCTGAAGCCGTTGGCCCCGAAATAGAGGCTCTTGGTGAAGCCGTAGTTGTGGAGCGTCCCGCGGTAGGCGCGGCGCTGCACGGCCCGGGCGATCCAGTCGGCCGAGTGCATCATCCGCCAGGCGCGCATCATGTAGTTCGAAAAGCCCTTTCCGCGCTCCACGCCGCAGTAGCCCACGACGATTTCGCCGCGCATGAACCCCTTGGCCATCAGCGACAGCCAGCGGTCGGTCTGCGGCACGGCATCGGTCGAGGTGAAGACCATGCACTCGTAGTGGGCCGACTTGATGCCCACGTTGAGCGCCATCTTGCGCGAAATCGGGAAACGGGGGTCGAGGTGGATCTTGGTGGTCGTGATCTGCGGAAACGACTGTTTCAGCCGCACGAGGTCCTCGTAAAAATCGGTGTCGTGGCCCACGTAGACGATCACCACCTCGAAATCGGGGTAGTTCTGGGCCAGGATCAGCGGCAGACGCTCCTCGACGAACGAATAGTCCTCCGAAAAGAGGGGTACCACCACCGACACGGGCGGCTCGCGGTCCATCGTCTGCGGACGGCGGTTGTTCTTGTAGCCGGGAATGCGGCCGTAGACGAAAATATAGTAGTACAACTGCACGCCGAGCATCAGGAGCGTCGCCCCCGCGAGGGCCGCACCCTCCCAGCCATAGCATGACAGAATTTGTTCGAAGAGTTGCATATTGAAGAAATATGCGCAAAGATAGAAATATTTTGTGTATTTTTGCCGAATATATGAGTATGAAATTCACCCTGCAACATAAAGACCCTTCGTCGCACGCCCGCGCGGGCGAACTGCATACGGATCACGGCGTCATCCGCACCCCGATCTTCATGCCCGTGGGCACGGCCGCGACGGTGAAGGGCATTTTCCACCGCGACGTGCGCGACGAAGCCCGCGCGCAGATCATCCTGGCAAACACCTATCACCTCTACCTGCGCCCCGGCACGGAGATCCTCGAACGCGCCGGCGGCGTGCACCGCTTCTCGACCTGGGAAGGCCCGATGCTCACCGACAGCGGCGGCTTTCAGGTCTTTTCGCTGGCCGCGTGCCGCAAGCTGAAAGAGGAGGGATGCCATTTCCGGTCGCACATCGACGGCTCGAAGCACCTCTTCACGCCCGAAAGCGTCATCGACACCGAGCGCACGATCGGAGCCGACATTATGATGGCCTTCGACGAATGCCCCCCGGGCGACGCCCCGCGCGAATACGCCGCCAAGTCGCTCGGCCTCACGGAGCGGTGGCTCGACCGCTGTTTCAACCAGTATCACCGGACCAGTCCCAAATACGGCCATTACCAGGCGCTGTTCCCCATCGTGCAGGGATGCACCTACCCGGACCTGCGCGCCCGGGCCGCGGAGAACGTGAAGCAGTACGACGCCGACGGTTACGCCATCGGCGGACTGGCCGTGGGCGAACCGACGGAGGTCATGTACGAGATGATCGAAGTGGTCAACGCCATACTGCCGGAGGACCGTCCGCGTTATCTGATGGGCGTAGGCACGCCGGTGAACATCCTCGAAGGCATCGAGCGCGGGGTGGACATGTTCGACTGCGTGATGCCGACGCGCAACGGCCGCAACGGGCAGCTCTTCACGGCCGAGGGCGTCATCAACATCCGCAACAAGAAGTGGGAGGACGACTTCTCGCCCGTCGACCCCGCGGGCACGGCCTTCGTCGACCGGCTCTACTCGAAGGCCTACCTGCACCACCTCTGCGTCTGCGGCGAGATGCTCGCTGCCGAGATCGCCTCGCTGCACAACATCGCCTTCTACCTGCGGCTCGTGGGAGCGGCGCGCGAGCACATCCTCGCCGGGGACTTCAGGGCGTGGAAGGAGGGAATGGTCGAAAAACTGACACGAAGACTGTAAAGGGACTTTTCCGGACAACCTAATGTAAAGAAAATTATGAAACGAACGATCCAAGTCATCCTGTTCGGGCTGTGGGCCCTGGCGGCCAGCGTCTCCTGTTCGGGGAACAGACCGGCGGCGGCACCTTCGGCGGTCGGCGTTTGGGCCGACAGGGACTGCGAACTGCTCCGCACGGAACGCTTCGCGCTGCTGTTCGAGAGCAACGGCGACACGACGACCTCCCTCCTGCAACGCATGGATGCCACGGACACCGTATTGTTGGGCAAAACCGTATTCACGCCCGACTCGGTGCTCATGCAGTATGTCCACAGGCCCGGAGAAGCGCGGCAGTACGCCGACCCGGGGGCCGTACAGCCCGACGGACGGCTGCGCATCGTGGTAGAGGGCCGGGAACGGATGCTCGAAAAGATAGAAAGCTTCGCGGTCTCCGCTCCCTACGAGATGCTGAAAGCCTCGCCGCTGGAGATCGGCTCCTGCATCCAACAGTGGAGTCTGGGCACGAGATGCCGCTGCGAAAACGGGAGCATCAGTTTCGAAGCGGGTACCAACCGGCACAGTTATACGTTCAACATCGAGCCGGGATTCGTCTATTGCCGGGCCGCCCGCCTACGGTTCAACGAACGCGGCGGACTCTTCGCGCAGAACATCCGCATGATGGCCAACGCGCGGGAACACACCGCCTACATGGCCCCCGACAACCGCGCCGAGAGCGCCGAACCGCTGAAAATCGACGACTCGAAATTCAGCCCCGACCAGTGCGTCTTCGATGAGGACGGCATCTACTGGTCATTCATTCGCTTCGAAGGCGATACAGCTGTCATCCACGGCTGCGGAGAGTTGTACCGATTCGCACGACCTGCGATCGACGATCCGGACCAAACCGAATGGATCGCATTCGAAAAATATTGACAACCGAAGAGATGAAAATGCGTTTTCCGGGGTTCAAGATTCTGGACCGTTACATACTGGGCAAGTTCCTGTCGACCTATTTCTTCGCCATCGCCATGATCATCGTGATCGTGGTGGTCTTCGACTACGTGGAGAAGATCGACGACTTCACGGAGCTGCACGCACCCCTGAAATCGGTCATCCTCGACTACTACCTCAACTTCATCCCCTACTTCATCAACCAGTTCAGCGGCCTGTTCACCTTCATCGCCTGCATCTTCTTCACCTCGAAGATGGCCTACCAGACCGAGATCGTGGCCATGCTCTCGGGCGGCATGTCGTTCCGCCGGCTGATGTGGCCCTACTTCCTCGGGGCGCTGATCATCGCCTCGCTGTCGCTGACGCTCAACCTCTGGCTGATCCCCATTTCGCAGCGGCACATCGTCGCCTTCGAGCAGCAATACATCAAACGCAAGCAGAACACCAAATACGACCGACACATCTACCGCCAGATCGAGCCGGGCATCTTCGCCTACATCCGCGGCTACAACGACGGCGCCCGCCAGGCCTCGTTCTTCGTGCTGGAACGCTACGAAAGCGGCACGATGACCCACTCGCTCGAAGCCTCGGACGCCAAGTTCAACCCCGAGACCAAACGCTGGACCGCCCCGCGCTACACCAAACGGGAGTTCGACTCCGCGGGCACGGAGACCTTCGAGCAGTTCCGCAACCTCGACACGCTGATCAACCTCGAAGCCACCGAGCTGGGCGAGATCAACGACCTGATCCAGACCATGAACATCTCGGAGCTGAACGCCTTCCTGGACCAGCAGCGGGCCAAAGGCTCCGACTCGATCAACCTCATCGAGGTCGAGAAGCACGCGCGCTACGCCTATCCGCTTTCGACGTTCATCCTGACGCTGATCGGCGTGTCGTTGTCCTCGCGCAAGGTCCGCGGCGGCACCGGCCTGCACATCGGCATCGGCACGGGACTCTGCTTCTCATACATCCTTTTCAACCGCTTCTTCGAGGAGTTCGCCAAAAGCGGAACCCTCCCGCCCGGGCTGGCCGTGTGGCTGCCCAATATCATTTACCTCGGCATCGCCGTCTACCTTTACCGGAAGGCCCCGAAATAACCTGCGATCTATGGAGAAACCCCAGAATTACCTGTCCCGGCTCCGGCGGCATCCGCTGCTGTGGAACCTCGCGCTGATCGCGGCGATCATCCTCGCGATGGCCGTCGCCGCGCACATCCTCATGCAACTGGGCACACGCCACGGCGCGCGGCGCACCGTGCCCGACCTCTCGGGCGTTCAGCTCGACCAAGCTCAACGCATCGCCCGCAAGCACGACCTGCAACTGCACATCAACGACTCGCTGTTCGTCCCCGCCTACGAAGGGGGCATCGTCCTCGACCAGCTGCCCGAAGGGGGCGTCGAGGTGAAACCCGGACGCACGGTCTACATCACGATCAACTCCTTCCGTCAGAAGATGGTCCCCGTGCCCTACGTGGCCGGGCGTTCGCTGCGGCAGGCCAAGAACATGCTCGAAATCGCCGGACTGGAGATCGCCGAGCTGGTCTACCGCGCCGACATGGCCACGAACTACGTACTGGAGGAGTACTGCGAAGGCAAACCCGTGACCCCCACGACCCGCATGGAGGCCGAAATGGGTTCCGGCGTGACGCTCTACGTGGGCGTCGAAGAGGGCTACGGCACGACGATCGTGCCGCGGCTGGTGGGGCTGCCGCTGGCGCAGGCCAAGGGCCGCCTCTGGGAACTGGGCCTCAACGTCGGGCGCGTGGACTTCGACGAAGGGGTCAACCTGCTCAACCAGAAGGACACGCGCGTCTACATCCAGACGCCGGGCGCCGAGCGCAGCGCAGCGCTGGGGTCGAAGGTCGACCTGCGGCTGACGCTCGACGAGAAGAAACTCGCCCGCTACCGGGCCGAGGCCGAGAAGCAGGCGGCCGTCGCCGCCGAGGAACGCCGGGCCGAGGAGCAGCAGCGGGCCGACTCGCTCGCCCGGACGGTCCTGGAGGAGGCTTCGGCGGAACCCGCCGAGGAGCGGCCCGCAAACAATAACGAGGGATTTTTCGACTGATGACCGACAGACACCCCACCGACGATCCGGAGCTGGACGCCGTTCCGGCAGATGCGGAGGACGAAGAAGAAGCGGGCCTCTACGAACACTTTGCGGTGACGGCCGACAAGGGCCAGACCCCCATGCGACTGGACAAGTTCCTGACCGTGAGGATGGAGCACTGCTCGCGCAACCGCATTCAGGCGGCGGCCGACAGCGGGAACATCCTCGTCAACGGCAAGGCGGCCAAGTCGAGCTACAAGGTCAAGCCGCTCGACCGCATCCAGATCGTGATGCCCTACCCGCGGCGCGAGGTGGAGCTCGTCGCCGAGGACATTCCGCTCGACATCCCCTACGAGGACCAATGGCTGCTGCTCGTGGACAAACCGGCCGGACTGGTCGTGCACCCGGGGGTGGGCAATTACAGCGGCACGCTGGTCAATGCGCTGATGCACCACCTCAACAAGCAGGGAATCCCGGCCGAAGAACAGAACCGCGCGGGACTGGTGCACCGCATCGACAAGAACACCTCGGGACTGCTGGTGATCGCCAAGGACGAGCAGACCCACGCGCGGCTGGCCAAACAGTTCTTCGACCACACGATCCAGCGCCGCTACGTGGCTCTGGTGTGGGGCAATTTCGACGAGGACGAAGGGACCATCACGGGCAACATCGGCCGCAGTCCCAAGGATCGGCAGAAGATGTTCGTCTTCGCCGACGGGTCCGACGGCAAGCACGCCGTGACGCACTGGAAGGTGCTGAAACGCTATGGTTACGTAACCCTCGTGGAGTGCCGTCTCGAAACGGGGCGCACCCACCAGATCCGCGTCCACATGGCGTGGATCGGCCATCCGCTGTTCAACGACGAACGCTACGGCGGCGACCGCATCCTCAAGGGCACGACCTTCGCCAAATACCGGCAGTTCATCGAAAACTGCTTCGCGGTGATGCCGCGCCACGCGCTGCATGCCCGCCTGCTGGGCTTCGAACACCCCGCAACGCACGAAAACGTGCTGTTCGAAAGCCCGCTTCCGGCCGATTTCCAGTCCCTGCTGACAAAATGGAATATTTACACTTCAGCGGCAAAAGAAACCAAAGAAAATTAATCGCCGCATTCCGGTCGCGATGCGACAAGCCCCTCCCGAGGGAGGGGTTTGGGGTGGGGTCAGACTTGCAAACGCGGCAGAGCCGCGAACAACACCGGTTGCAAGAAATGCAACCGAAACAAAACAAATAACGCACGATCTTGTTTTTACCTACGACCATCAAGGAGGTCCGCGAACGCGGATGGGATCAGTTGGACGTGATCCTCTTCTCGGGCGACGCCTACATCGACCACCCGGCTTTCGGGGCGGCCGTCGTGGGACGCCTGCTCGAAGCCGAGGGCTACCGCGTGGCGATCGTTCCCCAGCCCAACTGGCGCGACGACCTGCGCGACTTCCGCAAACTGGGCGCACCGCGCCTGTTTTTCGGCATTTCGGGCGGCTCGATGGACTCGATGGTCAACCATTACACCGCCAACCTCCGCCTGCGCCACGACGACGCCTACACGCCCGGCGGCAAGGCGGGATTCCGCCCCGATCGTGCCGTGACGGTCTATTCGCAGATCCTCAAGCGCCTCTACCCCCACGTTCCGGTGGTCATCGGGGGCATCGAAGCCTCGCTGCGCCGCCTGACCCACTACGACTACTGGAGCGACGCGCTGAAACCCTCCATCCTGGCCGAATCGGGCGCCGACCTGCTGATCTACGGCATGGGCGAACGGGTCGTGCAGCAGGTGGCCCGGGCGATGCGCAACGGCTATAACGCCAAACTGCTGCGCAAAATCCGGCAGGTGGCGTTCCTCTCCGACGAAAGCTACGTCGCGCGGCTCGACCCCGCCGCGACGATCCGCCTCCGCAGCTACGAGGAGTGTCTGGCCGACAAGACCGCCTTCGGCGAGAACTTCACCGTCATCGAGACCCAGAGCAACCTGATGGAACCCACGGCGACACTCGTGGAGGCTGTCGGCGACCGGTGCGTGGTCGTGACGCCCGCCAACACGACGCTCACGACCGAGGAACTCGACCACTCGTTCGATCTCCCCTACGAGCGCGCCCCGCATCCGCGTTACGCGGGCAAGGGCGACATTCCGGCCTGGGAGATGATCCGCCATTCGGTCAACATCCACCGCGGCTGCTTCGGAGGCTGCTCGTTCTGCACCATCTCGGCCCATCAGGGCAAGTTCATCAACTCGCGCAGCGAACGGTCGATCCTCGCCGAGGTCGAACGCGTGGCCCAATCGCCCGGGTTCAAAGGCTACCTTTCGGATGTCGGCGCCCCGTCGGCCAACATGTACCGCATGGGCGGCCGCGACAGGGAGTTGTGCCGCAAGTGCCGCCGTCCTTCGTGTCTCCACCCGAAGATATGCCCCAATCTCGACAACGACCACCGGCCGCTGCTGGCCCTGTACGAAAAAATACGGACCGTCAAAGGGATTAAGAAAGCCTTTATCGGCAGCGGCATCCGCTACGACCTGTTCGACCGCTCGCCCTATCTGGAGACTGTGCTGAAGCATCATACCTCGGGACGGCTCAAGGTGGCGCCCGAACACACCGAGGATAACGTGCTGCGCCTGATGCGCAAACCGCCGTTCGCGCTCTTCGAGCGGCTGACCGCCGACTTCCATCGCATTTGCAGTCAGGAACATCTGCCCTATCAGCTGATCCCTTACTTCATCTCCTCGCACCCGGGATGCACCGAGCGGGACATGCAGTCGCTGGCCGGAAAGGTGTTGGGAAAACTGCATTTCAATCTGGAGCAGGTGCAGGACCTCACGCCCACGCCGATGACCCTCTCGTCGGTGATGTTCTACACGGGAGAAAACCCCTACACGCACGAGAAAGTCTATGTCGCCCGCTCGCAGGACGAGAAGCGGCGGCAAAAGGCGTATTTCTTCGGCGAAAAGCCGGCCATGGGGCAACCGGGCGCAGGCCATCCCGCACGCGGGAAAGAGACCCGCGGAAAGAGCGGTCCGGGATTCCGGCCGGGACGGAAATTCACGAAAAAAGGCTGACGGTTTCGTCAGCCTTTTTTCGTGACCGGACCGGGAGCCGTGCAGAGCCGGACCGGGAAAGGGCCGCCCTACCACCGCCCCTGAAAGCGCGTCCTTAAAGCGCCGGCTTTAGCAGGCCGAAGAGCAGGCAAGCGATCACGAACGTCACGACGATATTGAATGTCTGCGCCACGAGGAACGACCGCAGGACGTTGCGGTTCTCCTTCGAGACGATGTCCTTGAGACGCGTGTCGAGACCGATGCAGACGAAGGCCAGCGAGAAGAAGACCGTCGAGAACATCTTCGCCACGCCCGGTTCGAGCAGTTTGCCCTTGGCGCCCAACGTAAAGAGACCGTTCGACTGGCAGAGGCTGAAGACGAGCGACGCGGCGACGAACCCGAGGATGAACTTGGGGAACTTCTCCCACACGATGCCCAGCGAGGGAGCCTGCCCGCCCTTCTCGCCGCGGGTCGAGAGGTAAAGCGCAATGAAGAACGCCACCACGCCGATCAGCACGTTCTGCGCCGCCTTGATGATCACGGCGTGCTGGTTGGCGACCTCGCCGACGATCATGCTCGACGCGGCGACGCCCGACGTGGTGTCGATCGTGCCGCCGATCCACGCCCCGGCGACCTCCTCGGCCACTTCGGGAGCGAACAGGTGCGGCAGGATCAGGTTCGCCAGCCACGGCATGAGGTAGATCATCGGCACGACGACGATCAGCACCAGCGAAACGATATACGAAAGTTTCCGGTCGTCGCCGCCGACCACGCGCGCCGCGGTGATCGAAGCCGAGACGCCGCAGATCGAGAGCCCGCTCGCAAGAATCATCGCCGAACGCTCGTCGACCTTCATGCGGCGCGAGAAGCGGAAGGCGAAAAACCACACGACGGCCACCACGAGGCAGGCCTGCACGAGTCCGAAGACCCCCGATTTCATCACGTCGCTGAAAAGGATCGTGGCGCCGAGGCACACCACGCCGATCTTGATGAAGAACTCGCCCTGAATGGCGGGCTTCATCCACGCGGGGACGCGCCACACGTTGCGGATCACCAGGCCGAACAGCACCGAGAAGAAGACCGACTCGAAGCCGTAGTAGGAGACGGCCGGGATTTTGGCCACGACCTGCGCCAGCAGCGAAACGGCGAAGACCACGACCAGCGACGGCAGCAACCCCTTGAGGGGACGCCGCAACAGCAGGCAGCCGACGTAGAGCACCACCAGCACGATGGCGAACAGCAGGCCGATGTTATACCACGCCACTTCGCCCACGAGGGTCGCGGGCACGCTCGGCAGGTCGGCGGGGATGAGCGCCGCAAGCAGCAGCAGCGGGATCGAGACCCAGACCACCACCCAGTCCTCGACGCGGAGTTTTTCGAAAAAGTTTTTCATGGCAATTCAATTAAAAAATTCCGGAGAGCATCAGCGACACCACATTGCGGTTGGCGGCGGCGCGGGACGCATAATCTTCGTAGGTGTAGTTGAGCTGGCAGCGCAGGTATTTCACGGGCTGCCACACGACGCCCGCCGTGTAGTTGGTCTGCCGCGAGGCGCTCTCCGAGGAGTTTTCGAGGAACGTATCGTAGCGCACCACGGACATCAGCGACGGCGTCACGCGCCACCCGCCGACGGCGTACCAGCCGTCGCTGTCGAGTTCGCCGCCCGCGGGAAGCCCCGTCGTGCCGCAGATCCACTCGGCGCGCACGACCAACGGTCCCTCGTCGTAGCAGGCGCCCGCACCGTAGCGGACGCGCTTGAGGTAGTCGGAGCCATACTCGCCCCAATAGTAGGAACCGGCGATCTGCAATCCCCGGACGGGACGCAGCGTCAGCCGCGCCACAAGGTCCTTCGATTTGTTCTTGTCCTTGACGTTCAGCCCTTCGCCGTTGAACACGCCGAAGTTGTAACCCAGAACACTGTACCCTTTGCGATTGAAGAACCCGCCGTAGAGCATGGCGCCCATGTCGCGGCCCGTAGCCGAGAGTCCGCACACGTCGTTGAAGCCCATCAGCCGGCGCAGCGACAGCGGGTATTCGATGAACTCGTACTTGAGGGGCACGTAGTCGGTATTCTCGATCGAAAAGGGCAGTTTGTACTCTCCCAGCTGGAAATTCAGCTGTTCGAAAGGCCGGTAGCGGATGTAGGCGTCGACGATTTTCGGGCCGCAGAACTCGATCTGCACCCGGTAGTCGAGTTTTTCGGCGATGTCGCCCGCAAGGTTTAGGCGCACGCGCTTGATGAAGAAGGTCGAGGAGGTTTCCGACCACTCGTAGCCGGTCTGCACGTAGCCCGAGATCCGGGGCAGGCGGGCTGCAATCTTATCCCAGGTCGAAGTCCTGGCTTTGAGCGCTTCGAGCTGGGCCGAAAGTTCGGCGACGGTGGGTTCGCCCGCTGCGGACGCGGGAGCCGGTTCCCCGGCGAATGCCCCGAACGGGAGCAGCGACAACAACAGTATAATAATCGGTTTCATTGGCAGTGATTCTTTCCGGATGCAAAATTCGGAATTTCATCGCTGCGGATCAATACGCGTAAATACCTAAAAAGCCGGACGAAAAAAAATTTGCAGTTCTCTGATTTATCCCTATATTTGCTTTTGCAGCCTGTGAGGACTGCATACATGGGACATAAAAGCGCATCGGCTTTTTTCTTACAAGAGAAACCTGGAAAATTTCTAATGCAGTAAGGAATAGGAGTTGGTGCTCTCGCTGTTTTACGGCGTGGGCATTTTATCTGTATTCTACTGCATGGGCTATCCAGGGCCTCTCTTGTGGATATTGAAAACTGTCCACGTTTTTTTTGTGCCTTTGTAAAGTTTACCAACCTTTAAAACTTAAATTTTATGAAGCGTATCCTGTTTCTGGCAGCGTTCATGCTGCTGTCGACGACTGTCTCGGCACAAGACGTCATTGTGAAAAAAAACGGCGAGGAGATTCGCGCGAAGGTGGAAGAGGTCGGCGAACAGTCGATTCGCTACCGTAAATTCACCAATCTCACGGGACCCGTCTACTCGATCGCCCGCGGCGAGGTCTTCGTTATCCGCTACGAATCGGGAGCCAAGGATATAATCACTCCGCTCGACCGGTCTGCTGCGGCCGGGAAAACGCAGGACACGGGAATCGCCGCCCCGTCGCAGCAGGCGATGCGGCAGGCCGTCGCCAGGGCCGAAAGGCGCAAACGCGACAAACTGTGGACGTTCGGTCTGCGCGCCGGCGCGGGTGTAAGCTTCTGGTCATTCAAGGATGACCTTAAAGCGCAGTTCGGCTCGTCGTCCGAACAGGTCAGTTTCACCAGCAACCCCCGGCTGGGATTTGCGGCTTCGGCTTTTGCCGAACGCTATTTCAACCGCACGGGGCACGGCCATCTCGGCGTGGGTGTGGGGTATATGCAGAACGGAGGTTCGACCGAAGGGACTGTTCAGGACGAGTCGTTTACGTATGACATGCGCTACGACGCTTTTGCGGTGGATGTCTATTACGGCATGCGTCCGGTCAAAAACGGATTCTACATGCGCTACGGACTGCGTCTTCAGCTTCCCGTCGGCATGAAACTGCGGATGGGGGCGTCGCCGAATCTGGCGGGGCTCATAGAAGGAACGGATACGGATGTCGCGCTCGACACCTGGTACGATGTAGATAAGGAGCTGCGCAAATCAATCGTTCCGGCCGTCAATCTGACCTACGGATACACCTTCGGGCATGCCGACATCGGACTGCAATGGGCCATGGCTTTCGCTTCGCCCCATCAGGAAATGGGCAAAAGCCCCTGGTCGCTGTCGCTGGATTTCGCTTATCGGTTTTAGGCCATGAGACGCTTGCTGTTTATGCTCGCAGCCCTCCTCTGGTGGGGCGGAGCCGAAGCGCAGGATGTGATTCTGCTGCGCAATGCCGACGAAGTGAAGGCCGAGGTTCGGGAGATCACCGACAGCCATATACTCTATACGCTGTGGGGCGGCTCGGACAAGGTGCTTTCCCTGCCGCGCGCCGAGGTGTTCTCGGTGACGTACCAAAACGGAGAAAAGGAGCTTTTCGTCGGTGACGACTCCGGGGCGACGGGTCCGGTCACCGCAGCGGATTACCCGTGGCCCCGGGTGACGAAAAGCTACCGCCCGGGCGATCTGTTCGACGAGGACGGCATACGGGGAATCGTTATCTCCACGACCGACAACGGCCGCCACGGGCTGATCCTCTCGCTCGAACAGGCTCCTAAAAGCTTGAGATGGTCGGCCGACTCCTCGTGGGCAACCGATCTGCTGCTGGGGCTTTCCGACCGCGAGGACGGCTGGAACAACCGCCGCCGGCTGATCGAACGGCTGGCCGAAGGCAAACTGACATGGGAAGATTTTCCCGCTTTCGAATGGTGCGAATCGCTGGGGCCGGGCTGGTACCTGCCGGCGGTGGATGAACTGCGCGGGCTGTGGCAGTTGTGCGGCGAAGCGGAGGGATTCGAAAAATTCGGCAACAAGGAGAGCTACCGTTTTTCACGGAGAATCAGCGAATTATCAGAATCCTACGGCGGCGACAAACTGTCCGTTTGGACAGACTCCCGGTTTTGGTGGTCTTCGACCGAGCGAAAAGACAATGTTGCGCAGATCGTTGATTTCGGAATGCCTCTTCAGACCCGGCTTGTGAATGTGTATGCGTACCGTTCCGACCGAAACCATGTCCGAACCAAAACCTGGCAGCAGTTTGTCGAGGCCGGGTGGGAAAAAACAGGGAAATGGCCGGTCCGTGCCGCACACAAGTTTTGATACCTGAAAAGCAGGCTCCCCGCAATGGGGAGCCTGCTTTTCAGAGAGAGGGGGAGTCCCGGCAGAGCGTTACCGCGGCATGGGGAACGAAAGCGTACGTGCGTCGAGGAATGCGTCGGGGAAAGGACTCCAGTTCCAGGCCTGACCGTTCGAGAGGTTGAAATGCTGACCCAGACGCAGCGTATTGTTGTCGATGACGGTGATGCGCGAGGGGAGGTTCTCCTTCTGGATCACCACCACCGAAGTCATCGACACCGTGGGTTTGGTCCTGACCGGGGCCATCGTCTTGTAGTCGGGTTTCCACGGCGACATGTGCGCCAGCGAATCGGGAAGCGTGAAGCCCGAAGTACGGGTCGAGTCGCGCCTGAAATCGAATTTCGGCTCCTGGGCCGAGGCGGCGAGCGCTACGGCGAGCGCTGCGGCCGCAAGCAACATCTTTCTCATAATCTTCTTCCCTTTTATCTTTAGAATTTAACGTTAAAACACCTCTTTTAGTATGCGCACCGACTGCACGGCGCTGATGGCGTCGAGGTGGTAGCCGAAATAGGCCAGCATGGCATTGAGAAACTCCGACCGCCGGTCGCGGTTCAGCCCCACGTCGCCCAGACGCCGCACGTCGCAGGAGAGCATCCGGTCGAGCAACGAGGCGCACTCCTGCGTCATCACTCCCGGGTGCGCAGGCCGCACGACGCTGTACAGCCCCTCGCGGATGTCGAACCACGCCCCCGGCGTATAGTCGTTGCCGGGGCGGAAACCCAGCAGACGGCTCAGGTTGGCCAGGAACCAGAGGTGGAAATTCGGCACCCCTTCGTCCATGGCGTCCAACGCCTCGGCCGAACCCCACACGAAATCGAAAAGCGGCCGGTTCGGCTCGCTCTCCCGGACGAGGCGGTACAAAACCTCGGCCATAAACAGCGCCATGGTCGATTTCCGGACATCGAACGGAAGGCTTTGCAGCACGAACCCCGCGCGCACCTCCTTGAAGCGGTCCATCTGCTGCCGCGGGGATTCCAGCCCCTCGAACTCGACGGGGAACATCGGCTGGAACAGCGCCAGCTTCGAACCCCGGCCGCTGCGGCTGCGGACCCCCTGCACCATGTAGCTGCGGCGGCCTCCGACATCGGTCAGCAGGTAGGCGACCATCGACGTGTCGCCGTATTTGAGCGTATGCAGCACGATGCCGCGGCCCTTGTAGGTTTTCAAATCACAGAATTAATCTCTTTTCCTGAACGCTTTCCGGATCGGACCGCTGTTCCCGCGGCGGAACGCCGCGTTTACAAGTCTGACCCACCCCTAAATCCCCGCCTCGGCGGGGACTTATCGCATGCGACCGGGATTACTTCTTCTTTTTAACACGTATCATCATCCAGCCCTCGCGGGTTTCGGCCGCGACGGTCTCCATGCCCTGTTCCGCAGCGGCTTGGGTGACGGCCGCAGTGTCCGCTTCGAGGAATCCGCTCATCACCAGGTCGCCGCCCGGGACCAGCGCCGCGGCATAGGCCGGCATGTCGGCCACGAGAACGTTGCGGTTGATATTGGCCAGAATGAAGTCGTAGCGCCGCCCGGCAATCCGCCCTACGTCGCCCAGCATCGGTTCGACCCGGTCCGCGACACCGTTCGCGGCGACATTTTCACGGCAGTTTTCGTCCGCCCAGTCGTCGATGTCCACAGCGTCGACGTGCGCCGCGCCGCATTTGGCGGCGACGATCGCCAGCACGCCCGTGCCGCTGCCCATGTCGAGTCCCGTGCGGCCCGCAACTCCGAGGCCGAGCACCGCGCGCGACATGAACCACGTGGTGGCGTGATGACCCGTGCCGAACGACATCCGGGGCAGCACGACCGCTTCCATCTCCCCCGCAGGAGCCGGATCGTGGAACGGGGCGCGGATGCGCAGGCGGCCTTCGACGTCGACCGGCGGGAAATCGCTCTCCCAGGAGGCGTTCCAGTTTTGGGTCGGGATGACGGCATAACGCCCTTCGACCCCGCGGCGCGCCAGCAGGGCGTCGACATCGGTCTTGCAGCCGGAGAGCCGCACGGCCGGAATATAGGCTTTCAGCAGACCGCCTTCGGTTTCGAAACTCTCGAACGGAAAATCGGCCAGTTCGGCGGTCAGGATTTCAGCCTGTTCGTCGTCGGAGACCGCGATATGGAGAACCGTATAATCCATATTATGTAAAATTTTCGTACCTTCGTTCGGACAAAGTTACAATAATCCCGGATTCAGCGGACCAAAAGATGGCAGAAAATACAAAAAAGTGGGACGAAACCGGCCGCCGTTACCGTAGCTATATAAAACTGGAGAAGCGGCTCTCGGAAAACACCGTCGAATCGTACATGCGCGACTACATGCAGTTCGCGCACTTCATCCTGCGCCAGTGGGACGTCGCGCCCCACAAGGTCGAACCGCAGATGGTCGAACGCTACATGGCGTGGCTCTACGAGCGGGGACGCGAGAAGACCTCGCAGGCCCGGGCGTTGAGCGGCATCAAGAGTTTCTTCAACTTCCTGATGATCTCGGACAAGATCGAATCGTCGCCCGCGGAGTTCGTCCTGACGCCCAAATTCGGCCGCCAGCTGCCCGACGTGCTGACCACCGCCGAGATCGACCGCATCATCGCCGCCGTGGACACCTCGACCGTGAAGGGGCTGCGCGACTGCGCCATGCTCGAAGTGCTCTATTCGTGCGGACTGCGGGTCTCGGAACTCACGTCGCTGCGTATGCAGGACCTCTTTTTCGGCGAAGGGTACATCCGCGTGATCGGCAAAGGCGACAAACAGCGGATCGTGCCGGTCAGTTCAACGGCCCGCGACCGCATCCAGCGCTACCTCGAAGAGCGGCGGAGCGTCCGGACGGGTGAGGAGATCGTCTTCCTGAACAACCGCGGGGGACAGCTTACGCGGGTGATGGTCTTCACGGT
The DNA here is from genome assembly GCF_001915285.1 of Alistipes sp. 56_sp_Nov_56_25. Taxonomy (NCBI): domain Bacteria; kingdom Pseudomonadati; phylum Bacteroidota; class Bacteroidia; order Bacteroidales; family Rikenellaceae; genus Alistipes; species Alistipes sp. 56_sp_Nov_56_25. Next base: position 58,030 of record NZ_MNQF01000062.1, read on the forward strand.
CCTCAAGCAGGCCGCCCGTCGGGCCGGGATCGAAAAGCGCATCAGCCCCCACACCTTCCGCCACTCGTTCGCGACGCACCTGCTGGAAGGCGGCGCCTCGATCCGTCAGGTGCAGGAGATGCTGGGGCACGAAAGCATCCTCACGACCGAAATCTACACCCACCTCGACCGCGAACACCTGCGGCGCACGGTCGAGGAGCATTTACCGATATAACCCCGGAAATCGAAAAATCGGACCGCCGGCCGCCGCTCCCACGGCCTCCGGCCCTGTTCGCCCATCCGAACCCGCCCCGTTTCTCCTTCAGGGAGGAGGACGGCGTACGTTCGGCCCGGATACGGCAGCCTCACAACTTCCGGATCTGCGACTGCGGCGTGAGCCGCAGCGAGTCGTAGTCGAGTCCCGAGATGACGACCAGCGCCCCGCCGGGCGTCACGATTCGCGGCAGCAGTTCGGAAAGCGGCAATGCGGCGACGCGCATGCCGTCGAACGCGGCGCGGTAGTCGGCCGGGAAATCCGGGACCAGCAGCCCCGCATAGAACTCCGTGGCGGCGAGGCGGTCCGGATCGGGACAACACTCCGCAGAGAGCACGCGGCCGTCCGCCCCGAGTGTCAGGAGCGGATGCCGGACGAGGCCCTGCGGCGTCCACAGCAGGTTAGAGGCTATCCTTCGGGATGGCCGCGGCGCGGAGGAAGTCATCGGCGAAAATCCGGATGTCGAGTTGCTGTTCGTAGAGTTTTTCGACGGCCGTGCGGGTCGGGGGAATGTACTCCACCTTGAGGTCGGTGACCGTCACCGAAGGCCGTTCGGGCCTGGCGTTGAAGGTCAGGAAGTCGATGCGCAGGCGGCGGTGCGTCGTGTCGGTCGTAAACCGGCGCGAGAAGCTCTCCTCGCGGTTGCGCCGCAGGGTCGTGGTGTAGACGTTGGTGCGCGAGCTGTCGCGCCGTTCGAGCCACACGGAGCCTTTCAGCCCCCGCTGGTTGCGGTCCAGCGAATCGACGAGGTATTTGAGCGAAAGGCTGTATTCGCCCGGCTCGACGTCGAGCGTAAAGCTCAAACGGGCCGTGTCGCGCAGCGACCCGACGCGGATGAGCGAATCGGCGAGCACCGTGCGCGTGAAGGTGCGGCGGGCGACGTTGTCGATCGTGTCGAGCACGGCGACCTCCTGGTTATAGATCTTACCCTCCCGTTCGAGCATCTCGATGGCCCGCTCGACCACGTCGCCCAGACGGGCGCTCTTGCGCTTCGAGAAGTTGCCGATGGTGTAGTGCACGTCGTCGGTCGTGTAGCCGTAGCGGGCGAAGATCGGCTCGTAGATGCGCAGCGAGTCGGTCTTCACGCCCTCGCTGCCGATGTAGGCGTTGGTGAGGAACGCATCGTGGAAAATCTGCGCCAGCGTGTCGTCGGGGATGATCTTGTGGCGGGCGCAGGCGGACAGCAGCAGCACGAAGGCCGCGGAAGCCGCCATGCGGAGGAATCGTTTCATAATCGGTCGGTTTTAATCATACTGCGGACGGTGATGTTCGAAAGGAGGGCGGCCACGGCAGCGAACGACGCGGCGACGACCGCCAGATCGGTCGGTCGGAATTCGACGGGATAGCTCTTCGTGAGGAAGGTCTCGGCCGGAATCTCGATCAGCCCGAAATATTGCTGCGCGAGAGTCGCGGCAACGCCCAGCGTCATGCCGGCGACAGCGCCCAGACCGCATATCAGAAACCCTTCGGTGCGGAACACGGCGCGGACGAGGCCCGTGTCGGCCCCCAGGGCGCGGAGCGTGGAGATGTCGTCCCGTTTTTCGACGATCAGCATGGCCAATGCCCCCACCACCGAGAACGAAGCGATGATGAGCACCAGCAGGGCGATGAAGAAGATGCCCCACTTCTCGTAGGTCATAATGCGGTAGAACGAAGCGCGCAGTTCGTCGCGCGTGCGGACGCGGAATCCGTCGCCCGCAGCCTCCGCAACGGCCTTGCGGACCGCCGCGGCATCGGCCCCGGGAGCGAGGCGCACGACGAGCGCCGAGGCGCGGCCCGGATAGCCGAACAGCTCCTGCGCCAGCCGCAGCGAGGCGAGCACGTAGGTGCGTTCGGTTTCGAGGTCGAGGGTATAAACGCCGCCCACGGGTTCCGTGCGGCGCGTGTAGTTTTCGAGCGGCAGCAGCGAGGAGAACGATCCCCGCCGCACGGCGTAGAGCGTGACGTCGGCATCGGCCAGCGAGCGGATGCCCAGCATCCACGCCATCGACTGTCCGACGACCAGCCGTTCCAGATCGCCCAGCCGCACGCGCCACTCCCCGGCGGAAACGGCATCGCCAAGCTGAAAGACAGCCCCGTAGGCGTCGTCGACGCCCCGGATCGTGGCGGTGGCCTGACGCCCTCCGTGTTCGAGCAGGGCGCTCTGCTCCAGGGTGAACGACAGCGCGCCGACCCCCGGGATGCGTGCGAGGGCCGCGGTGTCGAGATCCCGCTGCACAAAGGTCTGCCCCTGCCGCGGGGAGACGGTAAGATCGGCGTCGAAAGCCGAATACATCGACTTGACGAGCGATTCGAAGCCGTTGAAGACCGACAGCAGGATGATCATGGCCGCAACGGGCATCGCCACGGCCGCGACGCTCAATCCCGAGATCAGGTTGACCACCGACCGGGACTGGGACGAAAAGAGGTAGCGACGGGCGAAGAGCTGCGGCAGCATGGCGGGCGACGGATTAGAGCGTAAATCCCGAAGCCCCCGCCTCGGCAGAGGTTCGGGGGCGGATCGGACTTGCAAATGCCGCCGCAGGCAGCGGGAACAACCGGCAGAAGCGCATAACTGTCAATCTTCTTTCAACGCCTGCTCTATATGCTCGATGTATTCGAGCGAATCGTCGAGCAGGAACTGAATTTCGGGGACGTTCTTCAGCTGGTTGCGGAGCCGCTGGCCCAGGGCGCGGCGGATGAACCAGTTCTGGTGTTCGAGCCGCTTCATCACCTCGCCGCTCTGCTCAAAGGGGAAGATGCTGACGTAGATTTTGGCGTAGCTGAAATCGGGGGATATGCGTACGGCGGTGACCGTTACGAGCGAGCCGCGCACGATCGGGGCGCCCTCCTTCTGGAAGATTTCGGCAACGTCCTTCTGGATCTGCTTGGCGATTTTCTGCTGACGGGTAGTTTCCATAATTTGTGTTTTTTACAGCCCGAATTTGAAGACCTCGCGGTTCTTCTCCTTCTTGGGTCTTGGTTTCCAGGCCTCGAAGCCCTGTTTGTTGAAGCGGTAGTTCAACCCCACGGAGATCATAAGGTTGTCGAGCGGCGAACGCAGCGGAGTGGCCCAGAAGGGATTTTCCGCGCCGTCGCTGTTGTTGTCGTAGTATTTGTTGCGGTTGCGGACGATGTCCGAATAACCGAACGAGTAGCGCACCCGGAAATTCAGCTCGAAACGGCGGATCAGGAAAGCGATGCCGCCGCCGCCCGCCAGTCCGTAGCCCCAGCGGTTGTCGCGCGCGAGCTTGAAGGGATAGTCGCCTTTCCAGCCGGCGGAGCCGTTGGCCCGGGCCTGCTCGTTCTCGTAGGTGGACGAGATGTTGTAGGAGAAGGTCGCGGCCGCTTCGAGGTAGATGCGGACGTGGTTGCGCAGCATGTAGAAGTGCGGCTGCCAGACGATCGGCAGCACGACGGAATTGACATGCCGCGTATAGTAGAGATAATCCTTCTTCTCCTCGACCTGCGAAGCGTTGGTCGCAAACGAAAAGCCCTGCTGCTGGAACTCCAGATCAATGCCGAAGCCCCCCACGAAGCGTTGCTTGCCGTAGTAGCGCCACGAAAGGCCCCCGCTGTAAAGTCCCCAGATCGCCCGCATCTCCTGCTGGGGCTGGAAGCGGCCGTTGCCCATGCCGTAGCCCACCGTGAAGCCGAGCGTATGCTGCGCCGAAGCCCCCTGCCATGCGGCGAGGGCCGCAAGGGCGAAGAGCGCCGTCCGGATATGTCGTTGCATCGTCATCTTATCTGAAATTATTGAACATCCCGCCCGCAGCGTTGAAGTTGCTGTTATTGTCGTTCTGCTGCCGGTTGCGGTCCTGATCGCGCTTCGGACCCTCCTTGGCCCGTTTCTCCGCCTCGCGGCGCAGACGCTGCGACTCGCGTTCGTCCAGCAGGCGCGAGAGCGACTGCATCGTGACCGGCGCGAAGATCCGGTTCATGTCCATCGAGAATTCGATCTCCCAGTTGGTCTTCGTGGCGAAGGTGTCCTCGCCCTGGTCGTTGGCGTAGATCTCGGCCCGCTCGGGCTGGAGACGTTCGACCACATTGCCCGAATCCCACTTGCCGTTGCCGTTGCGGTCCTCGATGACGCGGAACTTGATCTCGCCGGCGGGAACGTAATTGAACCGGATGTCGCCGGTCGTCACGTCCCGCTTCTCCTGCTTGAGCGCGTTGCTGCCGTCGAGCAGCTGGACGATATACTTCGTGCCGTCGTCGCGGCCCCTGACGTGGATGAGCACCGTGGCGAATTTCTCGGGGTCGAGAACCGTGTACTTCCTGATGATCGAGTCGTTGGAGAGGCCCGCAACGTCGGTAATGGCGCCCTCGGGGATGGTCAGCGTATACTGTCCGCCCAGCTTCCACGGGGCGCGGACCTGCCAGCGGCGCAGCATCCCCGTATCGCGCACCATGCGCACCGGAATATCCTCGATCGAGTTATCCTCGAGCACGCGCGTCAGCAGCAGTTCGGCCGAATCGAGCTTCACGAGCGGATAGTCGAAATCGACCGTCAGGTGATTCTCGGGGTTGATCTCGCCCGAAGTGGGCATCTTGAAGGCGAAGGGGTTCTCCTTCTTGGGTTCCACCCACTCCTCGCCCGCGGCCTCGGCCTTGCGGCGTTCGCGTTCGAGTTTCTCGCGTTCGCGCTCCTGCTCCTTGGTCTCGATCAGACGCCAGGCGAGCTTCAGCGGCTCGGTGACCTCCTGCAACTGGTTGACGGTGTCGTGTTTGAAATAGGTGATCTCGCCCTTGATCGTATCGGGAAGCGACGACGAGGGGACGTTGAACCACAGGGCGATCGTATCTCGGCCCACGGTCTGCGGATCGACGATCACCCGGTCGGCCGGAATGCTGTCGAAACGGAGCCGGGTGATCTTCGGACGCGCCGCGGCGAAGTAGAGCATCGCCTTGTGCTGCAACGGCCGCTCGGTCTGCGAAAGCACCTGGCGGCGGAACGCCTTGTCGGTGAACATGCGGAAATAGAGCTGCGGCTCGGCGGTCACGTACCGGCGGATCGAGTCGTACCACATGCCGAAATCGGGCATCTCGGCAGGGTTGTAGGTCCCTTCGAGGAAACCCACCTGGTCGCTGCCCGGCTCGTACATCTGATTGTCGTTCTTATCCTGAACGGCATAGACGCGGTAGGGGATCGGCTTGAGGTTCTGGGCGATGAAGATGCCGTTGTTCTCGGCACGGGCGATGGCCGCGGGTTTGTACTTGAAGATCGTGGAGTCGTATCCGGCGACCTGCTCGACCGAGTCGGCCGGGAAGAACCAGATGAAGCTCTTCGACACGGAGTCGGCCTTGTAACTGTCGGCCGTATAGCCCGAAAGGACCATCGAGTCGATCTCGGGACCCGTCGAGAAGACGTAGCGCATCGAATAGAGCGGGTTGCCCTCGTTGTTGTCGCGGATGGCGCTGCCGAAATTGAGCGCATAGGTCGTATTCGGGGCCAGCGTGTCGCGCAGCTGCACGACGATGCCCCGGCCGCGCAGGGTGATGAGCGGCTTTTTCTTCATCGCCGGCGAGGTGAAGAACTCCTTCTGCTGGTCCTTGAGCTGCACGAACTCATCGAACTCGATGTAGATCTTCCCGTGGCCGACCGTCGGCCGGCCGGTCGCGAAGTTGTCGGGCGTCATGTTCACGATGACGGGGGGCAGCGAGTCGCGGGGACCTCCCGTGGGGGTCATCATGCTCGCACAGCGGCTCATAAGGGCCGAAGCGAAGAGCAGCGCCACCGCAAGGCGCAGCACGTTAAGCATATGTCGCGGAGTGTTCATCGGCGTCGGGATTGTGTTTGGGGTTTCGTTTCAGGCGCGCGCGACGCATCGACGAAGCGCCAGCCGTCCTCGACGTAAATCCACGTCGCACGCCACGGACGGAAGACCACCGGCAGGGTCACGGTCTCGCCTTCGAGGTCGACCACCTGTTTCGAGTAGGCGTAGAGGCGGTTGGTGCGGTCGACCACGACCACCATCAGGGTCGAGGAGCTGACCTCCATCTTGTAAAGCCCGGTCTCCTTGTCCTCGTAGGCCGAGAACGGCGTGGCGGGCGGGGTGACGCCGGCGGTTTTCGCCGTGAGCTTGCCCGACACGGCATCGTCGTACGAGGCGATGTAGAACGCCGTGGTGTCGGCGGCATAGGCATACGCCTTCACGTTGGCGATCTCCGAGGTCTCGCCGCCCTCGGCAAGCTGGACCGAGGGGTCGATCAGGCAGTCGAGGTAGACGGGAGGCGCATAGAACTCGTTGTAGAAACTCCAGTTGCCCTCCTTGTAGGAAAAACCCTTCCAGGGTTTGAAAATCAGCGACACGTAGAGGTTGGGAAGGTTCACGTCCAATTCCTGCTGCGTATAGGCATAGACCCTGTTTACCGGGTCGACAGCCACGACCATCTGCGTCTCGGCCGAAAGTGGCATCTGCACCCAGCCCACGGTCCCCTCCCGCACGCAGGGTTCAGCCGCGGCGACCGGGGAGGCGATCCGGTCCGAAAGGTCGTCCTTCCGCGCAATGACGCCGTTGAGCGCATCCTCGTAGGAAGCCACGGTGTAAAAGGCCGTATCGGCGTCGAAAGCATAAGCCTTCAGCCCCTCGAACGGCTCGACAGGATCGACCGTCTGCGCCTGCGCAAGGGGTTTGAGGACGTAGTTCGTCTTGTACGACACGTCCTTGAAACACCCCGCGAGCAGCGCGGCGGCGGCCAGAAGCGGTAATATTCGTTTTGCCTTCATACCCGTTCTATTTGTTTCGGAGCGCGTCGAGCATCTCGCCGACGGTAGCTCCCGTCACGGGATGCCGCCGCTGGCGCATGATCTCGCAAAGCGGCACCAGCGCGAATTCCCGCTCGGCGAGCAGCGGATGGGGAACCGTGAGGCGTTCGTCGCCGATCACTTCGTCGTCGTAGAAAATGATGTCGATGTCGATCGGCCGCGAGCAGTAGACGGCTCCGGAAGAGGCCTTCTCGACCGCCTCGGCGGCGCGGTTGCGGCCCAGTTCCCGCTCGATCCGCTGGCAGGCGTCGAGCACCTCGTGCGGCGTGAGGTCGGTGGAGACCTCCAGCGCCTGGTTCGAAAAACGCTCCGCGGCCGGGAATCCCCACGGCTCGCTTTCATAACGGTGAGAGCAGCGCAGCACGGCCCCCACACGGGAGTTGACAAGCTGCTGCGCCGTTTGCAGGGTCCGTTTCACATCGCCCTGATTACCGCCTAAAAGAAGTGCCACACGTGCCATAAATCACAAATGTTTTATCATCTTGCTCACCGAGAGGGCAAAATGGGTGAATACGATCGTCGGATTGCCGTTCTGCGCAATCTGCGCGGCGGCGCTCTCGATCTCGGCGATCAGCGGCTCGATATTCCGCGGGCCGACGAAAGGGGCGAATTTCGAACAGAAAGCCAGCTCCTCGCCCCAGAGATAGCTGACCTCGCGGATACCGGCATGGAGCATGAAGCTCTCGCGCAAAAGCCGCGCCGCATCGCGCAGAAACGCCCGCTGCTGCTCGCGGGTGAGCTGCGCGGCATCTTCGGCCCAGGCGACCAGTTCGAGGTGCCGGTCATTGTAGCTCAAACGCATGAGGCTGCAAAAAAGGTCGAAATGCTCCTTGCGCATCGCATCGCTCTCGCCCGCCACCAGATGGCCCAGTTCCAGCAAATCGCCGCCTGCCAGGCGCGCCATGTTGCGGGCTTGCAGCGGATCGGCCACGCCCCGCTGCTGCGCCACCCGCTCCAGCACATCGGGCGCGATGCGCGGCACGCAGACCTCCTGCGTACGCGAAACGATCGTCGGCAGCAGGCGGTCGGGATGTTCGCAGACCAGGATGAAAAGCGTGCGGTCCCACGGCTCCTCCAGAATCTTGAGGATCTTGTTCGCGGCCTCCTCGTTCATCGCCTCCGGAAGCCAGATCAGCATGGTCTTATAGTCGGCCTCGAAACTCTTGAACGACAGTTTGCGGATGATCTCGTCGGCCTCGCGGGCCGCGATCATGCCTTTGAGCGTCTTGCCCAGGTCGAGGCGGTCGTACCAGTCCTGCGGCGAGAAGTAGCCCCCGCGCTCGGCGAACAGCGCGCGGAACTGCGGCAGGAACTCGTCGCTGCGCATCACCTCTCCCGACTTCTTGCCCTGTTTGTTGACCGGGAAAACCAAATGCAGGTCGGGGTGCGCCAGCGCCGCGATCTGTCGGCAGTCGGGGCATTCGCCGCACGAGTCGCCGCCCGAGCGGTGGCGGCAGCAGAGATACTGGACATAGGCCACGGCCACGGCCAGCGCCCCGGAACCCGCCGTACCCGTGAAGAGCTGGGCATGGCTCACGCGACCGGCATCGACCGACTGCGTCAGATGCCGTTTCAAATCCTCCTGTCCTGTAATGTCCGCAAAACGCATTTTACTCCTTATTTTTCATACGCCGGAAGGTCTGCACCCCGGCAATCGTCAGCAAACCCGCGAAAACCACCGCGAGGATCACGGTCTGCGCCGTGCCGCGCTCCAGCTGGAGCGCCCCGGCCCCGCAGAGGAAAAGCGCGAAACTGGCGCCCATCACGGCGATTTTTCCGGTCGTCTTCTTCATGTTCAGTCTATTTTCGAACCGCTTCGGCCCGGATGATCCGCACGTCCTCCAGCGGCCGGCCGGCCGAATCGGTCGCCACGCCCTGAATGGCCTCCACGATCTCAAGCCCCTCGGTCACACGGCCGAAAACGGTGTACTGTCCGTCGAGGAACGGCGTGCCGCCGGTGGTTTCATAGATCGTCCGCAGGGAATCGGGGATCACGATCTCCCCGTTCGTCGCAGCGGTCACGCTCTGCTGAATCCGGTCGAGCGTCGCGCCGTCGAAGGGCTTGCCCCAGACGATGTAGAACTGGCTGCCGGAGGATTTCCGTTCGGGGTTCACCTCGTCGGAAGTCCGGGCCGCGGCCAGCGCGCCGCGCGTATGCGCCAGCGCCGGATAGACGATCTCGGCGGGAATCAGGTAGCCCGCATCGGACTCGCCCAGCATCGTGCCCGCCGGGGCGCGGCGCGAGGCGGGATCGCCCGCCTGGATCATAAAATCGGCGATCACACGGTGGAACAGCACCGAATCGAAAAATCCTTCGCGGGTTAGTTTCAGGAAGTTGTCCCGGTGAAGGGGCGTCCGCCCGTCGAGTTCGATGCGAATGTCGCCCGCCGTGGTATGCAGCAACACCTCGGCCGGGCCTTCCGGACGGGACTGGCCGCAGGCGGCGAGGAGCAGGAGGGCCGAAGCCGCGGCTGCGATTCTGGGGAAAAGTCGTTTCTGCATACTCCGATTCACTTTTTACCTGTGCAGGAATGCGCGCAGCATCGCCCCCAGGTCGATCCGCTCGCGGCGGACGAGGTAGGCGGCATACAACGCAAAGAGCACTATATTAAACGCATAGCTTACAAACATATTGTCCGCAGAGGCGGTCAAAGCCTCGCAAACGGCGAAAACCGCGAGCGCCGCGGCGACGTATTCGCCGATGCGCCGCCAGTCGTAGGGCGTCGGGTAATAGCGGCGGTTGAGCCACCAGCTGACGGCGACCATCACCGTTTCGCTCGCCAGGCGCGCCCACGCGGCCCCGTAGTAGCCCCACAGCGGGATGAGCCAGAACCCGAAAGCGACGATGGCGACCAGTCCCGCACCCGTGACGACGATGGCCAGCGACGTGCGCTCCTCGCGCTTGTACCAGAACGAGAGGTTGAGCCACACGCCCGTCAACACGTTGGCTCCGAGCACCACCGGAAGGATGAAGATCCCCTCGCGGAAACTGCGCCCCACGATCAGCGCAAACACGTCGCGAAACAGCGCGATGCCGAGGAAAATCAGCATCGAGGCCATGACGTAGTATTTCAGCGCCGCGGCGTTCATCGCCACGAAGTCCGATTTCCTGAAGTTCGAGAGGAAGAACGGCTCGGCGGCCAGGCGGTACATCTGGTAGAAGAGCATCATCACCACGGCGATCTTCGTGATGGCCCCGTAGATGCCCAGCTGGGCCATGGCGCCCTCGGGAACGAGGTACTTGATCAGCTGCCGGTCGATGAACTCGTTGGCCGTACCGGCAAGCCCGCCCACCAGCAGCGGCAGCGAGTAGGCGAAGATCGCGGCGAGCAGCGCCCAGTTGATCTTCGGAACGGTGCGGTCGGCGGTCCCGAGGATCGCCAGCCACGTCACGACGCTGGCGATCAGGTTGGCGACGAAGACCCATCCCACGCCGAAGTCGGTGGCGAACAGCCCGGCGGCGCCGAACCCGAAGGCCAGCGCCACGTTCAGAACGACGTTCATGGCTTTCAGCCCCACGAACGTCATGGCCCGGCCCTGTTCGCGCAGCCGCGAGAAGGGGATGCAGGCCCAGACGTCGAAAAGGATGATCAGGCCGACCCAGACGACGTATTCGGGATGCGCGACATACGCCTCGCCCATCATGCGGGCGATGCCGTCGCGGAAAAAGGCCGTCGCCAGGAAGAACACCGCCGCGGCGAGCGACGTGACGCCCCACGTCGTGGCGAAAAGCCGCCGCTTGGCCGCCTTCACATCGCCGCCCGCCTCCTCGGCCTTGGCCGAAAAACGGAAATAGCTCGACTCCATGCCCATCGTCAGCAGCGTGAGCGCCAGCGGGATAAGGGCATAGATGTCGGTGACGACGCCGTAGGTCTCCTGCCCGAACACACGGGTGTAGTAAGGCGTGAGCAGGTAGCTCAGGAACCTTACGACGATGGTGCTGATGCCGTAGACGGCAGTTTGTTTGGCCAGTTTTTCGAGCATGACGGAGGCTTATAGCCCGGCAAAGATACAAATTTTAGCCGGAAACCCCGCATTGTTTCCCCTTCTTTCAGAGAAAGAAGGGAAAGGCGGCCGCGCCTTTTCGTCGGCCGGGAAGGGAACCGCGTCTCTTCCGGAACGCCTTACCGCGACGCCGCGAGCGACGAGGGCGTGACGCCCTGCGAGTCGCGCGCCCAGTCGCCGCGGGCGCGGAGCACCTGCTCGACGATGTCGCGGACGGCCCCTTCGCCGCCCCGGAACTCCGAGACGTAACGCGACGCCTCGATCACCTCCGCCGCCGCGTCCGCCGGGCAGACCGGAAGGCCCACTTCGCGCATGCAATCCAGATCGGGGATGTCGTCGCCCATGTAGATCACGTTGGCCGGATCGAGCCCCTGGCCCGCCATGTATTCGCGGATGGCCGTGATCTTGTCCATGCAGTCGACGTAGAAATGGTCGATACCGAGCATCCGAAGGCGGTTTTCGAGCGTCCGGCCCCGGCCGCCGGTGATGATGCAGACCTTGTAGCCGATCTTGATCGCGTAGGCCAGCGCATAGCCGTCCTTGGCGTTGTAGCGGCGGATGAAGTCGCCGTCGGGCGTGGGGATGATGCCACCGTCGGTCATCACGCCGTCGACGTCGAAGACGAAGGCTTCGCAGCGCGCTATATCTTCTTTGAAGTTTCCCATATGCTTTGACTTATCGTTGAGTAGATGTTTTTCAGTCGGAGGTCGAAGGCCAGCAGGTCGCCGTGGCGGGCCTTCGTGGCGAAATCGTTGCGCACGGCGGGTCCCGTCTGCACGTCGAGCGGCGAACGGGCGTCGCAGGCCTTGGCCGCGGTTTCGGCGATCAGCGGTTTCAGCACGTCGAAATCCAGCCCCGCACCGCGGACGATACGTTCACCCACGGCATACATGTGATTGGCGAAGTTGCAGGCGAAAACCGCCGCGAGATGCACCTTGCAACGCTGTGCCGAGTCGGCCCAGATGACCGTCCCGGAGAGTTTCCGGGCGAACGCCTCCAGCTCCGGACGCAGTTCGGGCGACGGCGCTTCGAGAAACACGGGGATCACGGAAAAGTCCGCTTCGCGCCCTCTGGTGAAGGTCTGCATCGGATAGAAAACGGCACGCCGGGCGAATCGTTCGGGGATGGCCGTGACCGGCACGCTTCCGGCCGTGTGGGCCACCGCAGCCTCTTCGGGAATCGGGAGCGTTGCGGCCACCTCCGCCACGGCGCGATCGCTGACGGCGATCAGGTAGATGTCGGCATCCTTGCGGAGCATTTCGGGGCGCGTCTCCCAGCCGGTCGCGGCCAGCTCCGCGACGATGCGCGCCCGCTCGGCGTTGCGGGCGAAAATCTGCACGAGTTCCAGTTCGCTCTTGGCGACGGCGCGGGCCAACGCTTCCGCGAGGTTCCCGCTGCCGATGATGACGGTTTTTTTCAATTCAGAATTCATAATTACAGCAGGTCGGTCAGCCGCACGTTGTCCTGCGACCGGCGGGCCGACTCTTTGAGCGTCTCCAGTTCGCGGTCGATGCGCGCCAGTTCGGGCGTCTGCCCGAGGTCGAAAGTGGTCTGCCCCGACCGTTCGACCGCCTCCAGCACGCCGTAGACGGTCATCGACGCGATGTCGTGCGCCGGAGTGAAGGCCGTTTCCCGCTCGCCGTCGCCGCTGCGCACGGCGATCAGCTGCCCGGCCTGCACGAGCTGGAACAGCACGTCGTTGACGATGCGCGTGGGCAGGTCGAGGCGTTCGCGGATCTCGTCCGCAGGCAGCGCCCCGCCCCGGTCGCGGAAATTCCGCACGACGGTGAGCATCACCGCGAGCAGCACCTTGCGCCGCTGGTCGTAGCTGATCAGGAGCGATTCGCGCTCCTCGCCGAAACGCGCGATATTCTGATAGGCGAACGACAGCTCGCCGCCGAAAAGGAGTATCTCCCACGAGGTCTGCATCCAGATCAGCAGCAGCGGCAGGGCCGCGAAACTGCCGTAGATGGCGTTGTACGAGGTCATCCACCGCTGCACGTAGACGTAGCCCCACTGGAAGAGCAAGAAAATCGTCCCGGCGACGATGCCGGCCATCAGGGCGCTGCCGAAACGCACTCTGGCGTTGGGTATGACGATGTAGAGGAAGGTGAACATCACCCAGATGACGATCATCGAGGCAAGGTGCGACAGCAGGTTGAAATACCAGCTGTCGTCGAATCCGAGCAGCTGCTCGGCATAGTTGCCCACGGCGTTGGCCACGATCCAGAGGATCGGCACGATCATCACCACGGCGATGTAGTCGGTCCACTGGCGGGTGATGCTGCGCTCGACCTTGACCTCCCAGATGTTGTTGAAGGCGCTTTCGATCGACCCGAAGACCCGGATCACGGCCCAGAAAAGCATGACCAGCGCCACGGCGGCCACCACGCCGCCCTGCGTACGTGCCAGGGCGTTTTCGGCGAAGTTGACGATGTAGTCGACAATGTCGGGGTTTCGGGGGAAGAGACCGTAGAGGTTTTCGATCAGTCCGTCGGCCAGCCCGAATCCTTTCACCACGGCGAATACCACCGCGAGAATCGGCACCAGCGACATCAGCGTGTAGAACGTGAGCGCCGCCGAACGGACGATGGTTCCGTGTTCGAGCAGGCCGCGGGCCGTGTAGAACAGCAGGCGGTATTGCTGCACGAGCCACCGCACGACGGGGTTGCGCCATTCGGTGACGTCGCGCCGGAAAATCGTGTCGGTGAAGTATGTCAGAAAATCGCTGAATTTCATAAGTCGCAGCCTGGCAATCAGGCAAATGTAGCTATTTTAAACGGATAACCCAAAAATCGTTCCCGATTTTCGTGAAGGCCAGCCGCAGGCCGGCCCCGGCATGCAGCCCCAGGCGGCGCATCAACTCCTCGGCGGCGAGCGGGAAATCACGCTTGAGCACCTCCGCCCCGCGGCCTTTCAGTTCGCGCTTGAGCCGTTTGGGATCGTAGGGTTCGATGCTTTCGACGGCAAAGGTCCGTCCCAGCACGCCTTCCGGCTCCTCCACGGCGAACCCGTAGCCGTTGTCGCTCCAGATGTCGGCTTTTCCCGCAAGGTGAATCCGCGCGAGACGGGCCTTCTGCAACGACACGTCGGGGATCACCAGATAGCCGTAACGCTCCGGGTCGAAACGGCCCGGAGGGGGTGCGGTCTCGCCCGGAGCGGCCGAAAAACTCCCGCGCCCGAGAGCCGTGGCGGTGACGAGCGGTCCCGAGCCGTCGTCATAGACCACGACCTCCTTGCATTCGTCGCCGAGCGAGAGCACCTCCACGCGGCTGTCGGGAAAGAGCCGGAGGGCCTCGCCGACGTCGAACAGCGGGGAGTTCTTGACGCACAGACGCCCCGAAACCTGCTTCAGACGCGGCTTCAGGGCGACGATGTCGGGCGAACAATCCTCCAGCCGCACCAGTTTGCGGCCCTTGTCCGAGCGGCGGTCGGGATCGGCGTAAATCCAGTCGAAACGCAGGCCGTCGCGTCGGAGATACTCCTCGGCGGAGGCATTCACTACGTCGACATTCGCGACGCCCATTCTGGAAAAATTCTCCGCGGCCACGCGGGCCAGCATTTCATTGCGTTCGAGCGTCACCACACGGCGGAAGCGGCGGCTCAAAAAAAGGGCGTCGGCACCCAGCCCGCAGGTGAGGTCCAGCACCGTGTCGCCTTCGAGGAGTTTGTGGGCGGCGCACGCCTCGCTCGACGCCTGCTCGAAGGCCAGCGGCGGCAGGATGCACTGCGCCGCGGCGTACGAAGGGAGTTTCTGCGCGGCCCGCGCGAGGTATTTGACCTGCGTGGCCACGAGCCGGGCGTGGGGGACGGTGCGGTCCAGAGCCACCTCCAGCGGGTCGCGGCCCCGTGCAGCGGCGACGGCGCGCCGCACTTCGTCCGTGAGCAGGAGGGAATATTCTTCGGGGGTAATCACGTCCGCAAAGGTACGTTTTTTTCGGTTCGCCGCTCCACGCCGCAAGGGTCGCAAGCGCAAAAACGGCGTAGACCGCCGCCGTCGGCCATCCGCCGAGGGTGTAATCGGCCGCACCTCCGGGCAGCGAGGCGGTCAGCCGGGCCAGCGCGCTGATCCCTTCGGCGGCGCTCCCCGTGACGAACCCGAACGCCGGGGCGAGGAATCCGACGGGTGCGAGCATCCACAATGCGCCGCCGAACACCACGACCCCGGCCAGCGCGATGGCCAGCGGATTGACCACCAGTCCGGCCAGCGGCACGACGCCGAACGTGTGCGAAACGAGCGGCGCAGTGGCGGCAGTCGCCACGAACCCGATCAGATAGGCGTCGACGACGACGTTCACGCCCTTCCACCGGGTCCGGCAGCGGCGGCAGAGCGGCACGCCCCAGGCGAGGATGGCCGCCACGGCGACGAACGACAGCTGAAAACTGATGTCGCCCAGCCAGTTGGGATTCCAGACCAGCATCCCGAATCCCGCCGCGGCCAGGGCGTTCAGCCCAACGTATTCCGACGCCGAGGCCAGCGCCGCCTGCAGGACCGTGCACATCGCCGCGGCCCGGACGGCGCTGGGCGGAAACCCCGCCGCCGCGACGAAAAGCCACACGGCAACGGCCGCCAGCAGGTTTTTCAGCAGGTGTCCCCGCCTGAAAAGCGGCAGCCACCACAGCGCGAGATTGACCAGCGCGAAAACGATCCCCGTGTGGAGTCCCGATACGGCCAGCAGGTGCGACAACCCGCTCCGGGAGTACGCCGTGCGGAGTTCGGGCGTGACGCCGCGCCGCTCGCCCGCCGCCATGGCCTCGACGACGGCCGCAGCCCCGGCGCTCATCGGCAGCCGGGAGAGCCTTTCGACCGCCCTGCGGTGCAGGCCTGCATGCCGGTCCGGAAGCCGTTCGAGAAGCGTCCGCTCCGCAATCCACAGGGTTCCGGCGTAGCCCCGCCGCGCCATCAGGCGGCGATAGCTTTCCGCACCGCCGCGAAACGGCCGCACCGCGCCCCGGCAGCGGATGCGCTCCCCGGCATGCAACCCCGCAAGCGAATCGGCGTATAGCCGGATACGGGCGTCCGAAGCGTGCCAGCGTCCGTCGGCCGGATCGCGCCATGCCGCCACCGACGCATCGGCGACGACATAACGGCCCCGGTCGGCCGGAAACCCCTCGACCGTGACCTCATAGACCGTGTGCACGCCCCGCGGCACGGTGGCCCGGGGCGCACGGAACTGCGCCGCGGCGAACCCCGCCGTGAGGATCATTGCGACCGTGGCGGCCGACGAGCGCAGCGACAGGGCCAGCACGCCCGTCACGACGAAAGCCCCTGCGAGAAACCACAGGGGCAGTTCGTAGCGGCCCGCCAGCGCGATTCCCGCGGCGAAAAACACGAGAATCTTGAGCATCGGCATACGGTCGAGCCGGTCGGGCAGGCGGGAAATCTTCATCCGGACAGTCTATTGAGCCGTAAAGATAGCAAAATCAGTCGGAAAACAGCGCCCAGCCGCGCTCGATTTCGCCGCGGTCCGCCGCCGTGCCGTTTTCCACGCGCGAGATGGCGGCGGCCAGGGGGATCATCGTCGCCGGGTCGAGCGTGTCGAGCGGCTCGTCGGGGTCGATGCCCGTGTCGGCGGCCACGGCGCGGATGTAGGCTTCGGTGTGATTCTCCACGGGCGGCGCCCAGCGGGAGATCATCCCGCGGACGGTCCGCAGGCCGTGGCGGACCCGGTAAGTATGCAACAGCACGAAGACGGCCCGGTAGCCCCAGGCCAGCGACTCGAACTGCTTGAAGGCCGGGTCCCGGGAGGGCTGCACTTCGCCCTTGTAACGCACCTTCGACTGCCGGATGTTCCCCGGATTGCAATTCGACAAACCCCTACTCATCGCCTGCCTCCTTCCGGATGCGGCGGTGCACGTAGCGGCGCAGCCAGCGGAACAGCGGAGCGTCGGAGAGCTGCGCGGCGTTTTCGAGAAACGACCACAGCTCCACGCCGCAGGTGAACCCCGTAAGAAGCCGCGCGAGGTTCAGCCGCATGAAATCCAGCACGCAGCTGTCGATCAGCCACGCCATCGAGATCGCCGTGAGCGCGAGGGCGAGCTTGAGCACCGTGCGCCACGCCTTGCAGCTCTCGAAATACCATGCGCGCCCTTCGCGGAGGGCCGCAGCGCGGTCGGCCGCCACTCCCGAGAGGAAATCGACGCCGATGAAGACGACGGTCGTGGCCGCCAGCGGCCCGATCGGTGCGAACAGCGCGGCGATCCCCGCCGCCACGCCGCTAACGAATCTGAACAAAGCCTCCATCGGTCGTACAGCGGTTGAAGATGTCGTTCTCGGGATCGTATTCCGGGAATTCATCCCGGTGTGCGCGAAGGTGCTCCGCAGCGCGGTGCAGCAGCATGCGGGCCTGGGCCAGCAGGGCGCGCCGCAGGTGTCGGCGGGCCGTGTCTCCGGCCGGCTGGGCATAGGCGGATTTCGGAGCCGTCGTGCCGCACTGCCCGGTGCGGACGTCGAGCCGCGGCTGGAGGACGGCGCGCGTGAAGAGGGCTGCCGGGGAGGCGAGGTATTCGGTCCGGAAGTCGGGATAGGAGCCAGCGAGGAGCTTTTCGTAGAGCGCCCGTCCCACGACGGGAACGATGTGGCGCTGTTCGGCTCCGGCAATGTCGGCTTCGGCAATGATCTCCGGCGGCAGGTATTCCCCTTCGCCGAAGGCGAGTTTCAGCACCTGGAGGGGTGTGACTAACGTATTCATAAGGTGGAAGGTTAAAAGTGAAAAGTTGAAAGTTTGCCGATGTCACGTGATGAGAATCCCGCTCGGCAAAAAGCGTAAAGCGGTTTGAAACCGCTTTTAGGGGCGACGGCAGGATACTGCGATCCCGTTCTGTGCAAGCACCCATAAAACAGGCGTCTCACGCCTGCGCCGCCTTTGGCGGCGAAAGATCCCGGCCCGATGCCGGAGCCGTGAAACGAAGGCCCGGCTAAAAGTGGCAAGAAACGGGGCCGGTTTGCTTGCAAACCCGCGAATAGGCGCCCGTTTCGAATACCTTTTTGCGGAAAAAAGGTACAAAACACCCGCGACATCGTCGCGGCTTTCTCTGTACTTTTGATGGCAACCGACGCACGCAGCACGAGCAGAGACCGCTTGCGGGCTATGCCGTGCCAGAAGGAGGAAAACGAGCGTAGCGAAGTTAAAAGCGCCAAAACCATCCGCATGTCGCTTTTCGCGGCAAAAGCGGCAGAATGCCCCGCGGAAGCTATGCATTTTATTCGATACTTCTAATATTATACTTCGTAATTTCGGATAAAAACGCCTGCTGGCGTTCATCCTCCGGGTCGTAGTCGAGTCCGTCGGCCTTGCGGGCCTCCCAGACCTTCATGTAGATGGGTTTCGAGCGGGTCGGCGGACGGTTGACGATTTGCAGCGACGTCGTGTCCAGCCCCAGCACCGAGGCGATGACGGCGCGGATCGGCTCCGTCAGTTCGTCCTGCTCGGCGAGGATCACCGTGTTGAGCGCCACCTCGTATTCGTGCAGAATGCGTTCGGCGCTGAATCCCGCAGCGTAGTCCAGTCCGCTCAGCGTCCGGAACCACGAATGGGCCACGACGATGTCGCCGACGGCCTGTTCGTGCAGCGCCTGCCAGTCGCCCTCGTTCTGCGCGGCAATGGGGATGAAGCGCGAATTGTCATCCTCGCCGCCGTCGCGGATGACGAACATCACCTGCCCGGGGTTCCCGGCGAACTTCTGTTCGGCGAGCCGCACGATGCGTTCGGCCTCGGCCTCGTTGTCCACCGACGAGTCGAGCATCATCACGCCCGACAGCTGGAACGAATTGTCGAGGCGCGAGATGTTCCAGCGGTCGGTCTTCCAGGCGATCGCCGAGACGCTGAACCCCGCGATGTAGGGCGGCACGCCGTAGTGTTCGAACATCGGTTCGTAATCCTTGTAATGGACGATCGAGCGCAGCGTGCCGTCCTCCTGCGCTTCGAAGTCGGGGTAGAGCGGCAGCGAGCGCGCCTCGGCGGGCTTGAACGCCGCCCAGTCGTGGTGCAGCAGGATGTGCTTCGAGTCGCGGGTCACGCGGCAGCGCGAGGCGTCCTGGTGGTAGAGCGACAGAAAGGTGTGCCCGGGGTCGGTGACCGCTTCGAGGAACGCGTTGCCGAACAGCGACTTGTCGAAGGCCAGTTTGCCCAGCACCTGGCGAAGGCTCTCGCCCCGGCCGTTGACGCACCGGACGAAGGCCGCCAGCTGCGGCTGCTGCGCCTCGTCGCACGTGAATCCCTTGCCGGAGATGTAGTCGGCCTTGTCGTTGATGATGCGCCGGTGGGTCGTCGAACGCCGGGCCATCAGCGCCAGCGCCGCCGGGAAGAGGTTGTCGTCGCCCCAGCGCCAGAATTTGTCGCTCTCGACCCGCGACGAACCCAGCGCATAATAGGGGTCCGTGCGGTCGGCAACCCCCACGGCCGTCTTGATTTTTTTCGTTTTGCTCATGGCGTTTTTCGGATTTCAGGGACGCGGCATCCGCGGGGAAAGCCCCTGCGGATGCGCGTTCCCGGGTTTTTACTGCTTGTATGCAAAGGAGATCAGCGCCTCGTCGAGGATCTGGGTTCCGGCCATGAAGACCGCACGCTGGCGGTTCTCCATCTCGTCGGGGTTGTACCACATGCGCACCTCGTTGCCGGGCATGTCGGCCGTGTTGACGGCCAGCACGAGGTTGCGGCGGTCGGTGAGCATGACGAACGACTGGCGGAAGGAGGTGGCGCCGAGGTAGCTGCCCAGCCTTACGTCCACGACCGGAATTCCGTGGTAGGCCAGCGTCCGGCGGCCGTTCATCGCATCGGCGTAGGCCGCGTCGGCGCCCTTTGCATCGAGGTACTTCTCGTAGAGGCGGTAGATGTCCGACGAGACGAAGTAGGCCAGCCGGTCGTCGGCCTTGAGGCCCGGGATGCGGGGATCGGCCCCGGCCCACAGCTTGTCGAACAGCTCGACCACATAGGCCGGGTCTTCGAGCGCGGCCGCCTGGTAGGAAAAGTTATAGACGCCGTCGTCGTCGACCAGACCGTTGATGCGCTTCAGCAGTCCGTCGAAGGTGTTGTAACCCGACGCCGCGGAGGTGTCGCCGATCCACATCGTGACGCGGATATTCTCGGCGAGGGCCTGTTTGAAAAGCGCCGTTTCGGCCTGTTCGAGCTCCGTGCCCGAGAGGTCGTCCATGTGGGTGTTGACCAGCGACGAGACCTTCTCGTAGACCATCGAGAAGTAGTTGGCGGCCGAGAATCCCAGTTCGGCCTTCACCCGGTTAAGATTGACCGTCTTCTCGTACTTGGTCGCCGCTTTGCCCCCGGCCCAGCCTGCGGAGGTGAATTTCTGGAGGATGTTGCGCTGGCCGTCCCAGAGCTGGACGTGCGTAGGCTGGGGCATGTTGTAGAGTACGCGCACGCCGAGGTCCTGCGCCGACTCCCCGGTGAGCATCGGGCGGAAGAAGATGTTTTCGAGGTCGGAACCGGTGTACTGTTTCGAATTTTCGAGGTAAGTCATGGTTGTTTTTGGTTTTAAATGGTTGATGAATTTGGTTGTTTGTTTTGCCTCCGCAGGGCGGGTATCGCCGGACTTCCATTTTAGGCCGAAACCTCCTTTTGTTCCTGACCGGCAGATTTTCGATTCGCCTCCGGTGAATCGGCAGCCCGAAGCCCCCCTGCTTGGCAATTCTCAATTCTTAATTTTTAATTGCGCATGCGCCTGGCGTCTTCGGCATAGGCGCGTTCGTTGGCCGAGCGGACCGTGTCGCCGCAGGAAGGGTCCTCGCGCGGCTGCGTGGAGGTCGGCGCGGCCTGCCGGCGGGCTTCGTCGGCCGCAACAGCCGAACGGCTGCGCAGAGCCTGCACCTCCCCGTCGAAATGGAGAACGTTGCGGTCGGCGGGAAGCGCCGGGCCGGGCCGCAGACCGATATTGGCCAGCAAACGCTCCCAGCCCCGGGCGATATTCCGCGCCAGCGAGGACGCCGGCTGCTCCGCAGCTTCGACCACTTTGTCGGCCAGTCCCGCCGCAACGGCCTCCTCGGGTGCGAGCCAGCGGCCGTTGCCGTTGTTCTCGGCCATCAGGGCCTCGAACTCCGCGGCCGGACGCCCCGAACGGGATGCATAGACCGCGGCGATACGCGCATCGGTCTGGTGCAGCAGGTCGATCTTCCCGGCGATCTCCGCGGCATTTCCCTCGGTCGAACAGATGGCCGTGTGGATCAGATAGAGGGCATTGGCCGACAGGAGACGGCACCCCTCCGACGCCGCCTGGGCGATGATCGTCGCAGCCGAGGCCGTATAGCCGTAACAGCGGGTCGTGACCCGCGCCGGGAGCTGCCGGAGCGCGTCGTGGATCAGCAGCGCGTCGTTCACGTCGCCGCCCGTCGAGCGGATGTTGACCACCACCTCCGGGGCCTCGATCTCCGCAATGCGCCGCAGGGTGTCGCGGAAACGCTCGTAGGTCGCCACCCGGGCGTCAGGCTCTTCGAACTGCCACTCCTCGGGTACGCCGATGGTCCCTTCGATGTCGATCTGGCAGACCCCGGCCGTGTTGTTGATTTGAATTTCCGATTTCATGATTAATGTTTGTAAGTGTTGTAAAATGCGTTGCGCACCTTCTCGTAAGAGCAGCAGAATTTCCCGGCTGTGACCTCGAAGGCTTCGCAACGGGACATGCCCTCCTTTTCGAGCCGCCCGATTTCGTCACGGATCGCGCGCTGTTCACACCCCCGGCGGCTGACCAGCCCCAGTTCGAACAACCGCAATACCGCCTGCCGGGTCGTAAGCCCCCGGACCTCCCGAAGCACCGCTTCGGCCAACAGTTCGTCGTGCCGCGTCATCAGTCTTCCATGAGGCGGTTGAACGTGCAGCGCACCGAGGCTTTCGCCGGGTCGTAGTCGCCAACGGCGTGCAGCGCGGCCCGCACCACGCCCGCTCCGGTATCGATGCGGAAGACCGAACGGATGTCCGGCGCTCCCGTTCCGGGCGTCAGAAGGGCTTCGAATTCGTGAGGCGCGAGCCGCAGCGAGAGGATGATCCGCTCACGGGAGGCCTCCCGGCGCACCTGCCCGTCGTAGAAGCGGTGCAGCCCCTGTTGTCCGTCGCGGTCCTCGAAACAGAGCGTGAACCCCTCCGCAGCGTCGTCCCCCGCGAAATGGAACGCCGCGAGCGGATACTCCGAACGCCCCGAAGGATACCCCCACCGCTCGTCGCCGGGCAGCGGATGCATCCCGGCGTAGCGGACGATGCGGAGCGTGAAGTTGGTCCCGTCCTCCTCCGCGTCGTCGCGGTCGCCGACCTCGGGAATCAGCGCCGACGGCGCATTGAGGTAATGCCCCGCGGCATTCAGCGAGGGACTGAACAGCGGATTGCGCAGCACCTTTTCGCCCTGCATCGCGGCGTAGGAATCCGCCGCAAAACTCCACGCCCCGAGCGGAGCCTCCTCCCCGGCGTCGAAGCGCGCCACCGCGCCGTCGCCGTCCCGGTACCGCCACGTCCGCACCTCGTGAATCTCCGGGGCGACCGGCCGCCGCTCGACAGGCTGCGAAAAGTCCGTCCTGCCGCTCCAGTCCGTCTCCGGTCCCGCACCGAAAAACTCCCCTTCCGGCTCGATCCAGACCCTCCGCGTCGCCTCCTCGGTGTAGAACCGCAGGTTGAACAGATGCGCAAGGGCATCGAGCAGTTCCGACTGCCGGATGCGGTGCTGCGCCACATCGGCGAATGCGATCCGCGACCCGAATCCCGGAGCCGAGAGGAAGCGCGGCCGCAGCGAGCACTCCTTGTGCAGGGTCAGCGCCATCCCGGGCTCCGCCCCCGCGAAATAGATCAGATTGAAATACTTGGGCGATGCGGGCGAAACGCTCTCGGCGGCCGTGCGGAGCCGCACCTCGACCATCGTCTGCCCCGTCTCGCCGACGTAGCCGTTGTAGAGCGCCCAGTCGCCGCGGTAGGCGACCCACTGCGAACCGCTGCGGACCAGCAGCACGGGATCGACGACGGTCCCCGAGGCCGGGGTGGTGACCTGCGCCGAACGGGCCGCAAAGTCGGTCCACACCGTGCCGGGCACGCCGTTGCGGGTGTAGGTCAGGCGGTACTGCGCCCCGGCGAGGTGATCGAAAACCAGCGCGCGGTAGGTGAAATTCGGCGCAACGGCCTCGCGGAGGTCCCTGTACCGGTTGGCCAGCTCGAACCGGAACTCGGCCCCGGGACCGAGATACACCGTATCGAAGCCCTTGAGCCGCGTCCGCGAGACGATGCGGTGGGCGGTGGTGTATTTCAGGCGGTATTCGAACCCGACGCTGATCTCCGTCGGCGGCGTGAAGACGATCTTGCCGTTGTCCGTCGAGAAACAGTTGCCGTTGTTGAAAAGCCCGTCGATCGCCTCTCCGTCGGCGTCGACGCTCTGGGGCGTGGCCGTGTCGACGATGTTGCCCACGGTGTTGGCGACGGCCTTGGGGTTGGCCGAAACCCGCCCCAGTTCGTTCGCCGCAGCCGTCGCCGGAGCCAGCCGCCGCGCCGAGAAGCCCATGCGGCCGGCCGCCGCCGTGGTGTCGCGCGAGGAGTAGGCCCCGCTCATGTAGAGCGACCGGAAAAACGCCGATTCGAAAAAGCGGCTCTTCACCTCGTAATCCGCCTCCCGAAAAATCTGCCCGACGAGCGTGGCGACGTGCAGGAACGGATGGTAGTCCTCCACCGAGAGCAGGCGTTCCGCCGGAAGCAGGTCCGAGGAGCTGTTCTGCCGACGGTATTCGTCGCGGTGGATGGGGAAGAACTTCACCGGGGAGTCGTCCGTCCAGCTCTCGACGATCGCCGTCGGGGTCAGGACATTGTCCCACGCCACCCCCAATCGGGAAAACATGCGGCGGGCGGCATTTTCGGCCCATCCGGCCCCTCCGTCGCGGATTTCGAGCGTGTACCCCTCTCCCGACGCGGCCAGCAGGCGCACCGTTCCGCCGATCAGCGCCGAACCTTCGGCCGACAGCTCCGCCGTGTGGAGCGCGTCGTTGAACCCGCCGGCGGCGTGCGGATCGCAGGCAAACCCCACGAGCGCATCGTTGCGCGGCGTCGCGGGAATCGGGATTTTCAGCGACCGCCCTTCGCGGCAAGCCTCCGGATCGGCGAGCCGTGCGGCATCGTAGCCGGGAACGGCAATGCTCCCCGCCTTCAGGTCGCAAATCTGTCCGTCGATTTTCAGTTCCATGCTGCGTGTTTTTTACGTTTGGGGCGAATGGCGATCTCCAGACAGCTCAACGTGCCGCGCCGCTGTACGACGGCCTCTTCGGTGGCGATGTCTACCGGTATATAGCACTTTTCAGTGACGATCCATGCCGCTGCCGTCGCTGTCAGTTCGGCCAGCGGCTCCAGCATGCTCCGGGTCTCGTAGGCCGATACGAGCACTATTTCGCGGTCTGTTTCCGCCGCCGCGACCACACGTCCCTGCGGACCCTCCGCCTCGCGCCTTTCGGTGCGCACGGTTGTCGTCCGCACGATGGGAAAGGTGTAGTGCTCGACCGATCCGGCGCTGCTCCGCCAAGCCAGCCGCACCTGTCCCTGAACGGCCGGAGTCACGGAATAGACGACCGTGCCGCACGTCCCGGCATCGACCGTCACACGCTCCGCGCCCGGGAAATCGCGCATGTCGAGACGAAACAGGTGCAGCCCCGCCTCGCTCGCGCGGTAACTTTCGGCCGTCGCGGTGTCCCCGGCCTCGGCCGTCACCGTCACGATGCAGGGTCCGTCGGTCAGCAGCGTCAGTTCGTCGCATGCATCCTCCGGGATCAGACGCACGAGCGGCATCGAGGTCCGCAGGCCGGGCGTTCCGGGGGCGTCGCCGGGCAGAAACGTGCGCGCCGGAGCGATCGCCGCGGCCGCTTCCCCATCCGTCCCGGCAACCTCGACGACGGCCGTGACGGTCCGTCCTTCGGCGGGGTAAAATCCGGTCCGCCCCGTTGCGGGCGTGAAATGCAGCCGTCGCCGGAGGTAGGGCGCCGCATCGAACGCGGCCTCGGCGACGGCCGCAAAACGTTTTGCACCCAGCAGCGCACTGCCGTCGCCGACCGGTCCGCGCGTGCCGGCTCTGTCTGCGCCGCCGGGCGAGACCGCCGCGCCGATTCCGGCTGCGGACCCGGCCGCCGCATCGACGATGCGGATGTCGATGTTTCCGGCCGTCTCCTGACTGACGGCGTAGCGGAGTTCCCCGCCGAGCGGGGCGTACTGTTGCGGAATTCGAGTAAATAGCATAATGGATTTTTAAGAGAGATGACTGTATTCATTCGCCGCAGGACACGGCGCAATGCGGCATGCGGATGCTTTTGACACTTCCGGCATCACAGGCACAGAGGCGACCGGATTGTTGACAACGGGTTTAAAACTTGTCGATAAATGGAGATAACAATTCACAAAATGCGGAAACAGAAGCGTTTCCCGATGTTGATAACTTTGCCGTCCCTGCCGGCCGGCTGTGAATCGTACGGCAAATATACGACACCGGACACCCCCTTGTCAAGACCCCGATGCACTTTTTCCAGATTTTATAGAAAAACTTCGGGATTTTGTCGTACCTTTGTTTCGCAAACCAACAGTTTTACACCTTATGGATGATGGTCATAGTTCCACGTATAGCCGTCGTGTCGTGCTTCAGCACGACGCCATTCATCTATGGTATCCAGCACGAAGATAACCTCCGCGCCGGATTGCTGTTGTCCGACCCCGCCGAAACAATCCAAGCCTTTTCCGAGCACAAAGCCGACATCGCCCTGATTCCGGCCGCCGCCATGCCGTCGCTGACAGACGCGCGCATCGTCACCGAATACTGCGTCGGAGGCGTTCCCGCATCGAAGGAGGCCCTGCTCGCCAGCGACGACGCGCTGGTCGGGGCGTGGAAACCGTTCGGAAAACTTCCCTGCGCCTTCGCCGTCTGGGCGGCGCACGCCGACACGGACCCCGACGCCGTCGAGACCTTGCAGCATGCCCTGACCTACGGACTCGAACACGGCTACGAGGCGATTCTCGAATCGGCTTTCGCGGCCGATCCCGGGCGCGCCTACGCGGAACTCGCACATTTCGACTACATCTTCGACAATCAGAAAGACAAAGCGCTGAAAAAGTTCTGGAACTCGGGCCTCAAGGCGGTTCCGAGAGCCAATCCCGGCTGAAGAGCTTAGCGGACCGGAGATCCGCCTCTCTGCACGTAAACGGATTCACGAACTTTAAGAGAGCGTCTTATGATTACAATTTACCTCAAGCAATACAACAAGATCATCCGCAATGCCGACACCAAGCTCTTCGATGAACTGGGCTACGACGACATCCTGTGGATCGACATGTTGCTGCCCACGATCAAGGAGCAGAAGGCCGTCGAGAACTTCATGGAGATCAGCCTCCAGACCAAACAGCAGGTCGAGGAGATCGAGTCGACGTCGAAATACTCCGAGAACGAGAACTCCATCATCTCCAACTCCAACTTCTTCGTCCCCACGGGCGACTCGTTCATCGTCGAACCGGTGTCGTTCATCATCTCGAACGAGGGTGTGCTGGTCTCGGTGCGCAGCGCCGAGTTCCGGACCTTCCGCGAGACGGAAAAACGGCTCCAGATGAACTACCGCAGCTATTCGACGGGTTACCACCTCTTCATTTCGCTGCTGGAGGTGCGCATCGACTTCGACGCCGACCTCGTGGAGCTGATCGCCAAGCAGGTCGCGGCGCTCTCGAAGGACATCAACTCCGAGAATTCGATCGACAAGGAGGTGCTGCACCGCATCAGCGCGTTGCAGGAATCGACCATGTCGCTGCGCGAGAATATCTTCGACCGCCAGCGCGTGCTGTCGGGCATCCTGCGTTCCGAACGTTTCCCCAACGACATCTATCCGCGCCTGCAGCTGATGATCAAGGACGTCAACTCGCTGATCAACCACGCCGATTTCAGTTTCCAGCGACTGGACTACATCCAGGACGCGGCGCTGGGTCTGATCAACATCGAACAGAACGAGATCGTCAAGATCTTCTCCGTGGCGGCGGTGATCTTCATGCCCGCGACGCTCATCGCTTCGATCTACGGCATGAACTTCAAGTTCATGCCCGAACTGGACTGGACGCTGACGCTCGGCAACGGCTGGAACATCCCCTTGGGCTACATCTTCGCCATCGGGCTGATGATCTTCTGCTCGGCCCTGACAATCTGGTACTTCAAGTACAAAAAATGGCTCTGACAGTTCAAGTTCCGGCAGGACGCGGATTGCACCGAAACACACAAGGGGGCTGTATTGTATACAGCCCCCTTGTGTGTCGTCAGTACGGAGATACCTCCGGCAATCTGCAACCTATTCGTCGATAAAGTCGATATTCACCTCGCGCTGGAACACCTCCTGCAACGAAATGTTCGTCTCGGTGGTGGCGATGCCCTGAATGCGCAGAATGCCGTCGAAAATCGTACGCATGAGGTGTTCGTTGTCCACGCAGTAGAGTTTGACGAGGATGTTGCCCTTGCCGGTGATGAAATGCGCCTCGACGATCTCGGGAATTTTCCGCAGTTCCTCGACGGTCTGTTTCAGCAGCTGCGGGTCCTTGAGCGTGATGCTGATGTGGGCGCAGACGTCGAAGCCCATCATCTTGGGGTCGACGATCAGGCGGCTCCCGAGAATCACGCCCGACTCGTCGAGCTTGCGGATGCGCTGGTGAATGGCGGCGCCGGAGATGCCGCATTCGCGGGCGATCTCCAGAAAAGGCATGCGCGCATTCTTGATGAGGTATTTGAGGATCTTGCGGTCGATCGCGTCCAATGCGGTTTTAGCCATGGCAGTAAGTTATTTGATGACATTCAGTTCTTTGCCGACCTTCGTGAAGGCGGCGATACAGCGGTCGAGCTGTTCGATGGTGTGGCCTGCGGAGACCTGCACGCGAATGCGCGCCTGACCCTTGGGAACCACCGGGTAGTAGAATCCCGTGACGAAAACGCCCTCGTCCTGCAATTTCGCGGCGAATTCCTGCGACAGTTTGGCGTCGTAGAGCATCACGGCGCAGATGGCCGACTGGGTGGGTTTGATGTCGAAACCCGCCGCCATCATTCCGGCACGAAAATGTTCGACGTTGGCCACCAGCCGGTCGTGCAGTTCGTGGCTCTCCGCGAGCATCTTAAAGGTCTCGATCCCGGCGCCGACCACGGCAGGGGGCAGCGAGTTCGAGAAAAGGTAGGGACGCGAACGCTGGCGCAGCATGTCGATGATCTCCCTGCGGCCGGTGGTGAATCCGCCTACGGCGCCTCCGAATGCCTTGCCGAGCGTACCCGTGAGGATGTCCACCTGCCCGCGCAGGTCGTAGAGTTCGGTGATGCCGCGGCCCGTTTCGCCCAGCACGCCCGCCGAATGGCACTCGTCGACCATCACCAGCGCGTCGTACTTTTCCGCCAGAGCGCAGATCCGATCGAGCGGTGCGGCGTTGCCGTCCATCGAGAATACGCCGTCGGTGACGATGATGCGGAACCGCTGGGCCTGCGCCTTCTTCAGGCACTCCTCCAGTTCGCCCATGTCGGCATTGGCGTAGCGGTAACGCACGGCCTTGCACAGACGCACGCCGTCGATGATCGAAGCATGGTTCAGCGAATCGGAGATGATGGCGTCCTCCTCCGAAAAGAGCGGTTCGAACACGCCGCCGTTGGCGTCGAAGCAGGCGGCGTAGAGAATCGTGTCCTCCGTACCGAAATAGTCGGCGATAACCTTCTCCAGCTCCTTGTGGATGTCCTGGCAGCCGCAGATGAAGCGCACCGACGACATGCCGTAGCCGCGGGCATCCATTGCTTTCTTCGCCGCCTCGATCAGCCGCGGATTGTCCGACAGTCCGAGGTAATTGTTGGCACAGAAGTTGAGCACCTTCCGACCTGCAACCTCGATCTCGGCCCGCTGGGGCGAAGCGATGATCCGTTCCCGTTTGTAAAGCCCTGCCGCCTCGATTTCGGCGAGTTCATGTTGCAGGTGCTCCTTGATTTTCCCGTACATATCCGTTAATTTTTTGATGAAATTCCGAGTGCAAAGTGTCGATCTGTTACAAATGTACGATAAATTTCCGAAAACAGACACTCCCCGAACGCTTTTTTCTCACGCCGGGTTACAATTTGTTATTCGCCACGCCACCAAGGCTTCCGGGCGGTTTTTTCGGCGGCGTTTTTTTGCCGCCGCATAATTTTTTAATACCTTTGTTGCTCAAATAACAACCAGCTACCTATGAAAAAATCGTGTGTATTGGTCAGCGGCGGTGCAGGCTACATCGGCTCGCACACCTCCGTGGAACTCATCAACGCCGGCTACGACGTGGTGATCGTCGACAACCTTTCGAACAGCGACCTCAACGCCGTCGAAGGCGTGCGCAAGATCACCGGCGTGGACATCCCCTTCGTCGAGGTCAACTGCTGCGACCGGGCGGCTTTCCGCAAGGTCTTCGAACAGTACGAATTCGACTCGGTGATCCACTTCGCAGCGTCGAAAGCCGTGGGCGAGTCGGTGCAGAAGCCGCTCGAATACTACGGCAACAACCTCACCTCGTTTATGAACGTCATCGGCCTGATGCGTGAATTCGGCCGCCGGAACATCGTCTTCTCGTCGTCGTGCACCGTTTACGGCGAGCCGGAGAAGCAGCCCGTGACGGAGCAGACGCCCCGCAAGCCGGCCACTTCGCCCTACGGCAACACCAAGCAGATGTGCGAGGACATCCTGCGCGACTCGCTCGCCGCCTACCCCGGCATGAAAGGCATCGCGCTGCGCTATTTCAACCCCATCGGCGCACATCCTTCGGCGCTGATCGGCGAACTGCCGCGCGGCGTGCCGCAGAACCTCGTGCCCTTCATCACGCAGACCGCCGCCGGACTGCGCGAGTGCCTCTCGGTCTTCGGCGACGACTACCCGACGCCCGACGGGTCGTGCATCCGCGACTACATCGACGTCGTGGACCTCGCCAAAGCCCACGTGGCGGCGATCAACCGCATGGCCGGCGACAAGAACAAGCAGGCCTACGAGATTTTCAACGTCGGCACGGGCCGCGGCGTCTCGGTGCTGGAACTGGTGCACAAGTTCGAGGAGGTCAACCACCTGAAGCTCAACTACAAGATCGCACCGCGCCGTGCGGGCGACATCATCGCCATCTGGGCCGATCCCACGCTGGCGAACACCGAACTGGGCTGGACTGCCGAGCGCACGCTCGACCAGACGCTCGCCGCCGCCTGGGCCTGGGAGAAGCACATTCGGGGAATTAAAAATTAAAAATGAAAAATGAAAAATGAAAAATTGGGCGAGTCCCGACTCTGATAAAGTCGAGGCTCGCTTTTACAACTCACCGCAGACGTCCAAACGTTTTGGACAATTGCGGGTTGTGAAACAATTTTTAATCCCTAATTTTTAATTCTTAATTATTTACCTTATCTTTGCGCTCCCAAAGCAGGCGGAAATGGGATGCGGTCCGCAGAGTCCGCATTGAGAACCGCCGAAGGCAACACACATTAAAAAACAAATTTTCATTATGAAAACCATTTCAGTCAAGGCCGTAAAACGCGCTGATTTCGGCAAGAAGGCCGCCAAGGCGATTCGCCGCGAGGGCATGGTCCCCTGCGTACTGTGCGGCAACGGCGAAACCGAGACCTTCTCGGTAGACCCCCGCGAGATCAAACCCCTGATCTACACCCCGAACTCCTACATCGTAGAGTTCGACATCGAGGGCAAGAAAGAGCAGGCCGTGCTGCGTGAGGCACAGTTCCACCCCGTACGCGAGGAGATTCTCCACCTGGATTTCTACCGCATCGCCGAGGGCAAACCCGTATCAATCGCCATTCCGGTACGCCTGACCGGCAACGCCGAGGGCGTGAAGGTCGGCGGTAAGCTGGCCCTGTCGGCCCGCAAACTGGTCGTCAGCGCACTGGTCGAGAACCTTCCCGACGAAATCGTCGTGGACGTTACGGAACTGGGCGTAGGCAAGACCATCTTCGTCGGCGACCTCGAGTTCGAGAACCTGAAGTTCATCACCCCCGCTACGACCGCCGTCTGCGCCGTTCGCGTAACCCGTGCGTCGCGCGGAGCTGCCGAGGCTGCGAAATAAGCCGGGAATATGAAATACCTCATTGTTGGGCTGGGGAATATCGGCGCCGAATACGCCGAAACCCGTCACAACATCGGTTTCAACGTGTTGGACGCCCTTGCAGAGGCGTCCAACACTGTTTTTACCACCCAACGTTACGGCGACGTGGCCGAAGCGAAGTACAAGGGCCGGACACTGGTGTTGCTGAAACCCTCGACTTACATGAATCTCTCGGGCAAGGCCGTCCGCTACTGGATGGACGCCGGGAAGATTCCGCCGGAGAATCTGCTCGTCGTTTCGGACGACATCGCGCTGCCTTTCGGCACGCTGCGCCTGCGCCCGAAGGGGAGCGCCGGAGGGCACAACGGACTGAAAAACATCTCCGAACTGCTCGGAACGGAGGAGTATGCCCGCATGCGCTTCGGCGTGGGCGGCGATTTCCCGAAGGGGCACCAGGTGGAATACGTACTGGGCGAATGGACCGACGAGGAACGGAAGGCCCTTCCCGAACGGCTGAAGGTCTTTGTCGACGCCATCCGGTCGTTCGCGACCGTGGGAACCCAATTGACCATGACCAATTTCAACAAGAAATAGGAAAAGCGGCTTTCGGGCCGCTTTTTTGCATTTCCGCTTTTTTTCGTTACCTTTGAGGTTGTACGACCCTTTTAAAGGTCCGGAGGTTTTGCCGAACCGCAAGACGGTTCGGTTTTGGATACGTTCCGGCTTTTTAGTACCTTTGTAAGGAGAGTTCCGACTTTATTGCGTTCTTGACATAGTACGTTGTATCGAAGCATCTGAAATTTTGGCGAATTTTATGCACAACAGATACAGCACCCCCGGAAGGGTGTGTGCTGTTTTCTGGTTGTGCAGGGCCCGCCAAAAGCCTCAGATGCCGGGATTCGGCGCCGCCCTTTCGTTTTGCGCGGACCTGCCGGATTCCGCTGAAAAAAGAACCCGGCAGGATGCCTTCTTTTTCTCTTCAAATTCTTCAGGAAAAAGACGGGATTGCGCTCCTGCCGGGATTCTCCTTTTATTCCTCCTCGTCGTAATAGATCTCCTCCATCAGCCCGTCCAGTTCGCGCCGCTCCTTCTTGGTCGGACGGCCCGTACCGCGGTCGCGGACGATGAAGATCGTCTCGCGCGGAACGTTGAGTTTGTCCAGCTCCTCCTGCGGAGTAACGTTGAGACAGTAAAGAGGCACGTTTTTCGCCGGCTGACGGCTCGACACCAGATCGAGCACCTTGTAGGAATAGGTCACCTGCATTTTGCGCACGGCGATCACATCGCCGATTTTCACCTCGCGCGAAGGCTTGGCATAAGCGCCGTTTACCGTCACCTTGTTCGTGCGCACGGCATCTGCGGCATCGCTGCGGGTCTTGAACACCCGCACCGCCCAAAGATACTTGTCCAAACGAATATCGTCCATATCACTTGATGTTTTGCTCCATTTTTTCCAGCAGGCTCCCCTTGCCGTAACCCTGCCATACATCCTGAATCCGGCCGTCGGGAGCGATCAGCACGAAATGCGGAATTTCCTTTACCCCATAACGCATCCCAAGCCTGGTATCTCCGTCTACAAGTTCGTTCCATTGGTTTCCGACCAACTGCTTTTCGGCAATAAACTCCTTCCACACCGGCTTCGGGTCTTGGCTGATGCTCACAACCGCAACCCTGCCGGCATACTTTCGTGCGATCTCTTGCAGTTCGGGAATCGCCTGTACGCACGGACCGCAGCCCGCACTCCAGAAATCGAGCAAAATATATTTCCCGATGAATTCCGCCAGGCGATGCAGATTCCCATCCGCATCGTACAGATCCCCGTCCACCAGCCGGTCTCCGACTCCGACCGCCGGAGCCGGATTGAGATAAGCGTCAATCCGCCGGCCCATCGGAGACTGCCGCTGTTCTTCCGTCATCCGGTCGTAAAGCGCAAGCATTTCGGCCTTGTGAGCTGTACCTATTCCGAACTGCAAAAGACGGGCGCATTCGGCCAGTTTGTTCAACCAGACCCGCGTCACGGGAGCCGTCTGCATACGACGGACGGTTTTCTCCGACACTTGCCCGAACAGCTCCATATAACGGGCAAAATCCTGCTGTGTATTCAGCATGTCCTGAAACCAATTCAACTCACAGATTTGAGGTTCGACCAGAGCACGGTACATGTCTTCGTCCGCCTGCTCCGCAATGTCCGAAGCGGCCTCCCAAAGCCAAGCCTGCTTATCCTCACCACGGACCTCGATACGTTTGCCGGGGGCAACCCAAACATCGAGCGTACCGCCCCGGTAATCCCCAACCGTCACACTGATCTGAACAACTTTCGGGAAAGCGACTGTATCCCGGAAGGAAAACCGACCGCCTGCCAGCGTATCCACGCCTATTCCCCGCAACATTTGCCCCTGCGGTTCATACAGACGCACTACCGCGCCGTCGGGCACGTTTCCGATTTTTCCGACAATCCGGAATTCGCCGGCGGGAACGGCGGGAGCGCAAGCCGTTGCGGCCACCGCGGCAAAAAGCAGGGAGAGCGGTTGTTTCATCGGTTTTCTCCTATTTTTCGTACAACGTTTCGCTTTTCGGCCGGTCGTGCGACTGTTCGTCGTTCTGGCGGCTGACGCTCAGGATCATCCCGAAGGCGATCATCGTGAAGAGCATCGACGAGCCGCCGCGCGAAATCAGCGGCAGGGTCTGCCCCGTCTCGGGGATCAGATTCACCGTCACCATGATATGCAGCAGCGCCTGACACGTGATCAGCAACGCAAGCCCCAGCACCAGCAATCCCGGAAAGGCGGTTCCGCACCGCCGGAATATCTCGATTCCCCGGAAGAAGACCCACAGGTAGAGCATCAGCAGCAGCACGGCCAGGATGAAGCCGTACTCCTCGACGAAAAAGGCATAGGCATAGTCGCTCTCGGGGTGGATCATCTCCACGCGCATGGCGCTCTGCCCGGCGCCTTCGCCCAGGATGCCGCCGTTGTAAATGGCGATCATCGAACGCTCCGTGTCGGAGAGGTGTTCGATGGGTTTCTCGGTCTGCGACTTGGTCCAGAGGTGAATCCACGTCGAAACGCGCCCTTCGGCGGTCTCGCTGCGCCCGAGGTTCAGCGTCATAATAACGACGATGGCCGCAACGCCCCATCCCACGAGTTTCATCAGCTCCCCGAAACGGACGCGTCCGATGAGCATCATCACCCACGACGCCAGGCACACCAGCACGGCCGACGAAGTGTGCGCCGGAAAGATCACCATTGCCGAAACGACGACCGGCAGCAGAATGGGGCGCGTACCCTCGCGCCAGATTTTTCGCTGCACGGGCGACGAACGCCACGTCCAGAACTTCCACGTCGGCACGATGCGTATCTTGTCGATCTTCGACTGCCGTCCGGCGAGCTGCCGGGCGAGGAACAGCACCGTGGCGACCTTCAGCGCCTCGGAGGGCTGGAACTGGAAGGGGCCGAGCGGAATCCAGCGGGCTGCGCCGTTGGTCGTCGCTCCGATGAAATAGACGGCGACGGTCAGCGCCACCGAAAGAAAATAGGCCGGCCGGGCCAGAAGATTGTAAATGCGGCAGTTGATCTTCTGCACGGCGACCATGATCAGCAGGCTGCCGACCAGCAGCAACAACTGCTGACGCAGGAAATGCGCCGTCGTACGGGCCGTATGGGCGTCGTAGGCCATCTTGGCCGTCGAGGAGTAGACCACCAACACCGAGATCACCGCCAGCGCGGCGACGATGATCCACAGCACGCGGTCGCCCGTAAAGAGGCGGAACCCCGATTTCCCGGCCGTCTCCGTCCCGCAGGCGCACTCCTCGCCGGAGGCCGCGTCACCGCTCCCCGAAGTCCGCCTGCCGCCGCGCGGCGCAGCGTCGCGCGCCGCCTCCGCCGTCGCCCGGTCGTCGTATCTGCTCTCGTCCCGCACCATCGGCTATGCTTTTTCTTCGACCCAGTTCTTGAACAGTTCGCCGCGGTTCTCGTAATTCCGGAAAAGATCGAAACTCGCGCAGGCAGGCGACAACAGCACCGCATCGCCGGGACGCGCCGCGGCCTTCGAGGCCGTCATGGCCGCTTCGAGCGAATCGGTCGAGACCACCTCCGGGACCACGCCCGTGAACTCCCGGACCAGTTTGGCGTTATCGAGACCCATGCACACCAGCGTGTGCACCTTCGCCCGGGCGAAGGCCTTCAGCGGCTCGTAATCGTTGCCCTTGTCGGTCCCGCCGGCGATCCACACCACGGGGCGCGTCATGCTCTCCAGCGCATAGTAAACCGAATCGACGTTGGTGGCCTTCGAGTCGTTGATCCACAGCACGCCGTCCTTTTCCGCCACGGGTTCGAGCCGGTGTTCGACGGGCGCGAAGGCGTAGAGCGATTTGCGGATCTTCGCCGGGGCGACGCCCGCCGCAAGGGTCGCGAGGGCCGCGGCCATGGCGTTGTAGGCGTTGTGAAGCCCCTTGATCTGCAACTTTGCGGTGTCGATCTCCACCGACGCCTTGCCGGCCGTTGCGGTGAATTTCCCGTCGCAGAGAAACGCGTCGCCCGCACCGCTCGCCACGGCGTTTTTAGCGGCGAAGGGCAGCTGGCGCATCCTCAAATCGTACTTCGGAATCTCGTTCCAGATCACCTCGTCATCGCCCGAGTAGACGAACCAGTCGCGCGAGGTCATATTCTGCACGATTCTCATTTTCGAGTCGGCATAGTTCTGAAAACAACGGTCGTAGCGGTCGAGGTGATCGGGCGTAATGTTCATCAGCACCCCGACATGCGCCCGGAACCGATACATTCCGTCCAACTGGAAAGAACTCAATTCCAGTACATACCAATCGTAGTCGCCCGTAGCGACCGACCAGGCGAAACTCTCGCCGATGTTGCCGCCGAGGGCGACGTTCATCCCCGCGTCGCGCATGATCTTGTAGATAAGCGACGTGGTGGTGGTCTTCCCGTTCGATCCGGTGATGCAGATACATTTGGCCTTGCCCATATAGCGGCCCGCGAACTCCATTTCGGAGATCACCGGAATGCCCGCCTCGCGGATCTTGCGCACCATCGGGGCCGTATCGGGAATGCCGGGCGACTTGACGACCTCCGTGGCCGCGAGGATGCGCTCCTCGGTGTGGCCGCCCTCCTCGTAGGGGACCTCCCATTCGTCCAGCTTGGCCTTGTAACGGTCGGCAATGCGCCCCGCATCGGAGAGGAAGACCCCGAACCCCTTCTTTTTGGCGAGGATCGCGGAACCGTAGCCGCTGATTCCCCCGCCCAGAACGACGATCTGTTTCATATTATCTTATTTTCAGCGTTACCAGCGTAATGGCCGCCAACAGCAGCGAGATGATCCAGAAACGGAGAACGATCTTGGTCTCGAAGATGCCCTTTTTCTGGTAGTGGTGGTGGACCGGAGACATCAGCAGGATGCGACGCCCTTCGCCGTAGCGGCGTTTGGTGTACTTGAACCAGCCGACCTGCATCATCACCGAGAAGCTCTCCACGAGGAAGACGCCGCACAGCAGCGGCAGCAGCAGCTCCTTGCGGATGCAGAGCGCGAAAACGGCGATCACGCCGCCGATGGCCAGCGAACCCGTGTCGCCCATGAAGATCTGGGCCGGGAAGGAGTTGTACCACAGGAAACCCACCAGCGCCCCCACCAGCGCCGCGGCGAAGACCACCATCTCGCCGCTGCCCGGGATGTACATGATATTGAGGTAGTCGGCATAGACGATGTGGCCCGAAAGATAGGCCAGCACCCCCAGCACGGCGACGATCGGGACCGAAACTCCCGTCGCCAGACCGTCCAGGCCGTCGGTGAGGTTGGCGCCGTTCGACACGGCCGTCACCACGAAAATCGCGACCAGCACGTAGAGAATCCATGTAGCAACGGAGTTTCCGCCCGTCAGCCATCCGTAGTCGAACTCGTTGTTTTTGACGAAGGGGATGGTCGTCTGCGTGGTCTTGAGGCTCTCGGAGCTGACGACCACGTGGCGCTGAACCGTTTCGAGCACCGTGCCGTCCTCGTTCAGATAGACCGTCTGCACGGGCTGTGTGACCTTCTCGCGCACGACGATGTCGGGCGAGAGCCACATGGTCGTTCCGACGATGACGCCGAGGCCCACCTGCCCCACGATCTTGAAACGGCCCTTCAACCCCTCCTTCCTGTGGCGGAAAACCTTGATGTAGTCGTCCAGACCGCCGATCAGGCCGAGCCAGACCGTCGACACGAGCAGCAGCTGGATGTAGACGTTGTCCAGCTTGCCGAAGAGCAGCATCGGGACCAGGATGGCGACGAGAATGATCACGCCGCCCATCGTGGGCGTGCCTTTCTTCTGCAACTGGCCCTGAAGCCCGAGGTCGCGGATCTCCTCGCCGATCTGCTTGCGGCGCAGGAAGTCGATGATCGAACGTCCGAAGATAATGACGATCAGCAGCGAGAGGATGATGGCTGCCGCGGCGCGGAAGGAGATGTACTGGAACATTCCCGAGCCGGGGAGGTCGTAGGCCTCGTCCAGGTACCTGAATAGATGGTAAAGCATGGTTTCAATTAAAAATTAAGAATGAAAAATTAAAAATTACCATACGATGGCATTACGACAAGCGAACAAATGAAAAACAATTCTTAATTTTTCATTTTTAATTGAGAAGCGCAAAGCGCTTCTTTATCTCTTCCCGGTCGTCGAAAGGATGTTTCACGTCGCCGACAATCTGATAGGTTTCGTGCCCCTTGCCCGCCACGAGGATGATGTCGCCCGGACGCGAGAGCATCACGGCCGTGCGGATCGCCTCGGCGCGGTCGGCGATGCGCAGGTAGCGCGCACCGGGCTCCAGCCCCGCGACCATGTCGTCGAGAATCGCCTCGGGCGACTCGTGGCGCGGATTGTCGGAGGTGAAAACCGCCGTCGTGGCATACTTCACGGCAATGGCCGCCATCTCGGGACGCTTGGTCCGGTCGCGGTCGCCGCCGCAGCCGCACACCACGATCAGCTGCTGGCCGGGAGTGCGGATCTCCTCGATGGTCTGAATCACGTTCTCCAGCGCATCGGGCGTATGGGCATAGTCGACGATGGCCGTCGTGCCGTTCGCCGCGCGGATCTTCTCGAAGCGGCCGCTCACGGCGTGCAGCATGCTCAACACGCGCAGCACCTCGCCCCGGTCGAGTCCCAGCAGCGCCGCCGCGCCGTAGACCGCCAGCAGGTTGTAGGCGTTGAACCGCCCCAGCAGCCCCACCCACAACTCCTGCCCGTCGATGCGCAGAAGCATGCCGTCGAGGTGCATCTCGACGATCTTGCAGCGGAAATCGGCCATCGCGCGCAGCGAATAGGCGCTCACCGCCGCCGCGGTGTTCTGCACCATCACGCGTCCGTTCCGGTCGTCGGCGTTCGTCAGAGCGAAAGCCCCCTTGGGCAGCCCGTCGAAAAAGAGCTTCTTGGCCCGGATGTACTCGGCGAAGGTCTTGTGGTAGTCGAGGTGGTCGTGCGTGATGTTCGAAAAGATGCCGCCCGCGAAATCGAGGCCCCGCGTGCGTTCCTGCACGATGGCGTGCGACGAACACTCCATGAAACAGTATGCGCACCCGGCGTCGGCCATTTCACGCATCATAGCGTTCAGGCGGATCGAATCGGGCGTGGTGTGGGTGGCTTCGACCTCGCGGCCGTCGATCTTGTAGACCACCGTCGAGATCAGCCCGGCCTTGTAGCCCATGGCCCGCACCAGGTCGTAGAGCAGCGTCGCGGTCGTGGTCTTGCCGTTGGTCCCGGTGATGCCCACGAGTTTCAGCTCGCGGCTCGGGTAGTCGTAGAACGCCGCGGCCATATCGGCCATGGCCCCCGCCGAGTCCCCGACGAGAACATAAGCGACGCCCTCCGCCGCATCCGCCGGCATCCGTTCGCAGACGATTGCCGCCGCGCCTTTTTCAACCGCCATGGGAATATAGTCGTGTCCGTCGCTCTGCGTGCCCGGAACGGCGAAGAAGCAGTCGCCCGGTTTCACGGCGCGCGAATCGTAGACCAGCCCGCCAATGGCGGCGGCAGTATCGCCGCACACCTCCCGGACGGGGGTATTTTTCAGAATATCGGTTAATTTTTTCATCTTATTTCAACGTTATGACGACCGCCGTGCCCGGTGCTATGCGCGCTCCGGCGGTGATACTTTGCTGCGTTACGGCTCCCCGTCCCGAGAAGCGGACCTTCAGTCCGCGGCTTTCGAGCACGAACAGCGCGTCTTTCAACCCCATGCCGCGCACGTCGG
Source organism: Alistipes sp. 56_sp_Nov_56_25 (assembly GCF_001915285.1). Taxonomy (NCBI): domain Bacteria; kingdom Pseudomonadati; phylum Bacteroidota; class Bacteroidia; order Bacteroidales; family Rikenellaceae; genus Alistipes; species Alistipes sp. 56_sp_Nov_56_25. Next base: position 97,279 of record NZ_MNQF01000062.1, read on the forward strand.
GCATCACGCCCCGGTCGCCGGGCAGGCTCGTGATGACGACGTTCGAGAGGCTGTCCACCGCGACGCGCCCCCAGCCCGTGCGGCTTTCGAACGAGGCGCGGGGCGACAGGCGGTCGGCCACGCGGCGGACCTGCGCGATGTCGCCGCCCTTCATCCGGTCGGGATAGCGGCGCGGACCTCCGTCGTCGACACGACCGTACCAGTCGCGGCCGCGGTTGAAGATGTAGTCGACCATGCGCTTCACGACGGGACCCGCCAGCGGTCCCCCGTAGTAGGCTTTCCCGGCCTGGGCGCGGGTTTCGATGGTCGTGAGCACCGTGTAGCGGGGCGCGTCGGCCGGGAAGTAGGCCACCATCGAACCCAGGTAGTAACGGCCCTCGCGGCTGCGGGCGTCGGTGATCTGCGCCGTACCGGTCTTGGCCGCCACCCGCAGGCGCGTCGTGTCGCGGAAAAAAGCGCTGGCCGTACCCTCGGTGCAGACCGCCTGCAAACACTGCTGCACCTCGCGCAACGCCGCCCGCGAGGCGATCGACGAGGCGATGGTACGGCTTTCGAAACGCTCCTCGACCCGATCGCCGCGGCGCAGTTCACGCACCAGCACGGGCGAAATCATCTTCCCGCCGTTGGCAATGGCGTTGTAGAAGGTGATCATCTGGATCGGGGCCAGCCGCACACGATAACCGTAGGACATCTTCACCAGCATCACGCCCGGGTCGGGAACCTTCCAGTCCGTGGTGACGGAGGGCTTCCGCTCGCCGAGCCGCTCCAGCCCCACGGTCTGGCCCAGATGCAGCTCCTTATGGAGAAAATCGCTGTATTCCTGCTTTCTGCCCGTACTTCCGTAACGGTCCCAGATCGCCTTGGCGAAGTAGACGTTCGACGACGAAGCCACGGCGCGCCGGAAGTCGATTTCACGGTCGCCGCGGTGCGAATCGCGGATGTTCCTGGCCGGGCCTACCGTCACCGGATCGCCGTTGTGGGTGTCGTAAACCGTCGAGACGGGCATCCGGGCGTCGTCGAGCAGCGTGAGCATCGTCGCCAGCTTGAACGTCGAACCCGGCTCCATGCTGCGGCCCAGGGCGTAGTTCTCCCGCTCGGCGAAACTCCCGTCGGCATTGCGGCCGAGGTTGACCATCGCCAGGATTTCGCCCGTATGGACCTCCATCACGATCGTCGTGCCCCACAAAGCATTCTGGGCTTCCAGCTGTCGCCTCAACGCCTTGTCGGCCACATCCTGCAGGTCGAGGTCGAGCGTCGTGACGATGTCGAAGCCGTCCACCGGGTCCTCGTGGTCCCCGCCCGCCACCCGGCCGTAAAAGCCGCGCGCGATACGCTGGCGCAGGGCTTTGCCGTCGCGGCCCGCCAGCTCCTCGCGGTAGGCCTCCTCGATGCCGTAATTGCCCTTGTCGCCCGTCAGTCCGATCGTACGGCGCGCCAGTTCGCCCTGGGGATAGATGCGTTCGTCGCGCTCGATCAGCCGGTAGACCATGCCCATGTTCCAGTTCAGCAGCGGATAACGCCGCAGGGTCTCCCACTCGGCGAAATCCACCTCGCGGGGAAAGATATTCACGGGCGTATGGTCGCGGATCGTGTCGTAGATGCGGCGTTTGACATATTCCTCGCCCCGCATGCGGTCCATCATGCGCGAAATCCACCCCTCGGAACGCAGGTAGGAGGTGTCGCGCGGATTGACCAGCCGGTAACGGCGGGCGTGCTCCTCGCGGAAACGTTTGGCATAGGCCGAGGCGGGCTTGTCCCGGAAGAAGGCGGCCAGCAGTTTCGCGAGCGAGTCGGCCTGTTCGCGGAAGGTCTTGAGCGAATCCAGCCCCGGCGACGCGAAGTCGAAGGCGGCCTGATAGCGGAAGATCGAGGTGGCGAGGGGTTCGCCGTCGCGCGAAAGGATGCTCCCACGCTGCGCCGGGATGACCTCCTCGGTGAAGATGCGGCTGGCGAGGCGGTCGGCATTGTAGGCCACCTCCGCACTGAACAGCTGCACCCAGACGAGCCGTGCGAGCACGATGGCCCCGGCGAGGATGAAGAGCACGTACAGAAGCCTCACCCGCAGCAGAATATCGCTTTTGACCTTCGAACGTTCCTGCTTCATCGCCGTTTAGTTTTCGATGATCTCGCCCGGCGCCTGCGGGTCGTAAAGCTCGATGCCCCGCGCCCGGAGCTGTTCGACGATGGCCGAATGGGTCGTGCGCTGGTAACGCTGCTCCTGAAGGCGGATCGAGCGTTCGCGGAGTTTCTGCACGTCGCGCTCGAGACGCGTGTAACGCATGTCGAGGTGCAGCGACCAAAACATCACCATGATGCTCAAAAAGAACATCCCGGCGATGGTCAGCATATAGGGATAGTATTTCGAGACGCCCTCGCGCACGAGGATCGTACCCGAGAACAGCTGCCAGAAGGTGCTGGACCTGCGGCGTCGCTCGCGGCGTTCGCGTTCTTCGGCTTCGGCCCGCTCTTCGGCCTCGCGCTCCTCGTCGGCGCGGATGTCCTCTTCGGCTTCGCCCCGCTCCATGCGCCGCACCTCGCGGCGCACACGGCGCGCGAACTCCTCCTCCTGCTCGCGGCGGGCCTGCTCCTCGGGGGTCACCGGGTCGAATTCGTGGTCTCGGTACATCGTATCAGCGTTTTACGGCCGCCCGGAGTTTCGCCGAACGGGAACGGGGATTGCGGTCGAGTTCTTCGGCCGAAGGGGTCACGGCCTTGCGCGTCACGAGGTCGAACGGGGCCTGCGAACGACCGAAAAAGTCCTTTTCGACCTGCCCCGAGAAGTTGCCGCTGCGCATGAAATTCTTCACCAGCCTGTCTTCGAGCGAATGGTAGGAGATAACGACCAGCCGGCCGCCGGGCTTCAGCACCCGCAGGCTCTGCTCCAGCGCCATTTTCAACGCCTCCATCTCGCCGTTGACCTCGATGCGCAGGGCCTGGAAAAGTTTGGTCAAGAATTTCGCCTCGTCCTTTTTGGGCGTGCAGGGCTTCACGGCTCCGACCAGCTGCGCCGTGGTCGTCACGGGCGCCGCCGCACGGGCCTTGACCAGACAGTTGGCAACCTTCCACGGTGTTTCTACCTCGCCCCAGTCGCCCAGAATGCGGGTCAGGTCCTCCGCGGTGTAGTCGTTCACCACGTCGGCCGCCGTGAGCCGCCCCCTCTGGTTCATGCGCATGTCGAGCGGAGCCTCTCCGCGGAACGAGAATCCGCGCTCCACGGCGTCGAAATGGTGCGACGAAACCCCCAGGTCGGCCAGAATGCCGTCGACCTCCGTCACGCCGCGCAGCCGCAGCGCCCCCCGCAGGAAGCGGAAATTGCTCTCCACGTAGTGAAAACGCGCATCGTCGGGACGGTTCTCCAGCGTGTCGCGGTCCTGGTCGAAGCCGTACAGACGGCCTTCCGGCCCCAGGTCGGAGAGGATGCGGCGCGAATGGCCGCCTCCGCCGAAAGTGAGGTCGGCGTAAGTGCCCGCAGGTTCGACAGCGAGCAGTCCCACAGACTCTTCCAGCAGTACGGGAGTATGGTATTGCGACATAATAGTTATTTGCAAAGGTCTATTTGGGTGTAAAGTTAGGGATTTTTCAAAAAAGAATGCCTATATTTGTGGATATAATTTTCCGAACATTCCATGCCCAAAATCGACATCGGCGCCGTACTCAGGCAGAAAGCCCCGCGGCTGGCTCGCTGGATTCCCCGTCCGGTCGTGAACTGGCTGCGCCGCACGATCCACGAGTCGGAAATCAACCATATCCTCGAACACTACTGGTCGCTGCCTCCGCAGGAGTTCATCCGCGCCTGTTTCCGCGAATGGCAGGTCACCTATTCGATCGAAGGACTCGACAAGCTCGCCCCCGGAGGCCGTTACCTCTTCGCCTCGAACCATCCGTTCGGGGGCATGGACGGCATGATGCTCGCCGACAAGCTGATCGACCGTTTCGGCGACGCGCGGGTGGTGGTCAACGACCTGCTGATGTACCTCGAACCGCTGCGCCCGCTGTGGATCCCGGTGAACAAGCACGGCGCGCAGAGCGCCTCCTACGCCCGGAAGTTCGACGAAGAGTTCTTCGGCGATCTGCCGGTCCTGACCTTTCCCGCGGGTCTCTGCTCGCGCCCCAACGGCGGCGAGGTGACCGACCCCGAGTGGAAAATCAGCTTCCTGAAAAAGGCCTACGCCTCGCAGCGGCAGATCGTTCCGGTCTTCGTCGAAGGGCGTCTGTCGAAGTTCTTCTACCGCGTCTACCGGATCCGCAAGGCGCTGGGCGTCAAGTTTAACATCGAGATGCTGTGGCTGCCCGACGAAATGTTTTCGCAGAAGGGCCGCCATTTCCGCATCGTCGTCGGCGACCCGATTCCCGTGGCCGAACTCCAGCGTTTCGGGTCGCTGCACGAACAGGCGCTGGAAGTACGTAAAAAAGCGTATTTTTTGGAAAAAACGCTCGCCGGCCCGAATCAAAACCGCTAATTTTGGTATTTTTGCCCTGTCATGCAACAGAAAGAGAATACAGTACCCATCATCGAACCGGTCGCCCGGGAACTGCTGCTCGCAGAACTGACGCCCGCCCGCAAGATGCGCAACACCCACCGGGCAGGCAATGAAATCTACATCTTTTCGGCCGCCGAATGCCCCTCGCTCATGCGCGAGGTGGGCCGCCTGCGCGAAGTGGCCTTCCGCGGCGCCGGCGGCGGCACGGGGCAGGAGGTAGACATCGACGAGGAAGACCTCGCGGGCGACGGCTACTACCAGCTGATCGTCTGGGACCCCTCGGCGCAGGAGATCGTCGGCGGTTACCGCTTCATCGTCTGCACCACGCCCAACCCCCGCCATCTCTCGACCGAACACTATTTCCGTTTCAGCGAGCGTTTCCGCCGGAAGTTCCTGCCCCGGACCATCGAACTGGGGCGTTCGTTCGTGCAGCCCGCCTACCAGGCCCGCGGCAACGCCAAGAGCATCTATGCGCTGGACAACCTCTGGGACGGACTGGGCGCGCTGATCGTATTGAACCCCAAGGCCAAATACCTTTTCGGCAAAGTCACCATGTACACGACCTACAAGGCCGTGGCCCGCAACGCGCTGATCTGGTTCCTGCGCCGCTATTTCCCCGACCGCGACCAGCTGGTGGAGGGCATCCATCCCATACGGCTCGACCTGGACGACCCTTATTACGAGGAACTGTTCTGCGGCGCGACCTACATGGAGAACTACCGCATCCTGATCCAGCAGATCCGCAAGTTCAACGAGAACATCCCGCCGCTGATCAACGCCTACATGAACCTTTCGCCCACGATGCGGGTTTTCGACACGGTGTCGAACCCCGATTTCGGCGGTGTGGAGGAGACGGGCATCCTGGTGACGATCCGCGACATCTATCCCGAAAAACGCCTGCGCTACACCCGCTGGCTGGGGTGGCGGGCCAATCTGAAACACCGCCGCGAGGAGTTCAGCGAACGCCTGCGCGAACATTTCGAACGCATCAAGAAAAAGCGGAACGCCTGAAAACGCCCTGTTTCCCTCACGGCCGTCCGGACAATCGGGCGGCCTGAATTTTGCATGCCGTGCAGTAAACCGCACATTTCCGCATTTAACGATACGAACGACTCAACTAAAAAACACCTCGCATGAAACGATTATTTCGTCTTCTTCTGATCCTGGGCCTCGCGGCCGGAACCTGGTCCTGTGCGGACGACGGAACTCCGTCGGTCAGCATCAACGGCGGAACCGATTTTCTGTCGCTCGACCACCTCGCCCGCAGCGGCAAGATCACCGTCAATGCTCCGGCGCCCTGGAGCGTGACGCTGGCGCCGGAAAACTACGGTCAGGACGAAAAACCCGACTGGCTGACCCTCTCCGCAGAAGAAGGACCGGCAGGGTACTCCGAGATCGACGTGACCTTTGCCGAGAATCCGGGTCCTGCCCGCAGTGCGTCGCTTCTTTTCTCCTGCGACGGAAAGACCTTGGCTTTCACCGTCTCGCAAAGTGCGGGCGGCACGGGATTCGACGCCCCGGACTACTATTTCTACATTTCGGTCGGAACCATGCCGACCCTCTATTCGGGCCTGCACCTGCTTTCGCACGACAAACCGAGCTACGTCTCCTACGAACGCGCAAGCACCTTCGACGCCGCCGAATTTCCCGACCGGGCCTTCGTGTACCCCGTCGCCGACCCCACGGGCCATGCCACCAACGAGGAATTACGGGCCATGAGCGAAGCGATGAAACGCCGCATCCTGGAGATCAACGCCGAGGACCCCACAGCGGTCTTCGGGCTATGGGTCGACGACCTGCGGTGCCGCCTGGGCTACGACTGGTTCGTGGCGCAGGGCATCGACTCGGCACGCGTGAAGGTGACGATGCTCTCCGACGGCACGGCGACCTACAACAATTTCCACAACTACTTCGGCGATGCCGCCACGGCCGAGCAGAACTGGAACGACTACGCCGCCGAAGTCGAAGCCCTCGACTGGAACCACGGCGGCCGTTATCCCGAGACCCGCGCGCCGGAGGAGTTCGCCTCCTACACCTGGCCCTACTACCTCTCGACGCGCCCCGATTACCGGCTGATGCTGCAAAACAGCAGCCTGATGGAGTCCTCCTGCCCGTTCATCGCCGACCGGCTGGCTGCAATGAAGATGGAGAGCGTCCAGCCCTACGAACTGCTGACAGCCCTTCCCGAGGCTTCGAAACAACAGTTCTACCGCATGGCCAAATTCGACTACGCCCGCTTCGCGGGGCTGTTCGACCTGTCGCCGAAGAAAAACCTCATCATCATCGGCACGAGCCACAGTTCCGCCGCGAGCGAACAGCAGCAGGCGGCCTATGTGGAACGGATCATACAGCAGTACGGCAGCGATTACGACATCTTCTTCAAGCCCCATCCCGCCGACAGCTCGTCGGCCGGTTACCCCGACCGGTTCGAGGGGCTGACGCTGCTGCCGGGCCAGATGCCGTTCGAAATCTTCGTCTGGGCGCTGCTCGACAAAATCGACATGATCGGCGGCTACCCCTCGACGACCTTTATCTCCGTACCGCTCGACAAGGTGGGCTTCCTCTTTGCCGCCGATGCCGACGGACTCGTCCGGCCGTTGAACATCCTTTTCCGCGACGCCGCGAACGTGGAATGGATTCAGTAAATGCCCCCGGCGCCGAAAAACGCCACCCGGCTCGGGTGGCGTTTTTTTCGCGCAAAAAAATCCCCCGCCGAAGCAGGGGACCAGGCAAACAATTGTTTAACTAAATGATTTCGGGCGGAAGATTACCGGACGACCTCTCCCGACTGATTCTCCAGGCTTGCATTCTTCTCCGTCTTCACCGGCTCCGATTTTTGCTCGGCGGGTTCCGATTCCGGCTCTGCGGGAGTCTGTTCCGGCTTCACGGGGTCGGGTTTCTCTTCCGGAGCGGTAGGCTCCTGCTTCTGCTCGGGAGCGGTGGGATTCTCCTTCTGGGGCGTGTCCTGCTTTTCGGGCTGCTGGGCATAAACCATTCCTCCGGCTGTCAGCATCAGCGCCGCCATCATCACAATCGTCTTTTTCATAGCTTTAAAATTTAAATGGTTGAACTTCATTCTTTCGTTAGCGGGTCGTCTTACTCGCGTTCTGACTTCTGAAAGTTCAAGCGAAGTGCCACAACGGCGCAAAACACGCAACAAGCAGATTTCCAACGCAAACGCCATTGCGCTAAAAATCGGAGAAGGTGTGGAAAAATGTGGAGACGGGACAGAAAGTGTGGAAAAATTCCACAGCCGGAGTGTGGAACGGCCGTCCGGAAACCGGAACGGGACAGGCGGGAAGCCTCCTATTCGATACCGTAAAGATGGAGTTTGTTGTAGAGCGTCTTGCGGTCGATGCCGAGCAGTTTGGCGGCCTGCGACTTGTTGCCGCCCGCCGTTGCGAGGGCGCGGCGGATCTGCTCCTCCTCGGAAGCGGGATCGCGCAGCGAAAGAGGCGCCTCCGCAGGTTCCGCCGGACCTCCGGTGACTTCGGCCGGCAGGTCGCGGCAGGTGATGTACTCGCCCGCGGCGAGCAGCGTCGCCGACATCACCGCGTTTTTCAGCTGCCGCAGGTTCCCCGGCCAGTCATAGGCGGCAAGGGCCGCGGCGGCCGCGGCGTCGAACCCGACGATCCGCTTGTCCAGCTCCCGGTTGGCCTGGTCGAGAAAGAAGTCGGCGAAGAGCGGAATATCCCCGCGCATCTGCCGCAGGCAGGGCATGCGCAGCGTGAAGGAGTTGATGCGGTGGTACAGGTCGGCGCGGAACGTCCCGCGCGCGATGGCCGCTTCGAGGTCCTCGTTGGTCGCGGCCACGAGACGGATGTCGACGGGAATCTCGCGGTTGCTGCCGACGGGACGGATACGCCGCTCCTGCAGGGCGCGCAGCAGCTGCACCTGCGTTTCGTAACCCAGGTTCCCTACTTCGTCGAGAAACAGCGTGCCTCCGTCGGCCGCCTCGAAAGCGCCCGTCTTGTCGGCCAAAGCCCCCGTGAAGGCCCCCTTGACATGACCGAAAAACTCCGAAGCCGCCAGATCGCGGGGAATGGCCCCGCAGTCGACCGCCACGAAGGGCTTTCCGGCCCGCTTGCTTTCCCGGTGGATCAACTGCGCCACATGCTCCTTGCCCGTGCCGCTCGCACCGTTGACCAGCACCGACATATTGGTCGGGGCCACCAGCCGGATGTGTTCGTACAACTGCCGGGCGGCGTCGCTGCGGCCCTCAATGTAGTTGAGCGGCTGCTCCGAAAAGCTCCCGGCCGCACGCGGCGCGGGCTTCGAAGCGGATTTCGCGGCCGGCACCGCCGGAACATCCAACGCTTCACGGATCTTTTTCAGCAGTTCGTCGGGATTCACCGGTTTGGCCACATAGTCGCGTGCGCCGAGCTTCATGCACCGCACGGCGTTCTGGATTTCAGCGTAACTCGTCATCACGATCACCGGCGCCGCGACACCCGCTCCCGCCATCCATTGCAGCAGGGCGATTCCGTCCTCGTCCGGTAGGCGCATGTCGCTCAGCACGAGCGAGAAGCCTCCCGCCTCAAGAGCCGTGCGCGCCGCCGCCACCGACGAGGCGGTCCCGACTCCGAAACCGCGTTTCGAGAGCCACGTGCGCAGCATCAGGGCAAAAGTAATATCGTCGTCGACAATCAGAATCCGCTCTTCCATAGGCTTCACAAAGATAGCGTTTTTTCAGCTTCCGCGACAATCGCGCGGATTTTTCCCGCCGCCGCACGCAGTTCGCCGCAAAGGGCCTCCGGCAACGGCCCTTCGCACGTCTCGCCCCGGCGCAGCGTCTCGGCGACCTCCGCCGCCCCGAGCATCGTGAAGATCGGCAGCATCTTGTGCGCCAGCGTCTTCACCGTCGCGACATCCCCCTCGCCGAGCGCCCTTTCAAGCTCCGCGCAATTTCCCGCCGTCTGTTCGGCAAACGAGCGCAGGATGCTTCGCGCCGCCTCGGGATCGTCCCCGGCATAGGCCGTCAGAGCCGTAAAATCGGCCCCGTCCGCCGACGGGATCTCCGGGTCCCCGCCCTGCGGGACGATCTCCCCGCTGCCGCAGGCCGCCCGTATCGCCGCCACCAGTTCGCTGTAAGTGAACGGCTTGCGGAGGCACCCCGCAAACCCCCGGGCCGCGAAATCCGCAGCGCCCAGGTCCCCGCGCGCCGACACGGCGACCACTTTCAGCCCGGGATCGACCCCGCGCACCGCCTCCAGCACGCCGAACCCGTCGGCCAACGGCATCTGCAAATCGGTCAGCACCAAATCGAAACGGCTCTCGCCGACGAGTTTGGCGACATACTCGGGATATTGGCAGCTCTCGCATCCGACCCCGGCACGGCGGCACATCGCGGCGGTCATTTCGAGTTGCAGGGGATCGTCATCGACCAGCAGCACGCGCAGTCCCGCCTGGGGCGCAGACTCTTCGGCTCCGGCAGCCGCACTCCCGGCCGCCGCTTCACCGACGGGGACCGACACGATGAATTTGCTCCCCTCTCCGAGACGGCTTTCGAGCGAAATCGTACCGTCCAACAACTTCACGAGACGGTCGACGATCGACAGCCCCAACCCGAATCCGTCGACTCCCTGCGCCGAACTCAAACGCACGAACTCGGCGAAGATGCGTTCCCTCTCCTCGCGGCCGATGCCGCGGCCCGTGTCGCGCACCGAGAAGACCAGCCGCCCCCGCACCACGTCCACGCGGAGCGTCACCGACCCCTCGTCGGTGAATTTCAAGGCGTTGGAAATCAAGTTGTCGGCGATCTGACGGATGTGGAGCGCATCGCCCGACACCTCTCCCGCGGCGGCCGGTTCAGCCTCCAGACGCAGTTCCAACCCCTTTGCGGCGGCCGCGGCGGCAAATCCCGCACGGATGTTTTCGAACAGCTGCGCGGGACTGAACGCCACGCAGCAAACCTCGATCTTGTTAATATCCAGCCGGTAGAAATCCAGCAGACTGTTGACCAGCGCCAGCAGGTGTTCCGACGACCCTTTCATGTTGCGCAGGTAGAGTTCCTGCCGCTTGTCGCCCGTCAGCCGCGCAAGCAGGTCAATATAGCCCATCACCGATCCCAGCGGGGCCTTGATGTCGTGCGTGATGGCCAGCATCAGCTTCTCGCGCGCCTCCAGCAGCGACTCCTTGTCGCGGTTGGCGCGCTCCAGCTCGCGGCGGTAACGGTTGCTGCGATTGATGTCGCGCCAAAGCATCCCGACGAACAGGAGCATCAGCACCACGGCCCCGATGGCCACGCCGCCCAGGATGCGCGACGACCGTCTGCGGAAAGCCTCGTTGCGCTCGATACGCTGCATCAGGTAGGCCGTGTCCTCGGCCTCGAAGTCCATGATCAGGCGGTATATCTTCGTATTGACCAGTTCGTTGCTGTAACTCAACCGCAGCCCCTCCTGCCACGCATGGTCGTAGATGCCCTGCCGGTTGCTCGTGACGCTGTCCTGCAAGGCTTGCAGCACCAGCACGATGGTGTCCTTCACCGCGTCGACGGGGATGACCGGGGCGATGGTCTCGCGGCGCGAGATCACGAGGCTCGAATCGGCCTCCGGGGGACTGAACAGATCGCCCAGCCGCTGGAAAAAGCGGCGTTTGGCACGCGGCACGGCCGTCGTGTCCTGCCGCACGATGCTGCGGAACGGGATCGTATCGGCCACGACGGCCTCCCGGGGACCGATCAGACTGCGGATGTTCTTGTCCAGCAGGCCCGCCGTGGCCCCGGCGCGGATCGAACGGCGCAGGCTCACCGTGCGGCGCTCCTTGTCGGCGATCAGCCGCGTGATGCTGTCCAGACGCATCGTCTGCAACGAATCCCCGCCGACGGTCAGCGCCCGGAGCGAGTCGATCGAGGCCCGCACGGTACGCAGTTCCCGCCTGTAACGCGCCTCGTAAGAGGCGTATCCGGCGATCATCAGCTGCCCGTAGCTTTCGGCCTGGTAGAGGTGGTAGAGGGTCCGGTTGACGGCGCTGCGCTTGGTATGCAGCAGGGCGTAACTGCGGTCGGGCGCCGAGAAACGGACCGCCACCCGGTAGACGTAGCCCACCGAGAGAATACAGACCGCAATCAGCAGGAGATAGCCCGCCACGATCTTCGTTTTGACGAATTTCGACTCCTTCACAGGCCCAAATATACGAAAAAGCCCGGAAACCCGCGTGCGGAAAATGCACGGCGGCACGATTTAATGCTTATCTTTGCGGCGAGGGCACGGACAAAACCGGCGCACGAAAACCATGAGAAAGCATTGGGTACTGATTACGATAACGATTGCCGCCGTGCTGGCGGCGGCTGCCTACTTCCGGTTCTTCTTCGTCTTCGGCGAGGGCGTCAAGAGCGGAGAACTGAACTACGTCGTCTACAAGGGCGTGCTTTTCAAGACCTACGAAGGCAAACTGATCCAGACCGGCATCCGCTCGAAAGCCGCCGGGTCGATCCAGTCCTACGAGTTCGAGTTCTCGGTCGAGAACGAAGCGCTGGCGCGCGAGCTGATGCTGCAAGGGGGAAAGACGCTCGAACTGCACTATAAGGAGTATTTCGGGGCGCTGCCCTGGCGGGGCTTCACGAAGTTCGTCGTCGACAGCATCATCACCGTCCGGCCTGCGGAGCAGGGAAAACAGGGCGTCGACCGATAAAGCGGCCCGCTCCGCACAAACGAAAAAACGTTGCAGGCAAAGGCCCTGCAACGTTTTTTTCGAATCTGTTCCGGGTTTTCTAAAACTCCTTGACCTTGCCGCGGTTCAACAGCGGCAGCAGGAACGAGATGACCGCCGCCGCAAGCCAGAAGATCGCCACAGGGCCGAAATCGTAGTGTTTCACCCCGTCGGCGGCAACGGTGATGTTGGAGTCGATCAGCCAGCCGCTCGCCACGTCCTGAATGCCCGCAGCGATATAGGAAGTCATCCCCACGACGCCCAGTGCGGCGCCCGTAGCCTTCCGCGGCACGATGTCGACGGCCATCAGGCCCCCCAGGAAGCAGATCAGCACGCCGATGGCGATGCCGAACAGCACCATCGACAGCACGTTGACCCACATGGCGTTGCCTCCGTAGAAGAACAGCGCCAGCGCCGCGGCGTTCAGCACGCCGAAAATCAGCGCCGGAACCTTCCGGTCGCCCTTGAAGAGCTTGTCCGAGAACCACCCCGAGAGCACCGTGCCGAGAATGCCCAGCAGCGCGTTGATCGAGACCACCGAGATCGCCTCGACGTCCGAAAAACCCTTCGCCTCCTGCAGGAACAGCACGCCCCAGCCGTTGATCGCGTAGCGCGAGATATACATGAAGGCGCTCGCAGCGGCAAGAATCCATACCGCGGGGGTGCGCAGCACCTGCTTCTGAATCTCCTTCACCGACTTGTCGGCCGAGGCCGCCGGTTTCTCGTGCGCCAGCGCCTCCACCGGAGGCAGACCCTTCGATTCCGGGGTGTCGTGCAGCATCAGCAGGATCACGACCACGCCGATGGCCCCGGCTATCGCCGAGCCGAAGAAGCCCGCCTGCCAGCCTGCGAAGGTCACGATCGAACCCACGAACAGGAACGAGAAGAACTCCCCGAGGTTGTGGCTCGCCGAGAAGAAACCGTAGTAGGTCCCCCGCTCTTTCAGCGGATACCAGCGCGAGAGCGAGATGATCGCCGGGGCGGCGCCCATCGACTGCGACCAGCCGTTCAGGCCCCACATCACGGCGAACGCGATGAAGATCACGGCCGTGGGGATGACCGAGTGCATCAGCCCCAGCACGCCCATCAGCATGTTGGCCGCCGCAGAGACGATCAGGCCGGTGGCCATGAAGCGTTTGATGTTGCAGTAGTCGGCGATGAATCCGTTGACGAATTTGCCGATGGCATAGGCGAACAGCAGCGCCGAGCCGATAACGCCCAGCTGCGAGGCGTCCAGCGAGCCGCTGTCGAGAATCGGTTTCTTCATCACGTTGAGGCTCGTCCGGCAGACGTAGTAGAGGCTGTAACCGAGCGTGGCGGCGATGAAGGCCTGCATGCGCAGGCGGCGGTAGTATTTGTCGCGGGCGGCCTCGTCCATCTCCCGGGCGGGAGCGGGGGCGCTGATGCGGTAGAAGCGGGAAATGCGGTTCATTGCAGCTCCTTAATTATGCAGCCCGCGCGAGCGGAGGTAGGATATCAGCAGTTCGGGACGGTCCGTCTGGATCATCGTGGCCCCCATGTCGACCAGCTTCCCGTAGACTTCCGCCGGGTCGCCGCCGAAGGCCGCATCGTCGTCCAGCCCGCCGCAGAGCGAGGCCCAGAGCGAGTTGACCCACAGTTTCGAGCCGCCCGCCACGACCTTGTCCATGCACTCCTTCACCTCGGGGGTGTATTTGTTCCAGCAGACCTCGTAGGCAAGCGGCGCGATGCCCTTTTCCTGATACTCGGCGAAAAGCGCCCTGCCCTGCGGCTTGAGGATGTCGATGATCGGCATGTACATCATGTTGCGCGGATGCTCGGCGAACTTCGCGGCCACGGCATCCGTGCTGCGCTTGCCCTTGATCAGAATCTGATCCGTGACGCCCAGCTCCTCCGTGACGGCCAGCACCAGGTCGTAGTACTCGTAACCCTGGTCGACATTGACCACGATCCGGTCCTTGCACACCTCCAGCGCCTCGCGGAGCGTCGGCATACGGTGCGTCGTCTTCACGCCGTGACCCGTCTTCAGCACGCACCGCCGGATCGAGTCGTAGGTGATGTCGCAGACGCGGCCCTTGCCCGAAGTCGTGCGGTCGATCGTCCGGTCGTGGCAAAGCACCAGCACACTGTCCTTCGTGAGTTTCAGGTCCAGCTCCATGATGTCCACGCCCATGCCGATCACCGATTCGATGGCGGCGATCGAGTTCTCGGGGTAGTTGCGCCAGTCGCCCCGGTGCGAAGCCACGACGACGTTTTTGGAGCGGGGGTTGTGGATTTCGGCGACGATCGCCGCAGCGCGGTTTCCGGAAACCGGTTCGGTTTGCGTGCAGGCCCCGAGCAGGGGAAGGCAGGCGAAAAGGATCAGCAGTTTTTTCATTTTTAGAAATTTAAATTGGGTTAAATAAGGTACATAAAACAGCGCTCCGCAAAACCATGCGGAACACCCACCCGGCCCTATCTCCGCGAACGAAAACCGAAATCGTCCGAAGGCCCGTACAAATGTAACGAATTTTCGCGCAAATGCAACACTCCCGGATAAAAAATCGCAACGTCCGTTACGTATGCCGGGGTCTTTTTTCGTACTATATACAGGCAAGGTCCCCGATTAACGGGCAAAACCGCCCGCCCGAACAAACCAAACCGACGAAACCCGAAGAACACCCCCCCCGGCCAAAACCGAAACCGAAACCGCCCGCACTCCGACACCGGAAATTTCCGCCTCCCGGCAGCTCTCCGGGATGAAATTCGTCATCTCCGAAACCCGCCCGACGCCTCTCCGGCCGATCCGAAAGCCCTGTCCGCCCCGTCGTCCTGCGAACCGGATCATAACCCCTGCATGGGGTCCCGCCCGCCATACGAATGTCCTGCAAAGAGACATTCGAAAAACTTTATCGAAAAACGATAAATATTTTTTGATATTCAAAATTTGTTCCTATATTTGTCGCCGTAACGATCCAAAAACAAAACATCAGCGACTATGGATTTACTCACAGTAGAACACGTCACCAAACGCTACGCTTCGCACACGGCGCTCGACGACGTATCGCTCGCCATCCCCAAAGGTTCGGTCTACGGACTGCTCGGACCCAACGGAGCCGGCAAGACGACCCTGATCCGCATCATCAACCGCATCACGGCGCCCGACGCGGGCCGCGTGCTGTTCGGCGACCGGGAGATCGCTCCCGACGACATCTACCGCATCGGCTATCTGCCCGAGGAACGGGGTCTCTACAAGAAGATGAAGGTCGGCGAACAGGCCGTCTTCTTCGCCCGCCTCAAGGGCCTTTCGCGCCGCGAAGCCGTCGCGCGGCTCAAACAGTGGTTCATCCGTTTCGGCATCCAGGAGTGGTGGGACAAGAAGGTGGAGGAACTTTCGAAAGGCATGGCCCAGAAGGTGCAGTTCATCGTCACGATCCTGCACGAACCCGAGCTGCTGATCTTCGACGAGCCGTTCTCGGGCTTCGACCCGATCAACGCCAATCTGCTGAAAGACGAAATCCTGGCGCTGCGCGACAAGGGCGCGACGATCATCTTCTCGACGCACAACATGTCTTCGGTGGAGGAGATCTGCGACCACATCACGCTGATCAACAAATCGCGCAACATCCTCTCGGGCGAGGTCGACGAAATCCGCCGCCGCCACGGCTCCAACATCTTCGAAGTGGCCTACCGCGGCGAGGAGCAGACCCTGCGGCAGGCCGTCGCGGGCCGCTGCGAAATCCTCGACGGCACGCAGGAGGAGTCGGTCTACCGGACGCTCAAGCTCCACGTCGAGAGCGACGCCGACGTGCGCGGGGTCATCAGCGCGGTCAACGACGCCGTCGAACTGCGTTCGTTCCGCGAGATCATCCCCTCGATGAACGACATTTTCATCAGAGCCGTGAACGGCTCGTTATGAAAAGCCGTTCCGGCCAGACGATAATCCCCCTTTGAAGAGGGGAGGAGTTTCGAAAACCAACGACAAACGACTTAATCACATCCTGTCATGTCCAACATATCCATCATCATCCAGCGCGAGTTCAACGAGCGCGTACGTAAAAAATCCTTCATCATCACCACCTTGCTGATGCCCGTGCTGATGATCGGGCTGATGGCCGCCCCGGCGCTCATCATGCAGTTCTCGCGGGGCGACGAGAAGGTCATCGCCGTCATCGACGACAGCGGGCAGGTGGCCCCGAAACTCGAAAACGACGAGGAGATCCGTTTCGAGACCACGGAACTCCCGACCGAGGAGGCCCGCAAGCAGTTGACCGACAAATTCGGCGTGCTCTACATCGGCGGCGACATCCTGAAAAACCCGAACAACGTCCGGCTCTACGCCAACTCGTCGTCGTCGCTCTCCCTCGAAAGCAACATCACGGGGCAGATCGAGCGCATCCTCGAAGCCGAGAAACTCAAGGCCTACAACATCGAAAACCTCTCGCAGATCCTCGACGAGGTGAAGACCTCGGTCAACATGCAGACCTTCCGCAACGACAAGTCGCAGGAGGAGGACACGCAGGCGCAGTCGTCGGCCGTGGCCACGGGCGTGGGTTACGTCCTGGGATTCATCCTCTACATGTTCCTGCTGATCTACGGCTCGATGGTCATGCAGTCGGTGATCGAGGAGAAGAACAACCGCGTGCTGGAGGTGATGGTCTCGTCGGTGCGCCCCTTCGACCTGATGATGGGCAAAATCCTCGGCGTGGCTTCGGTGGCTATCGTACAGGTGCTGCTCTGGGGCGTGCTGATCGCCGGCGTCGGAGCTTTGGTGATGCCCCATCTGATGCCCGAAGACGTGATGGCGAGCGCCCAGGCCATGCAGCAGGGCATGCCCGACGCGGCTTCGATGTCCGGCATGAACCCCGAGATGCTGCAAGCCGTGGCCGCCATGACCGACCTGGGCTATATCGTCAAGATCTTCGTCAGTCTGCTGCTGTTCGTCTTCGGCGGCTACCTGCTCTACTCGGCGATGTTCGCCGCCGTGGGTTCGGCCGTGGACAACGTGCAGGACGCCTCGCAGCTGCAAATGCCCATCACGCTGCCGATCATCCTCGCGCTGTTGATGATGTTCGTCGTCATCAAGGACCCCAACTCGCAACTGGCCTTCTGGTTCTCGATCATTCCGTTCACCTCGCCGATCGTTATGATGGCACGCATCCCCTACGACATTCCGCTGTGGGAGGTCGCTCTCTCGCTCGTGGTGCTCTACGCCTCGTTCGTGGGCATGGTGTGGTTCGCGGCGAAGATCTACCGCGTGGGCATCTTCATGTACGGCAAGAAACCGTCGCTCAAGGAGCTGTTCAAGTGGATACGGTACAAGTACTGACGCCGGGCGTCAATTAAAAATGAAAAATTAAGAATTAAAAATTGGCACCTGTTTTTCTGTTATCAAAATAACAGATTCTTAAAATATTTTCATAAATTTGTCCCGAATTAGGACTTACCGAAAATCATTTCAACAAAATACTTAAAAATCAAAGAGCTATGATCTCGATCGACAACTACGATTTCAAAGGCAAGCGCGCGATCATCCGCGTGGATTTCAACGTACCCCTCAACGAGAAGGGCGAAGTGACGGACGACACGCGCATCCGCGCCGCCATCCCCACCATCAAGAAGGTGCTCGCCGAGGGCGGCTCGGTGATCCTGATGTCGCACATGGGACGTCCCAAGAAGAATCCCGATCCCAAATACTCGCTCGAGCAGATCGTTCCCGCCGTCGAGAAAAACCTCGGCACGAAGGTCGAGTTCGCCGGCGACTGCATCGGTGAGAAGGCCGCCGAAATGGCCAAAAACCTCAAGCCCGGACAGGTTATGCTGCTGGAAAACCTGCGTTTCTACGCCGAGGAGGAGGGCAAGCCCCGCGGCCTGGCCGAAGACGCCTCGAAGGAGGAGAAGGACGCCGCCAAGAAGGCCTTGAAAGAGGGTCCGCAGAAGGAGTTCGTCAAGAAACTCGCTTCGCTGGCCGACTGCTATATCAACGACGCGTTCGGCACGGCCCACCGCAAGCACGCTTCGACCTACCTGATCGCCAAACAGTTCCCCAACGACAAGATGTTCGGCTACCTGATGGAGAAAGAGGTGAAGGCCATCTCCTCGCTGATGGAGGCCCCGGCCCATCCGTTCTGCGCCATCGTGGGCGGATCGAAGGTTTCGTCGAAGATCGGCGTGATCAAGGCGCTGATCGAGAAGGTCGATTCGATCATCATCGGCGGCGGCATGACCTACACTTTCGCGGCTGCGCAGGGCGGTAAGGTCGGCGGCTCGATCTGCGAACCCGACATGTTCCCCGTAGCGCTCGAGATCCTCGAGCTGGCCAAGAAGAAGGGCGTGCAGCTGGTCATGTCGCCCGACGCGCTGATCGCCGACGCATTCTCGGCAGACGCCAACACCAAGGAGGCGCCGGCCAACGACATTCCCGACGGATGGGAGGGTCTGGACATCGGCTCGGAGGGCAAAAAGGTCTTCCGCGAGCACATCCTGGGCTGCAAGACCATCCTCTGGAACGGCCCCGTGGGCGTGTTCGAGATCGACAAGTTCGCAACCGGCTCCAAGGAGGTGGCCCAGGCCATCGCCGAGGCTACGAAGAACGGCGCCTACTCGCTCATCGGCGGCGGCGACTCGGTAGCCTGCATCAACAAGTTCGGCCTGGCCGACCAGGTGTCGTACATCTCGACGGGCGGCGGCGCGCTGCTCGAATACATCGAATTCGGCGACCTGCCGGGCGTTGCGGCCATCCGCGACTAACCGGGCATACCGTAACAATTACAACGGCGGGGATTTCCGGTTTTCACGGAAGTCCCCGTTTTATCAAACCCCGAACGACATGAAAAAAATCATTCTTTTCGCAACAACAATGGCTTGCATGACAGCCTGTCAGAATACCCCCAAGACCCCGGCCCTCGACATGGCGAACTTCGATCTGTCGGTAGCCCCCAACGCCGATTTCTACGAGTACGCCACGGGCGGCTGGCAGAAGAACAACCCCCTGAAGCCCGAATATGCGCGCTACGGTTCGTTCGACATCCTGCGCGACAACAACGAGAAGCGCATCAACGAGCTGTTCTCCGGCATGACGCAGCAGAAAGCCGAGCCGGGAAGCGTCGAGCAGAAGATTTCGGACCTCTACAAGATGGGGCTCGACTCGGTGCGCCTGAACGCCGAGGGCGCCGCTCCGATCAAGGCCGCCGTCGACGGAATTCTCGCCATCGGCGACCGCTCGCAGCTGACCGCCGCAGTGGCCAGGCTCCACTCCTCGATCGCCAATCCGTTCTTCGGCGTGGGCGTGCAGTCCGACCTGATGAACAGCGACATCAACGCGCTCTACGCCTCGCAGCCCGACCTGATCATGGGCGACCGCGACTACTACCTCGATCCCGAGAACGAGTCGATCCGCACCGCCTACAAGGAGTATCTGGGCAAAATCTTCCGGCTGTCGGGCGTTCCCGAGGCCGACATCGACAAGGCCGTCGCCGGCGTGCTGTCGATCGAAACGAAGCTGGCCGAGAAAAACTGGTCGAGCGTCGAACTGCGCAACATCCCCGCCATGTACAACCCCACGAAGAAGGCCGATTTCGAGAAGGCCTACGATGCCATCGACTGGGCCGAGTACTATAAGACAATGGGCATCGGCGATTTCGAGCAGATCATCGTGACGACCCCCTCGGCCCTGGCCAACGCCAACGAACTGATGAAAACCGCCCCGCTGGAGGAGATCCGCTACTACCTCGCCGCACAGTACATCGGCGCAGCCGCCAGCTACTTGAGCGACGACTTCATCAACGCGTCGTTCGACTTCTTCGGCCGCGTGATGTCGGGCAAGCAGGAGCAGAAACCCCGCTGGAAGCGCGCCATGTCGGTGCCCAACGGAACCCTTTCGGAAGCCGTCGGCGAGATGTACGTGGCCAAGTACTTCCCCGAGAAGGACAAGGTCCGGATGCTCGACATGGTGAAGAACCTGCAAACGGCCCTCGGTCAGCACATCGCCGCCCTCGACTGGATGTCCGACGCCACAAAAGCCAAGGCGCAGGAGAAACTCGCGGCCTTCACCGTGAAGATCGGCTATCCCGACAAGTGGAAGGACTACACGACGCTGAAGATCGACCCTGCGAAGAGCTACTGGGAGAACATCGTCGAGGCCAACGCCTGGTATACGTCCGACAACATTTCGAAACTGGGCAAGCCCGTGGACAAGGACGAGTGGCACATGTCGCCCCAGACGGTGAACGCCTACTACAATCCCACGACCAACGAAATCTGCTTCCCGGCCGCCATTCTCCAGCCGCCGTTCTACAACCCCGACGCCGACGACGCGGTGAACTACGGCGCCATCGGCGTGGTGATCGGCCACGAGATGACCCACGGGTTCGACGACCAGGGCCGCAATTTCGACAAGGACGGCAACATGAACAACTGGTGGACCGACGAGGACGCCGCCGCGTTCAAGGCCAAGACGGACATTCTGGTCAAGCAGTTCGACGCGATCGAGGTTCTGCCCGCCAAGGAGGGACAGCCTGCGATCTTCGCCAACGGCGCATTGTCGCTCGGCGAGAACATCGCCGACCAGGGCGGCCTGCGCGTGGCCCGCACGGCCTACCGCAATTCGCTCGCAGGCAGGGAGGCTCCCGCCCCGATCGACGGATTCACTCCCGAGCAGCGTTTCTACCTGGGCTACGCCACGCTGTGGGCGCAGAACATCCGCGACGAGGAGATCGCACGTCTCACCAAGCTCGACGTGCATTCGCTGGGCAAATGGCGCGTGAACGCCACGCTGCGCAACCTGCAGGATTTTTACGACGCCTTCTCGATCGCCGACGGACCGATGTTCCTGCCCGAACAGGATCGCGTAATCATCTGGTAACCCGCTTGAGAAGTGGGTTTCAGGGGGCGATGCCGGGCCATTCTGGCTTACGATCCAGTTCCGCGCCCGCCCGCTTAAAAAGCGGGCTTCAGGGGCGGTAAACGCCCACCGGAATCACGCCCCGGTCCGGAGCGCTTCATTCAATAAAAAAGACGGCAGGGAGTTTTCCCTGCCGTCTTTTTCGTCTCCGGGCGGTGCAGCCCGGCTTTCCCCGCCGCGCGCCCGGTCCGGCGGCGGAGAACCGAAAAACCGGGCTTCGAAGCATCCATTTTTCGCTTTTTCTTTTATCTTTGTGCTAAAGAAGAAACGATGACCCGACATAAGGCATATACGAAAATTCCGTTTGCGGCGCTGGTTTTCGCCGCAACGCTGATTTCTCCGGCGCTCCATGCCCTGAATATCCCGGACTACCGCTTCCACACCATGCCCGAGACCTCCTATTACGGAGGCATCCACAGCATCGCCAAGGACAGCGTCGGGCGTATGTGGTTCAGCGGCTACGACGCCCTGTTCATGTACAACGGCACGTCGTTCGTACGGATGACCGACCTGGTCACGAACCTCTTGCCGAATTCCTACTGGTCCTACGGACAGGTGATCACGGACAACCGGAAAGGCCTGTACGTAGGGACTAACCAAGGGCTGCTGCGCTTCAACTACCGGAAGCTGGAGTTCGAATTCGTTCTGGAGGGCAATATCGGCTCGGTCACAGCGAACAACGACGGGACGGTATGGCTGATCCGCAACAACGGCATCGAATCGTTCAGCCCCGAACGGCTGCCCGCCGTGACCCGCTATCCGATGCCTCCGGAGATGTCCGCACCCGGGCGGACGCTGACGCTGGTGTGCACGAAGGAGTACGTTTACGCCGCGTCGGGCGGCGATCTCTACCGCCTGAACCGGGAGACCGGGCAATACGTCCTCTTCGCATCCGTCGGCGGCGGCAGCTGCGTGATCCGCGACGTGGTGGAGTGCAACGGGTCGGTATATGTCCTCACGCTCATGGACGGGCTCTACGAATGCGACGGCAACGGCAGGATCGGACGGTATTTCCGACTGCCGCTCGAATACGAGAAATCCGCCGGCACCAAGGAGCTTCACCTCGATTCGCAGGGCATCATCTGGGTAGCGACGCAATCGGGACTGCTGCTGCTGGAGCCGCTTACCGCCAGCACGCAGCTGCTGCGTTCCGACCTCCACTATCCCTACTCCCTGCCCAACAATTCGGTATGGTCGATCTTCCCCGATCCCGACGGCGGGATATGGGTCGGCACATACGGCGGCAAACTGGCCTACATGACCTTCGCGGACAACGGCGTGGACTATTTCAAAGCCACGCCGGGCGGGCTGAACCATCCCATCGTCAGCTGTTTCGAAGAGGATTCGGAGGGCAATCTCTGGATCGGAACGGAGGGGGGGGGGAATTAACCGCTGGGACCGCCGCGACGGCCGGTTCGTCTATTACACGCAGGAGAGCCGCTGCGGCCTGACGTCGAACATGATCAAAAAGCTGTGGCACGACGGAAACGACAGGCTGCTGGTCTCGGCGTTCAACGGCGGAATGCGGGTCTTCGACGAACGGCAGGGACGTTTCTCCGACCTGTACATGAACCATCCGGCCTCGGGACAGCCTTTGAGCGTCTATGACTTCGCCAAGGAGGGCGACCGGGGCATCTGGCTGACCGACCCGGACGCCGAGCTGATGTACAAGGATGCGAGTACGGGACGCGTGGAGACGGTCCGGCTGACAGACGCACAGGGAAACGCCGTCCGCATCCATATCGAAACGCTGTTCCACGACGAGCGGGGCAACCTGTGGCTCGTCGGGCACGACGGCGCATACGTCGTCGATCCCGCCACACGGCGGATTCTGAAGCGCCATTACATCGCAGAGGCCCCCTATTCGGTCAACAACCTCTGCTCCTACTGCGTCACCTCCGACTCCGACATCTGGTTCGGAACCCGTGGCGGCGGGGTCAACCTGCTGCGCCGCAACGGCAGTTACGTCAATTTCAGGGACCGGAACGGCGAAGGGCTGGAGGGCAAAACAGTCTTCGGCATCCTCGAAGACACCCCCTCGAAAGATGTCTGGTTCAGCACCAACGACGGGCTTTACTATTACGACCATACCGACGGGGTGATCCGCAAATCGCAGATCGACATCCCGAACCGCTGCGGGGCCTACTACGTGCGGGCTTGCTACAAGACCTCGAAAGGCGAAATGCTGTTCGGAGGGACGGACGGCTTCATCCTCTTCACCCCGGGAAAGATCAAATACAACGACCAGAAGCCGAAAGTCTATTTTACGGACCTGCTTATCAACAGCCGGCCGGCCGTGCCCGGCGCCAAGAACTCGCCTCTGGAGAAAGCCATTTCCACGCTCTCCTACCGCGGAGGCGAGGGCGACGTGATCGAACTGTCGCACCGGCAGTCGAATTTCGAAATCCGCTTCTCGGCGAACAGCTACCTGAACGCCGAGAAGAACCAGTATGCCTACCGCCTGCTGGGACACTCCGAAAGATGGTCCCTGCTGCCGCAGGGACAGAAGGCGGTGCAGTTCTTCAACCTGCCCGCCGGAAACTATGTCTTCGAGGTCAAGGCGGCCAACAACGACGGCCTGTGGGGCGACGAGGTTTCGGCGCTCGGCTTCAGGGTGCACCCCTCGCCCTTCCTCTCCCGCTGGGCCTACCTCGTTTATGCGGCGCTGCTCTCGGCGGTGGCCTACTTCATCTGGCGGTATTTCACCAACAAGAAGATTTTCGAACAGCGGCTCGAACTGGAGCGGATCAAGGAACAGAACATGAAGCAGCTGACCCAGGCCCGGATCAACTTCTTCACGAACATCTCCCACGACCTCAAAACTCCGCTCACGCTGGTCGTCGACCCGCTGAAACAGCTCAAGGAACACCTGCCCGCCAATGCGCCTGGCAATGCCTACGTGCACCTGATCGAGAAGAACGTGGGGCGCATCCAGCGCATGATCAGCCAACTGCTTCAGTTCCGCGAAATCGAGAGCCAGAAGATCACCCTGAACCGCCAGCCGGGCGATCTGATCCGCTTCATCGACAGCATCTTCTCGCTGTTCGAGTTCTACGCCAACAAGAAGGGGATCGAAACCGGCTTCAACTCCCAGTATGAAAGTTTCTACACCAAGTTCGACCACGACGTGATCGAAAAAATCTTCACGAACCTCTTCTCCAACGCGATCAAGTACGCCTCGGAAAACGGCTATGTCGGCGTGAGAATCTACCCGGCGCGGCAGGACCAGCGCCCGGAGTCCGCTCCGCCGGCCGCCGGCACCGAATACATCGCCTTCACGGTCACCAACACCGGGGCGGAAATCCCCGACGACAAGAAGGAGGCCATCTTCGAATCGTTCAACCACCTCTCCGACCGCCGTCCCCAATTCG
Organism: Alistipes sp. 56_sp_Nov_56_25; assembly: GCF_001915285.1. Taxonomy (NCBI): domain Bacteria; kingdom Pseudomonadati; phylum Bacteroidota; class Bacteroidia; order Bacteroidales; family Rikenellaceae; genus Alistipes; species Alistipes sp. 56_sp_Nov_56_25. The sequence continues at coordinate 121,641 of NZ_MNQF01000062.1, forward strand.
AGAGCAGCAGCGGCCTGGGACTGGCCATCGTCAAGGAGCTGGTCGGCAACCTCAACGGAACCATCACCCTCCGTTCGGGCAACTCGAAAGTCGCGTTCACGGTGGTCCTGCCCTTCACGCTCAACGCCGAAAAGACCGACAGCGCCGCCGAATCGTACGAATACACGGTCTCCGAAATCGACAACCTGCTGACCGAATCCGACGTCATGGCTCCCAACGACCGGCACGACCGCAAGGCGTGCAACATCGTGGTCATCGAGGACGACCCCAACCTGCGGAGCTACCTCGAACAACGGCTGTCGAAACACTACAACGTATACACCGCGGCAAACGGCAGCGAAGGCATCGCCAAAGCGGAGAGAATCTGCCCCCAGATCGTCATCACCGACCTGATGATGCCCGAAGCCGACGGCTTCGAGGTATGCCGCTCGCTGCGTTCGAACATCAAGACCAGCCATATCCCGGTGATCATGCTTTCGGCCCTGGGCAAAAACACCGAAAACAAGATCAAGGCGCTGGAATGCGGAGCCAACGTGTTCATCGACAAGCCCTTCGATATGGATTTCCTGCTCAAACAGGTTGCCAACCTCATCCGCACCCAGCAGGAACTCAAGGAGCGTTACAGCAAGAAGTACATCGCCGAACCGTCGAAGATCACCATTTCGTCGATGGACGAGGAACTGCTGAAAAAGGCGATGAACTACATCGAACGGAACATGGACAACAGCGACTACAACGTGGACTCGTTCGTGTCGGACATGTCGATCGGACGCACGCTCCTCTACCAGAAGATCAACGACATCACGGGCATGTCGATCAAGGAGTTCATCATGGACGTCCGGCTGAAACGGTCGGCCCAGCTGCTCCGGGAGTCGGACCTGACCATCTCCGAGATCTCGGTCCTGACGGGATTCGCCAATCCCAAATATTTCAGCATCTGTTTCAAACGGCATTTCGAACTGACCCCATCCGAATTTAAGAAGAAATCCTGACGCAAACCGCACGAAAGGAGCCCACCGAACCGGCTATGAATATCTCGTGCTTTCGTATCCGCCGGAGCAGCGTCCGCATCTGCCCGCAGAAACCTTCCCGCCGTCGCCCCGCGCGACCGGCAGGGAGGTTTCATTTTGTCCGGGCGGGACTCTTCGCAGGTCTGCGCAGCGCCCGCAGCGCCCGGATATGATCCTTTTTTTTACCCCTCCGTACGAAATGGAACCATTTCCGAATAAACGACGCCCATCCGGTCGCCCCGTTTTATTGACCTTTGCAATACGGGGTCCGAAGTCCCCGGCGTCCGCTTTTCCTTCGAAATACATAAAAAAATTTAAAAAATTAAAACCTGAAACCTATGAAAAGATGATCGGAAAACCACACCAGGCGACGAAGTGTCTCCCGCCCCTCCAGACAATCCCTTTATAACGGAGATACAAGCACTAACCAAAAAGAAACCTTTTATGATAATGAGCATGTACAAAAAGCTTATAGGCAGCCTGACGATTTCCCTCTTATTCCTGCTGTCTGCAACACCGTCGTTCGCCCAGCAGAACGACGTCAAAGTAACCGGTAAAATCACCGACGGAAGCGGCGCCCCGCTGGCGGGAGTCGTTGTCGTGGTAAAGGACGGCAAAAGCAACAACGGAGCCGTATCCAATACGCAAGGTGTTTATGAAATCAAAGTTCCCGCATCCTCGACGCTTCTTTTCACCTGTCTGGGCTATACCGACCAGGAAGTGAAACTCGGCGCATCGAATGTCGTAAACGTGACGATGACCGAAGACGCCCAGTCCCTCGACGAAGTGGTCGTCGTGGGTTACGGTACGCAGAAAAAGAAAGACCTCACGGGAGGTCTCGCCGTCGTCAGCAAACAGACGCTGGAAATGGTCTCGACCAACAACCTGATGGACCGTCTGGTCGGCCAGGTCGCCGGTCTGAACATCACGACCGGCAACGAAGCGCCGGGCAGCAACCAGACCCTGCTGATCCGCGGCCAGAACTCACTGACGGCCAGCAACGACCCGCTGATCATTCTCGACGGCATTCCCTACTCGGGCGGACTGGCCGACCTCGACCCGAACATCATCGAGAACATGTCGGTGCTGAAAGACGCGTCGGCCGTGGCCATCTACGGTTCGCGCGGCTCGAACGGCGTCATCCTGATCCAGACCAAGCGGGGTTCGCAGGGCGATTTCCATGTCACCTACAAAACGAAGCTCGCCATCGCCGAGCCGATGCAGCGCATCGAAACCATGGGTCCCAACGAGTTCATCCGCCTCAAACAGGACATGGGCCGGCTCAAGAACAATTACAGCGGCGAGCAGCTCGATCCGCTGGTAGGTTCGATTATCAGCGCCAGCGAGAAGGTAAACTACGCCAAGGGCATCACCAACGACTGGCAGGACTACGTCTTCCGCACGGTCTTCACGATGGACCACCAGCTGAGCTTCCAGGGCGGCAACGAGAAGACCACCTATATGGCCTCGGTTTCCTACCTGGACAACCCCGGCGTGGTTTACAATTCGAATTACCAGCGCACGAACGTCTATGCCAGCATCAACCAGAAAATGAACGACTGGCTGTCCGTAGGTCTCACCACGCAGTTCGTGAACCGTGAGACCGGCGGTGCGACGCCGAACCTCGAACATGCCATCAAGCAAAGCCCCTACGGCATCTACAAGGACGAGACCGGCGCCTACTACGAAGAGCCGATGGACTACTCGAACCTGCCCAACCCGATGAAGGACGTCAACGCCGACCAGAAACGCACGGGCCGCAACTTCATGGCCAACGGGTTCCTCGATCTCAAACTTCCGGTCAAAGGGCTCTCTTTCCGGTCGCAGTTCGGCTACAACTACCGCAGCCAGATGAACGGAACCTACTACGGCCGCAACACCGTAACGGGTAAGAAAGTCGACGGCCGCGCCGAGCTGGCCAACAACCACACGACGGACTGGACGTGGGAGAACGTGCTTAAATTCGACCGGAATTTCGGCAAACATCACATCGACTTCACAGGTCTCTTCTCCATGCAGGAGGCCCAGTATACAGCCGCTTCGCAAAGCGGCGAAGGCTTCGTAAACGACGACTCGAGCTTCTACCGGATGGACGGCGCCGAGAACAAGATCGCCATCAGTTCGTCTTTCTGGAAAGAGAACTTCGTTTCGGGCATGTTCCGTGTGAATTACGGCTTCAACAGCAAATACCTTCTGACACTCACCGGACGCGCCGACTCGTTCTCGGCCTTCGCTGAAAACCACAAATGGGCTTTCTTCCCCTCGGCTGCCGTTGCCTGGCATCTCGGCGAGGAGAGCTTCATCAAGGACAACGCCTCTTGGATCGACATGCTGAAGATCCGCCTCTCATACGGCGCCAACGGAAACAACGCCATTTCACGTTATCAGTCGCTCGACCGTCTCTACTCGACCAATGGTGTCAAATATATTTGGGGCGACAACAGCGACGCCGCCAACTCGGCCTACCTGCCGAGCGACGGTATCGGCAATCCCGACCTGCGTTGGGAGACCACCTATACGGCCAACCTCGGTATCGACTTCCAGTTCTTCAACGGCCGTCTGGGCGGTACGATCGACATGTACCTCTCCAACACGCACGACCTGCTGATGTCGCGTACCGTTCCCATTATGAACGGTTACAGCAAGATTCTCTACAACGTCGGCCAGACCCGCAACAAGGGTATCGAACTGACGCTCCATTCGCAGAATATCCGCAAGAAGGATTTCAGGTGGGAGACCGACTTCACCTTCTCGCTCAACCGCGACAAGATCGTCGCGCTGCGCGGCGACGGCAGAGACGACATCAACAACAAGTGGTTCATCGGCCAGCCGCTGTCGGTCTACTACGACTGGAACATGATCGGCATCTGGCAGGAAGGCGACGAGTTCACGTTCATCGACAAGGACGGCAAGGAGGTGGCCCACCAGACCGGAGCCACGCCCGGAGCCGCCAAACTGGAGGATGTCGACGGCAACGGCGTCATCGACTCCAAAGACCGCAAGGTGATCGGCAGCAAACAGCCGAGCTTCACGATGTCGATGGGCAACCGTTTCTCCTACAAGGACCTCTATTTCTCGTTCCTGTTCAACGGCGTCTTCGGCAAGTGGATGACGGACAACGTGGCCAACATCTCCTCGTATACGTTCGGTTCGGGCAACTACATCCACGGCGTGAAATACTGGACGCCGGAGACCCCCGACGCAGAGGTCGTTTCGCCGGGTTACCAGGCCTCCTTCAGCCACGGCTACTACAAGAAGCTCAACTACGTGCAGCTGCGCAACATCACGCTGGGCTACCGTGTCAACCAGAAATTCGTCCGCCGGATCGGCTTGAGCGCCATCGACGTGAATTTCAGCGTGAACAACGTCTGCGCCTTCTCCAACATGCGCCAGATGCTGAACTACGACAACACCTGGTTCGCATCGTTCCCGACCGCCCGTTCCTACGTACTGGGATTAACCTTAACCTTCTAATCAAGACCTGACTATGAAAACGATGAATTATATCAAGATCGGCATCGCGAGTTCGATCCTCTCGATAGCTGCGGGCTGCACCTCCTTCCTGGAAGAGGATCTGAAAAGTTCGCTGGCCCCCGACAACACTTACACCAGTTCACTGGGCTTCGAGGTGGGAGCCACGGGGCTCTACGCCATCGCCCGCTCGGAATACAACACCTGGGGTGAAAACGGCGCTTTCATGCACAACGGCGCCTGCGCCTACGAGGTCCTCCAGATTTCGACCGACCTCTGCCGCATGGGAACCGTCCGCGACGGTTCGCTGGTTCCGTTCGCCGAAATGACGCTCAACCCGTCGACGCTTTTCGTCGGCTCGTACTGGAACTGGGCCTACAACCTGATCGCTTCGGCCAACGAACTGCTGATCTATTCCGAAAAGAACGACAACTGGGACTATCCCACCGACAAACAGCTTTACCAGGCCGAAGCCCGTTTCTTCCGGGCTTACGCCTACCGCACGCTGGTCTACCTCTACGGCGACGTGCCCTGGGTCGAAACCATCCAGAAGCCCTTCCTGCTCTCGTTCTCGCGCGATCCCAAGATCGAGGTGCTGGGCAACATCATCAAAGACCTGGAATTTGCCAAGACGTACCTTCCCGACAATCCCGACAACGTGAAGGAGGGCAAGCTTACGACGTGGGCCGCACGCCACCTGCTGAGCGAAATGTACCTGCTGCGCGGCGCCGAAGGCGACTATAAGCTGGCCGAGGAGAATGCCCAGGACGTGATCGACTGCCCGTATTACAGTCTGATGAAAAGCCGCTTCGGCAACGCCAAGAACGATCCCGGCGACTATTTCAGCGACATGTTCGTCGAAAACAATCAGAACCGTTCGGCCGGCAACACCGAGGGTATCTGGGTCATGCAGTTCCAGTACAACACGGTCGGCGGCGGCACGAATTCCGACGACTGGACCCGCCGCGCCTGGAATCCCCAGTACCACGCCATCGACGGATTCGCACTGGCCGACTCGCTCGGCGGCCGCGGCCTGGCGCAGATCTATCCGCTGAAGTGGTGGATCGGCGTCAAGGGAACCAACGCCACGACGGCCGGAGAAAAGGAGGGTTTCCCCGGGATTCAGGAAAAAGGCATCTTCGAAGACGGCGACATCCGCAACTCGGAGTACAACATCAAGCGCAACTGGTACTACAACAACCCGCTGACGCCCAACAAGCTGGGACAAAAATGCCCCATCGACGACAAATCGTGGTCGCAGGCCCAGCTCTTCCCGGCGCTGAAGAAATTTTTCTTCGGTAAGGAGGAAAACCTCCAGCTTACCGGCGCATACAAAGACCGCATGAAATTCCGCCTGGCCGAGACCTACCTGCTGCTGGCCGAAGCCTACCTGCGTCAGGACATGCCCGATAAGGCCGCCGATGCCGTGAACGAAGTGCGCCGCCGCGCCAAAGTGTCCGACGTTTCCGACGAGGAGATGACGATGGATTTCCTGCTCGACGAGCGCATCCGCGAACTCTACGGCGAAGAGAGCCGCCGCTTCACGCTGATACGCACGGGCAAACTGCTCGAACGCGTGAGAAAGTACAACCCCGAGGCGCGCGACCTCATCCAGGATTTCCACGTGCTGTGGCCCATTCCGCAGGCTATCCGCGACGCGAATGTCGGCAATTTCCCGCAGAATCCCGGATATGAAGGTTACGAAGGCTAAAAACCTTCGTCCCCGCCTCCGGGCGGATCAGACAAGAATGTGTCCGGCAGATTCCGGACCGTATCAGCAACCACGAAAAAAACAGTTATGAAAAAGATAAAATTTGCATGCAACCTGTCGCTGCTGACCCTTTTCGCACTCGGCCAGTGGGCCTGTGAATGGGACCCGTACGAACACGACAGCGACCCGGTCCGGGAAACTCTGGAGCTGACCGCCTCCGCCTCCCAGATCGCTTTGGACGAAAACGACCTTTCGGCTACGGTACTGACCTTCGACTGGACGCCCGCGCGTCCGATGCCCGACGAGTATCTGGTGTCCTACACGACCAAACTGGACCTGCTGAACAACAACTTCGGTTCGTCCACCGCCATCGTGACGAGCGAAGACGACGGCATCTTCAGCCGGAGCTACACCTCCGAGCAAATCAACAACTGGGCTAACGAGCGCTGGAAAGTGCCCGTAAACAAGACCTTCACGCTGGCGTTCCGCGTCATCGCGGAGTATGCGGGCGGCCCCACATACGAAATGCCCGAAGTGCGCACCGTGGAGGTGACCGTAACCCCGATCAAGGTCGATGTCTTCGATGCCGACAAGGTGTCGCTTTCCGGCACGGCCATCAGCAGCGTGACGGAGATCGAAAAGACGGTCGAGAATGCGAACCTCTATGCCTGGTACGGCGAATTGAGCATCGGCGAGTTGCAGATTCCCGTCGAGCTGGAGGGTCAGACCTACTACATCGTTCCGAGCGACGGCAACGGCGCGCTCCGCGACGGGGAGCTTGTCGACGTGAAGATGACGGAAACCCCCGTTTCGTGGAATATCCCGAGCGCCGGCAACTACCGCCTGCTGATCGACATGGAGAACAAGCAGGTGCGCATCTACTCGTCGGCGACCGACCTGAAGCCGCTGTCCGTCACATTCCACCCGAGCGGTGCGGAAGCCAATCCCGAGGCAACGATCGAAGTGCTCGATCTCTACGCCTACGGAGCAGGTACGGGCTGGGGCGTGCGCAAACTCAACCTGAAGCAGAGCTTCGCCGACCCGCAGATCCTGATCTATGACGCCGAAGAGCACAACGGCACGAAACTTTCCAGCGGCATGAAGTTCTGCGTAGCCCAGAATTTCTCGGTCGGCGATGCGGATTACAACCAGAACAATGCCTATTGCTTCACCTGTCCGCTGACGGCAGAAGGCAAGAAGCAGAACCTCACGCTGACTCTCGGCAAGGTGGGCGAACTGCACGGAGGCGCCGACGGAGAGACGCGCAACTCGTATTACACGATCCCCGCTTCCGACCTGCTGATCTTCGATCTGCGTCACGGAACGATCCTGGCCCGGAACAAATAACGCCGGACCGCACGACTGAAAAATATTGCCGTATCGGAATGGAGACTGGGTTCCGGCCGACAGGAAGATACGGCAATATTCCATTACAACGACAATCAATCGTAAAAACAGCAACATGATACACATGAGAAATCTGATGACCGGCTGTCTTCTGGCAGCATTTCTTTGCGCCGCTTCCTGCGGTTGTTCGAAGGACAACGGCGGCGGCGAAGAAGGCGGCCAAGTTGCCGGTGTGACCGTAAAGCCCGCCTACAACAAGTCGGAAGTGCTGCACAACCCGCTCAACGGCTGGGTGATGTATGTCAGCGCGGACTACGATCCCTCCTATTTCGACAAGGAGATCTACGTACCGCTGCTCGGAAAGAACGTAAGGGTGGCGGACTACGCTTCGGCCTGCTATATCCGCACGAAATGGTCCGTGCTGAATCCCGCAGACGGGCAGTACGCCTGGAAAGACCCCGATTCGAAGGTTTACAAACTGGTTCAGAAAGCCCGGGAGCTGAAACTCCCCATCGCTTTCCGCGTCGTGGTGGACGGACGTGACCAGGGCGCCAATACGCCCCAGTTCGTCTACGATGCCGGAGCCGAATACGCGATGTCGGAGCCGAAATACCCCGACCGCAAGACCCCGATGCCGCAGGACCCGATCTTCCAGCGCTACTACGAGAAGTTCGTCGCAGCCCTCGCCGAGGAGTTCAACGATCCGGAATACACCTCGTTCATCGACGGCTACGGCCTCGGCAAGTGGGGCGAGGGCCACAGCGTGGCTTACAACAAGGACGACGTATCGGCTGTCGATGAGAATACGGAAACGGTGAAGCGCGAAGTCCTCGACTGGATCACCAAGCTCTACGCCAAACACTTCACGAAGGTTCCCCTGGTGATCAACTACCACCGCGTACTGGGCCATCCCACGAGCCAGGGCACGGCGAACCCGAACAGCGAAAGCCTCGTGGCCCTGGCCATCAGCAACGGCTACTGCATCCGCTCCGACGCCTTCGGCATGAACAACTCCAGCTGGGGTTACAGCACCTGGGAGAAGGCAATCGCCGCACAATGGCGTTACAAGGTCCCCATCATCATGGAGGGCGGATATATCGTCAGCAGCCACAGCTACTGGAACGACCCGGCCGGCTACCGCCAGGGACACCCCGAAGATGTCCGCCAGGGCGAATTCGACTCCTCGGCCGAAGCCCGCGTCAACATGATGGACTTCCGTGTCGGCCAGGAGACCGAGTCGTGGTTCAACGATGCCTTCAGCCTCGTGCAGCGCTTCGTCTCCGAAGGCGGCTACCGTCTCTATCCCGACCAGGTGATCGTTCCCGACCAGGTGAGCGCAGGCAGCCGTGTCAAGGTCGCTTCGCGCTGGCGCAACATGGGCTGGGGCTATTTCCCGAACAACCTGCCGCAGTGGAACTACAAATACAAGGTGGCCTTCGCTTTGATCGACGCTTCGGACAAGGCGCAGAAGGTCTTCGTCGACAAGGACTGCGAGCCTTCGACCTGGGTCGAGAGCAAGCCCTTCTCCTACACCTTCGAAACGCCGGCCGTCGATCTTCCCGCGGGGAAATACACGTGGGGCATCGCCATCGTTGACACGACGAAGGAGAACCGGCCTGCCATCCAGCTCGCCGTAAACAACGAAAAGACGGCCGAAGGCTGGGTGAAACTGCACGAAGTACAGATCAACTAACGCCTGAAAAACCATGAAGAGGGTTGCATTGCTTTCCGCAGCGCTGCTGCTGTCCGTCACCGCCTCCTTCGGGAGCGGCGTCCTGGTCGAGGCCGAGAGTTTCCGCGACAAGGGCGGGTGGGCCGTGGACCAGCAGTTCATGGACCAGATGGGTTCGCCCTACCTCATCGCGCACGGCATGGGCAAACCCGTGGCGGACGCCGTGACGACGGTCGAATTCCCGGAAACGGGAACCTACCGGGTCTACGTCCGGACGTTCAACTGGGTCGCCCCCTGGTACGACGGGGAAGGTCCCGGAAAGTTCGCCCTCCGGGTCGGCAGCCGGAAACTGTCCGCGACGCTCGGCTGCACGGGCAGCGAGTGGATGTGGCAGTGCGCCGGAAAGGTCTCCGTCCGGAAAGGTCCGGTCAGCGTTTCGCTGACCGACCTTTCCGGATTCGACGGCCGCTGCGACGCCGTCTATTTCACCACCGAAGAGGGCGACGTCCCTCCGTCCGGAAGCGCGGAACTCGCTGCATTCCGCAAACGGATGCTCGGCATCCCCGCAACGCCGCAAACCGCCGAATCGTTCGATTTCGTCGTCGTGGGCGGCGGCATCGCAGGCATGTGCGCCGCGGCCGCGGCGTCCCGGCTGGGGTGCAGCGTCGCTCTGGTCAACGACCGCCCGGTGCTGGGCGGCAACAACAGCTCCGAAATTCGCGTGCACCTGGGCGGCGTCATCGAGCTTGGCCCCAACGAGGGACTGGGCCGCATGATCCGCGAATTCGGCCACTCGCGCGAAGGCAACGCCCGGCCGGCCGAAAACTACGAGGACGCGAAGAAAAGTGCGTTCATCGCCGGGGAGCAGAACGTGAAGCTGTTCTCCAGCTGCCGCGCCGTAGCGGTGAACAAAGAGGGCGGCCGGATAAAATCCGTAATCGTCCGCCACATCGAAACCGGGGAGGAGACGACGCTCGAAGCGCCGCTTTTCGCCGACTGCACGGGCGACGGAACCGTCGGATTCCTGGCCGGAGCCGACTACCGCATGGGCCGCGAGAGCCGCGACGAATTCGGCGAAACGCTGGCGCCCGAAACCGCCGACCGGATGACGATGGGTTCGTCCGTCCAATGGTATTCGGTCGACACGGGCCGCAAAACCTCGTTCCCGACGTTCAGCTACGGCGTGGAGTTCAACGCCGAAAACTGCGAGCGGGTGACGATGGGCGAATGGAAATGGGAGACGGGCATGAACCTCGACCAGATCCGCGATTTCGAACGCATCCGCGACTACGGCCTGCTGGTGATCTATTCGAACTGGAGCTTTCTCAAGAACGGCCTGAAAGACAATGCCAAGTACCGCAACCGCGAGCTGGGCTGGGTGGCCTATGTGGCCGGCAAACGCGAATCGCGGCGGCTTCTGGGCGACTACGTCCTCAAACAGGACGATATCGACAAGAACGTCTTCCACGAAGACGCCTCGTTCACCGCGACGTGGGACATCGACCTGCATTTTCCCGATTCGCTCAACTCCGTGCGCTTCCCGGGCCGGGAGTTCAAGGCCGCGACCAAACACATCCACATCTATCCCCATGCCGTGCCTTACCGGTGTCTCTACTCCCGCAATGTGGACAACCTGTTCATGGCCGGGCGGAACATCAGCGTGACGCACGTGGCCCTCGGGACGGTGCGGGTGATGCGCACGACGGGCATGATGGGCGAGGTGGTCGGCATGGCAGCCTCGCTGTGCCGCAAATACGACGCTTCGCCCCGCCTGATCTACCAGAAACACCTCGGAGAACTCCGCAGGCTGATGCGCGAAGGCGTCGGCAGAAAAGAGGGGATTCCCGATAACCAGAAATTCAACACGGGCGGTTCTCTGAAAGCGCCCCGCGCACTGCGCAACGACTGAAAACAACAATGAAAAAACTACTGACACTGCTGCTTGCGCTGCCCCTCGCATGGGGGCATGCCACAGCGCAGGAGAACGCGAAATATACGATCCTCCTCACCGGGGCCTCGTTCGCCTCGCCGCAGAACGGCTGGTTCGAAATCGGCTGCCGGCAACTGGACGCCCGGGCGCTCAACCGGGCCATCGGCGGCGAGTCGATCGCCGACACGGCCAACCGGATGGCCGAGGGCACGCTCTGGAACGCCGGGGAGCTGGACGAGATGGATGCGCTGGTCATCATGCAGGTCCACAACCGCGACGTCTCGGCCACGGGCGGCCTGAAAGAGAAGTACACCGATTACACGACGCCGTTCGACCGAAGCAACTACGCCGCAGCGTTCGATTACGTCATCAAACGCTACCAAAGCGAGTGTTACGCCCTGAAGGACGACCCGAAATCGAAGTACTACGGCACGAAATCGGGTAAACCCGCCGTCATCGTCCTCTGCACCGACTGGCACGACGCGCGGACGACCTACAACGCCGCCATACGGCGCCTCGCCGCACGGTGGGGCCTGCCGCTCGTGGAGTTCGACAGGAACATCGGCTTCTCGAAAGACACTCCGAACCCGGCCACCGGGACCCAGCAGAGCCTGCTCCACGCCCAGGACACGCAAACCATCGAAGGCGTCGCCTACGGGTGGCATCCCCTGCGGGGCCAAGACAAATACATCCAGCAGCGGATGGCTGCGATCTTTACCGACACGATGCGCAGAATCCTGCCGGCAAAATAGAATCCCGACCATGAAACACACACTCCCGATACTGTTCACGATGCTGCTCTGCGGCACGTCCGCCTTCCCGCAGGAGGGCTGTTACAGCCGTTTGCAGAACGACACCCTGACGATCGGCAACTCCCGGATCGAACGCCGGTTCGTCTGGAACGGCGGCAACCTGATGACGCAGAGCCTGACCGACTTTTCGTCGGGACAGGTGTGGACTTCCCGTTCCCTGACGCCCGATTTCAAGGTCGCGGGCGATACCCGAAGCACCGGCGGACGCTGCTCGACGAAACGGATCGCCGAAACCGACATCCATCCGGCGCGGCTGGAAATCACCGTGGAATTTTCGCTGGGAACGCTCGACGTGCGGCGGATTTACCGCATCTGCGCCGACACTCCGGCGATCGCCTGCGACACCTACCTCAAAGGCAGCGCCGCACAGCTTCCCGACAGCCGGACGGTCAACGCCGCCGACCGCAAGAACATCGAATCGACCGCCGACATGCAGTCGCAGCCGGTCGCCGCGACCCTCGACCGGTTCAACCCCGGCGGGTTCCACTGGCATACGCGGATCGTGGAGTTCCAGGACGTCACGGACTGGAACAACAACCTGGTCTTCGAAACCGACGTCATTCCCTACCGGAAAAACAGCTACCGGGGCAACCTGCTCTTCGCCCGCAACGCCGAGAACGGCCGCGGGCTCTTCTTCCTGAAGGAAGCCCCCGGTTCGGGCGTGCAACTGGCCTATGGCGGCGGGGACTTCACGGCGGAGTTCGGCGATTTCACGGTGACGGGACTGGGCGTGACGGAGAAGGACCTCCGCGAAGGGGAGTGGGTGAAAGCCTACGGATGCGTCCTCGGAGTCTGGTCGGGCGGAGAACTCGAACAGTTGACGGCCCTGCGGAGCTACCAGAAAAATTTACGGAAGCTGCTTCCCGGACGCGACGAGATGGTGATGATGAACACATGGGGCGACCGCAGTCAGGACACGAAGGTGAACGAACGGTTCTGCCTGGCCGAGGTCCGCAAGGCCGCGCATCTGGGCATCACGCATTTCCAGATCGACGACGGCTGGCAGGTGGGCAAAAGCCCCAACTCCGCCGTGGCGAAGGGGTCGTTCAAAAACATCTGGGACAATCCCGACTACTGGAAGCCCGACCCGGAGAAATACCCCCGGGGATTGCACCCTGTCGTGGAGCTGGGCCGGGAACTGGGCGTGGAGATCTGCCTCTGGTTCAACCCGAGCGTACAGGACGGCTATGCCGACTGGGAGAAGGATGCGCAGGCCCTCGTCGGTCTCTACGACGAGTACGGCATCCGCACGTTCAAGATCGACGGACTGGCAATCCCCGACAAACGCTCCGAAAGCAACCTGCGGCGGCTGTTCGACCGCGTGCTGGAGCGGACGGGCGGCCGAGTGGTCTTCAACCTCGACGCCACGGCCGGACGCCGCGGAGGCTACCACATGTTCAACGAGTACGGCAACATTTTCCTCGAAAACCGTTACACCGACTGGCAGAACTACTACCCCTACTGGACGCTGCGCAACCTGTGGATGCTCTCCAAATACGTTCCCGCGGAGAAGCTCCAGATCGAGTTCCTCAACAAATGGCGCAACACGGAAAAATATGCCGGCGACCCGTTCGCCCCGGCCAATTACAGTTTCGAATACCTCTTCGCAACGACCATGGCCGGACAGCCGCTGGCCTGGATGGAGGCGAGCGGACTGCCCGAAGAGGCGCTGGGCATCGGCGCGCTGATCGAACGCTACAAAGAGGTGCAGCACGATTTCCACCGCGGAGTGATCCTCCCCGTGGGCGACGAACCGTCGGGCCGTTCGTGGACCGGATTCCAGTCGGTCGACGGCGAGCGGGGCTACCTAATCTTCTTCCGCGAGCAGAACCCCGACCGGAAGGCCCGGATCGAAACATGGCTCCCCGAGAACTCGAAAGTGCGCCTCACGCCGGTGCTGGGGAGCGGGAAGGCCGCCGTGCAGAAGACCGGACGCCGCGGAACGCTGGAGGTGGAACTTCCCGCGCCCAACGATTACACGATGTACCGCTACGAACTGATCCGCTGACGAACCACAAATCCTGATAACAATGAAAACACCGATAAAATTCATCCTGTCATTTGCTCTGCTGCTGCTCGCGGCGGCCGACATCGCAGCCCAGGAGCTGATCACCAACGTTTACGGACGCGACGTGCAGTCGCTCAACGGAAAGTGGGACGCCATCGTCGATCTCTACGATCAGGGCCGCAAAAACAAGATCTACCTCAACCGCAAGCCGGAGGGAAAGACCGATTTCTACGAATATTCGTTCGACAACGGCCTGCGGCTCGACGTTCCCTCGGACTGGAACTGTCAGATGCCCGAGCTGAAATACTACGAAGGCACGGTGTGGTATGCCCGGCGGTTCGACGCCCCCGAGCAGGCCGGCCGGCGGCAGTTCCTCTATTTCGGAGCCGTCAGCTACCGCTGCCGGGTCTACCTCAACGGCGAGGAGATCGGCGCCCATGAAGGCGGATTCACACCCTTTGAGATCGAGGTGACGGGCCGCCTCAAGCCCGAAGGCAACTTTCTGGCCGTGGAGGTCAACAACACCCGCACCACGGACGCCATCCCGGCGATGGCCTTCGACTGGTGGAACTACGGCGGCATCACGCGCGACGTGATGCTCGTCAGCGTGCCCGACGCCTTTATCCGGGACTATTTCATCCGCCTCGGCAAGGATTCCGACGACCGGATCGACGCCGATGTGCAGCTGGCGGGCGCCGCTGCCGGAACGGCCGTACGGATCGAGATTCCCGAACTGAACGTAGACCGGACCGTCACTGCCGGAGCGACCGGTACGGCCTCGGCGTCGTTCCGGGTCAGGAGACTGCAACGCTGGTCCCCCGCCGATCCGAAACTTTACCGGGTGATCGTCTCCACGGACCGCGACCGGGTGGAGGAGTCGATCGGGTTCCGCAATATCCGCACCGAGGGCGAAGAGATCGTCCTCAACGGCTCGCCCGTGTTCCTCAAGTCGATCTCGTTCCACGAAGAGATCCCCCAGCGCATGGGCCGGGCACACTCCGAGGCCGACGCCGTGATGCTGCTCAGCGAGGCCAAGGCACTCGGCTGCAACATGATCCGTCTGGCGCACTACCCGCAGAACGAACATATCGTCCGGCTGGCCGAAAAGATGGGCTTCCTGCTCTGGGAGGAGATTCCCATCTGGCAGGGCATCGACTTCGCCAACGACCAAACCCGCGAAAAGGCGGGCCGCATGATCCGCGAGATGGTCGCGCGCGACAAGAACCGCTGCGCCCTGACGTTTTGGGGCGTGGCCAACGAGACGCAGCCTTCCGGGCCGCGCAACGCCTTCCTGCGCCACCTGATCGCATGCTGCCGGGAGATCGACGACACGCGCCAGATCGTTGCGGCGTTCGATCTGGTACGTTTCGACCGCCAGCGGCAGCTGTTCGTCATGGACGACCCGTTCATCGGGGAACTGGATGTCGTGGCCATCAACAAATACATGGGCTGGTATCACCCGTGGCCCCTCACGCCCGATAAGGCGGTGTGGGACGTGGCGCGCGGCAAACCGCTGATCACCTCCGAATTCGGCGGCGAGGCGCTCTACGGCCAGCACGGCCCGGCCGATGTGGCCAGCTCGTGGAGCGAGGAGTATCAGGAGGCCCTCTACCGCGACAACCTGCGCATGTTCGAGAACATCCCCAACCTGCGGGGCGTGTCGCCGTGGATTCTGTTCGACTTCCGCTCGCCGTTCCGCTTCCACCCCGCCAACCAGGAGGGCTGGAACCGCAAGGGGCTGGTTTCCGACCAGGGATACCGCAAGAAAGCGTGGTATCTGATGAAAGCCTATTACGACAAACATTAAAAGAAGATGAAGAAATTTTTGACATACACGCTTCTCGGCGTCCTGCTCGCAGGCTGCGCCGGAAGCGGGCGGGAACCGCTGGAGACCGTCGTGGACAAGGCGCTGGCCGGCGCCGAGCGGCAGACGCTGCTGATGGCCGAGAAGTACAGTGCGCGCGAAGGCCGCCTGCCGCGCACGTGGGAGAACGGCGAGGACGTCTCGTCGGATTCGCGCTGGTGGTGCAGCGGCTTTTTCCCGGGCGTGCTGTGGTACGTCTACGAGAACGGCCGCAACCCCCGGGTGCTGGAGTACGCCCGGATGTTCACCGCACGCGTCGAGCGGGAAAAACACACCACCGACAACCATGACGTGGGGTTCATGCTCTATTGCAGTTTCGGCAACGGACTGCGCCTCACGGGAGACAAGTCCTACGAGGAGGTGCTGCTCACCGGGGCGCGCTCGCTGGCGACGCGCTTCAAACCCGAAGTAGGGCTGATCCGCTCGTGGGACCACAACCGCGACAAATGGCAGTATCCGGTCATCATCGACAACATGATGAACCTCGAACTGCTGATGTGGGCCGCCGACCGTTCGGGCGACAAGTCGCTGCGCGACATGGCCGTATCGCATGCTGACAAGACGCTGAAACACCATTTCCGCCCCGACTTCAGCTCCTGCCACCTGGTCTCCTACGACACGATCTCGGGACAGCCCCATCTCAAGCAGACCCATCAGGGCCTCTCCGACTCCTCGGCCTGGAGCCGCGGACAGGCATGGGGACTCTACGGCTACACCTGCATGTACCGCCTCACGGGCGACGCCCGCTACCTCGAACAGGCCCGCGGCATCGCCGGATTCCTCATCAACCACAGGAACATGCCTGCCGACGGGATTCCCTACTGGGATTTCGACGCGCCGGCCCTCGCCTCCACGCCGCGCGACGCATCGGCGGCCGCGATCATGGCCTCGGCGCTGGTCGAGCTGAGCGGCTTCGTGCCCGCAGCCGAAGGGGAGCGGTACATGGCTTTCGCCGAAAAGCAGATCCGCACGCTGGCCTCGCCCGAATACACCGCTCCGGCGGGTGAGAACGGAGGCTTCATTCTCCGGCACAGCACGGGAGCCTATCCCTTCTCCTCGGAGGTCGACGTGCCGCTCACCTACGCCGACTACTATTATCTGGAGGCGCTCACGCGCATCAAACGCCGATTGCAGCCATGACCGCCGTGAAAAAATACGCGCTGCTGTCGCTCTGCGGCCTGACCCTGTTCTGCGCCCGGGCGCAGATGCCCGCGACAAACTACGACGAATCGCAGGTTCCGGCCTACACGCTGCCCGACCCGCTGACAACCATCGCCGGCAAAAAGGTGACTGACGCCGAAACGTGGACTTCGGAACGCCGTCCCGAACTGCTGTCGCTGTTCGAAAGCGAGGTCTACGGAAAAGCTCCCGACCGCCCCGAGGGACTGCATTTCGAGGTCTTGTCCGAAGACCGCTACACGCTGGGCAACATGGCCACCCGCCGGGAGATCGCCGTCTACTTCACCGAGGACGACGCACATTTCATGACCATCCTGCTCTACATCCCCAACAAACGCACCGACGCCGTTCCGGTCTTTCTGGGGCTGAATTTCAAGGGCAACCACACGATCTGCGACGACCCGTTGATTACGGAGTCCGTTTCGCGCATGAAGCCGCGCGCAGAGGGCGGCAGCGAAGTCCGCGCAAAAGGGTTCCCGCGCGCCGCGGCGGCATCGCGGTGGCCGGTCGAAATGCTGATCGCCAACGGCTACGGCCTCGCCACGATTTACCGCGGCGACATCGACCCCGACTACGACGACGGCTTCCAAAACGGCGTTCACCCGCTCTTTTACCGCGAGGGGCAGACCAAACCGGCCCCCGATGAATGGGGCACGATCGCAGCCTGGGCCTGGGGCTTGAGCCGTGCGATGGACTACCTCGAAACCGACGAGGATGTCGATGCCTCCCGCGTGGCGGTCATCGGGCATTCGCGGCACGGCAAAACGGCCCTTTGGGCCGCAGCCGTCGATCCGCGCTTCGCCATGGCCGTGTCGAACGACTCGGGATGCGGCGGCGCGGCGTTGTCGCGGCGTTGTTACGGCGAAACCGTAGCCAGGATCAACAGCCTTTTCCCGCATTGGTTTTGCGGGAACTTCAACCGGTATTCGGGCAACGAGGCGGCTTTGCCCGTCGACCAGCACGAACTGATTGCGCTGATAGCCCCGCGCCCGGTGTATATCGCCAGCGCCGTCGAGGACCGTTGGGCCGATCCGAAAGGCGAGTTCCTCGCGGGGGTCCACGCCACGCCGGTCTACGAGTTGTTCGGCCTGGAGGGACTTTCGGGAACGGAACTGCCCCAAACCGACGCGCCCGTGCTGTCGGGACACATCGGCCACCACGTCCGTTCGGGCGACCACGACATCACGCTCTACGACTGGCGGCAATTCGTGAAATTCGCGGACAAACACCTGAAACGATAATCTAAAACAACACCATACATGAAAAACCGGTTTATAAAACTGCTTCTCGCGGCCGTGCTGTTAGGCTCCCTCTCCCCGGCGGCCGCCCAGACCCGCGAAATGGACCTCTCGGGAGAGTGGAGGTTCCAGACGGACGTGATGGATTTCCGCAGGGGATCGCTTTCGCCGCGCTACAACCACCAACTCCAGGAGACCATCATGCTCCCCGGCATCACCGACGACTACAAAATCGGCTACAAATCGCCCTACCGCCATGTCGACCGCCTGACGCGCGTCTACGAGTACATGGGTCCGGCGTGGTATCAGCGCGACATCGAGTTCCCGGCCGACTGGAAGGGCAAGTGCATCTTCCTCTATTTCGAACGCACCCACTGGCTCAGCTCGGTATGGGTCGACACCAAGGAGGTGAGCCGACTGGACTACATCAGCGTCCCCCACAACCACGACCTGACGGATTTCGTCACCCCGGGCAAGACGCACCGCATCACGGTGTGCATCGACAACCGGTTCCAGTACAACACCCACAAATGGAACCACGCCCACACGGAGTTCACGCAGATCAACTGGAACGGCATCCTCGGCGAGATGAAACTCGTGGCCGTAGACCCCGTTTACATCGACGACATGCAGCTGTATCCCGACATCGAGACGAACAGCGTCGACGTGCGCCTGAAGATCGACAACCGCACGAAAAAGCCTTTCGAAGGAAAGGCGCTGCTCACCGTCTCGGGCAACGGCTTGCACGTAACGAAGGAGGTACCTGTCGGCGGCGAAGCGGAGGAGATCGACCTGACCGAAACCGTCGCGCTGGGCCGGGAGGCCAAACTCTGGGACGAATTCAACCCGAACCTCTACACCGTGGAGTGCACGCTGCTGACCGGCGCCGGAAAAGAGTCCTTCGAACATAAGAAGTCGGCGACCTTCGGCATGCGCGAAGTGGCGCAGGGCCGCAACCACATCCTGCTCAACGGCCGTCCGCTCCACCTGCGCGGAACCGTCGAGAACGCCGTGTTCCCGAAAACGGGCCACGCCCCGGTCTGCGACGCCGAATGGGAGCGTATCATGCGCATCGTCAAGGACTACGGACTGAACCACATCCGTTTCCACTCGTGGTGCCCTCCCGCCGCGGCTTTCCGCATGGCCGACCGCCACGGCGTCTACCTCGAAGTCGAGATGCCCATGTGGGGCAAGGACGCCGAGCCGGACGAAGCGCGCTACGACTTCTTCCGCCGCGAGATGCGCGCCATCCTCAAGGAGTACGGCAACCACCCCTCGTTCGTCCTCTACTGCAACGGCAACGAGATCACCGGCAACTTCGACTTCATCGAGGAGCTGACCGCCGACGGCCGCAAACTCGACACGCGGCATCTGTACAGCGGTTCGACGGCCCGCACGCGCGTCCCGTCCAACCAGTATTACGTCTCGCAGCAGACCAACAAAGGCCCCGTGAAGGTCTACGAGGGACGGCCCTCGACCGACTGGGACCGCAGCAAGGAGTCGGACGTGGACGTTCCGGTAATTTCCCACGAGTCGGGCCAGCGGTGCGTCTATCCCGACTTCCGCGAGATCGGGAAATACACGGGACCGGTCGAGGCCCGAAACTTCGAACTGTGGCGCGAGATGCTCACCGCCAACGGCATGGGCGATCAGGCCCACGATTTCTTCCGGGCCTCGGGCGCGCTGACCGTCGTGGAGTACAAGGCCGTGATCGAGGCGCTGCTCCGCTCGTCCAAATCGGCCGGATTTCAGCTCCTGTCGCTCAACGACTTCCCGGGCCAGGGTTACGCCCCGGTGGGTGTGCTCGATCCGTTCTGGGACTCCAAGGGCCTGGTGACGCCCGAGGATTGGCGGGCCTTCTGCGCGCCGACCGTGGCGCTGCTCCGCTACCCGAAAAGCGCCTGGTTCGAAGACGAAACCTTCACGGCAAAGGCCGAGGTCTACAACTTCGGCGCGGCGGCGCTCAAAAATGCGAAAATCCGCTGGTCGATCACCGACGGCAGCGGGAAAGCCATCGCCAAGGGCAGTCTGAAATCGCAGACCGTAGGCACCGACGGCGTGTTCCCCGTCGGGGAGTTCTCCGCTCCGCTCGGCAAGGTGCGAGGCCCGCAGAAGCTGACCGTGCACCTGAACGTCGGTGAAAAGACAAGCAACAGCTGGGACATCTGGGTCTATCCGCGCAACGCACAGCTGATGCAGTCGGATACGGAGGTGCTCTACACGACGGAGTTCGGCGAGCAGGCCAAACAGTACCTCGCCGCGGGGAAGAAAGTCGTCCTGACCCCCGCGCCGAACAAGGTCAAGGGGCGCAAATCGACCTTCCACAACCATTTCTGGAACCCGATCATGTTCGCCTGGGCGCCGATGACCATCGGCTGTCTGATTCACGCCGAGCAACCCGTGTTCGCCGACTTCCCGACCTCATACCACACCGACTGGCAGTGGTGGGACATTCTGGAGAACGCCAAGGTGATCGAGATGCAGCAGACCCCGCGCCAGCTGCGGCCCTTCATCCAGGTGATCGACAGCTTCGACAACAACGAAAAACTCGGCATCGGCTTCGAGGCCCGCGTCGGCGGCGGCAAACTGCTCGTGCTGGCGGTCGACACGAAAAAGAAGATGGACCAGCGCCCCGCCACGCGCCAGCTGCTCGAAAGCATCGACCGCTACGTCCGCAGCGACCGTTTCGCTCCCGAGGTCACACTCGACGAGTCGTTCATCACCTCCTTCATGCGCTAAAACCGCACGATTATGAACAAGATCTGTCTACTGCTCTGCTGCCTGCTGCCCGGCCTGTTCCGGGCAGGGGCGCAGGAGCTGAAAATGACCGAATGCGCCCCTCTGACGCAGATTTACGGCGAGGTCAGCGAGTCCGACGAACTGCTTCCTATGGGCGATGTGGGGGTGGAATTCGGATACGTCCTCTACCAGGCCGCAATCACCGTTCCCGCAGGGGAGGCCGCGCTCGAACTGGAGAACGTGCGGGACTATGCCGCGGTTTACCTCGACGGCGTGTTTCAGGGAACCCTGACCGACAACCGAAAAACGCTGGTCCTGAAGGCAGAAACCGGCCAGCACACATTGCAGCTCTACGTCGAAAACATCGGCCGCATCACCTACGGCCCGGAGATTCTCGACAACTCGAAAGGACTCTTCGGCGAAGCCCGCCTCGCCGGCGAAACGATCGCCGGCTGGACGATCACCCCGCTCGAAGTGCGCGACGCCGATCCCGAAACCCTCGAGTTCGAAGCCCTCGGCCCGTGCAACACGCCCTGTTTCCGGCGCGGGCAGTTCGACCGTGCGGCGCACGAAGGAGCCGTTTACCTCGACGTGTCGGGATGGGGCATGGGCGAGGTGTGGATCAACGGGCACTACCTCGGCTCGTTCTGGGACGAGGAGAAACAGCAGTCGATCCTCATTCCGGCCGAAATCCTCGCCGAAAAGGGGAACCGCATCGTGGTTTTCGACCTCAAAAACAACGACCCCGGCGCAACGATGCGCCTCTCGGACAAACCCGTGTTCAAATAACAAGCACAA
The DNA here is from genome assembly GCF_001915285.1 of Alistipes sp. 56_sp_Nov_56_25. Taxonomy (NCBI): domain Bacteria; kingdom Pseudomonadati; phylum Bacteroidota; class Bacteroidia; order Bacteroidales; family Rikenellaceae; genus Alistipes; species Alistipes sp. 56_sp_Nov_56_25. The sequence goes on from NZ_MNQF01000062.1 coordinate 143,420, forward strand.
CCTATGAAAAAAATAACCGTTATCGCTCTGCTGCTGGCCGCCGCCCTCGGGGCGCAGGCCCGGAACGGGAGCGGAAAGCCCGCCTACAAGGACGCCGGACGCCCCGTCGAAGAGCGCGTCAGCGACCTGCTGTCGCGGATGACCCTCGAAGAGAAGGTCATGCAGCTCAACCAATACACGCTCGGCCGCAACGACAACGCCAACAACGTGGCCGATCCGGTGGACAAGATTCCCGCCGAAATCGGCTCGCTCATCTACTTCGACACCTCGCCCGAGCTGCGCAACCGGCTTCAGAAAAAAGCCATCGAGCAGTCGCGGCTCGGAATCCCCGTGCTGTTCGGCTACGACGTGATCCACGGTTTCCGCACCACTTACCCCATTTCGCTGGCCCAGGCCTGCTCGTGGAATCCCGCACTGGTGAAGCAGGCCGCCGAAGTGGCCGCACAGGAGGCGCGGATGTCGGGCGTCGAGTGGACCTTCTCGCCGATGATCGACGTGGCGCGCGACGGCCGCTGGGGCCGTGTCTCGGAGGGCTACGGCGAAGATCCCTACGCCAACGCCGTCTACGGAGTGGCGGCGGTCGAAGGCTACCAGGGCGACAACCTCGCCGACTCCCGCCGCGTGGCCGCCTGCCTCAAGCATTTCGTCGGCTACGGCGCCTCGGAGGCCGGCCGCGACTACGTCTACACCGAAATCTCGCGTCAGACGCTCTGGGACACCTACATGCCGCCCTACCAGGCGGGCATCGAGGCCGGAGCCGCTACGGTGATGAGCTGCTTCAACGACATCAGCGGAACGCCCGGCACGGCCAATCCCTACATCCTGACCGAGGTGCTCAAGGAGCGCTGGGCGCACGACGGATTCGTCGTCTCGGACTGGGCCGCCATCGAACAGCTGCGCTCGCAGGGCGTGGCCACCGACCGGAAGGAGGCCGCCGAAAAGGCCTTCAACGCGGGTGTCGAAATGGACATGATGAACCGCTGTTACGACGCCCATCTGGCCGCCCTGGTCCGCGAAGGCAAGGTCTCGCAGGAGAAACTCGACGAGGCCGTGCGGCGCGTTCTGCGGCTGAAATTCCGGCTCGGGCTGTTCGAACGCCCCTACACCCCGGAGTCGGAGGAGACGGACCGGTTCCTGCTTCCCGCGAGCCTCGCCGTCGCCGAGCGGCTCGCCGAGGAGTCGATGGTGCTGCTGAAAAACGAGAACAACACGCTGCCGCTGAAAGCCGCCCGCCGCATCGCGGTCATCGGCCCGATGGCGCAGAACCGGCTGCACCTGCTCGGCGCGTGGTCGGCACACGGCCGCGAAGAGGACGCGGTGAGCCTCTTCGCCGGGCTGGAAAACGAATACCGGGGCCGCGCCGAACTGCTCTACGCCCGGGGCTGCGACTTCGACGGCGAGGACCGCTCCGGATTCCGTGAGGCTGTCGCCGCGGCCGCGGCTGCCGACGTGGTGGTCCTCTGCCTCGGGGAGAAAAAGCAGTGGAGCGGCGAGAACGCCTCGCGCTCGACGATCGCGCTTCCCGAAATCCAGGAGCAGCTGGCCGCCGAACTGACCCAGACCGGAAAACCGCTGGTTTTGGTTCTGTCCAGCGGCCGGCCGCTGGAGCTGTGCCGCCTCGAACCCCTCTGCGGGGCCATGGTGCAGATGTGGCAGCCCGGCATCCGGGGCGGAAACCCTCTCGCGGGAATTCTGTCGGGGAGGATCAACCCCTCGGGACGCCTCGCCATGACGTTCCCCCGCTCGACGGGCCAGATTCCGATCTACTACAACCGCCGCCAGAGCGGCCGCACCCATCAGGGCAAATATCAGGACATCCCCAGCACGCCGCTCTATGAATTCGGGCACGGCCTGAGCTATACGACGTTCGAATACGGCGACCTGCGCCCGTCGGCAACCACGCTGCGCCGCGGGGAAAAGACGACGGTCGAGGTCTCCGTGACCAACACGGGCGGCATGGACGGCGCCGAGACGGTTCACTGGTTCATATCGGACCCCGTATGCCGCATCTCACGCCCCGTCAGGGAGTTGAAACACTTCGAGAAACAGCCGATCCGCCGCGGCGAGACCCGCACGTTCCGGTTCGAGATCGACCCCGAAAAGGATTTGAGTTTCACGGACGGCGACGGCAACCGGTTCCTCGAACCGGGCGACTACTTCATCCTCGTAAAGGACAAAAAGGTGAAACTGACGCTGACGGACTGATCCCCGCTCCCATTAAAGGACAGAGCTGTAACCTGAAAAGTTACAGCTCTGTCCGTATCAGGCCGCAGTCACCCAGAGAACGGGACGCCCCGCCGATTCGCAGGAAAGCCGCCCCCTCACAGGCCCTTTGTCCACACGGGTACAGGCTGGGGCGAGGTGGTCGGGCCGAAGACCTTCAGACGACCGTCTTCGGTCACCTCCATCGGGTCGATGAAGACCATGCGCGCATCGCCCGTCGGGGCCGTCCGGCCGTGGTAGACGCAGTACATCCCGCCGCCGGGAAGCTTCAACACCATATTGTGCCCCGTTCCCGTGACCTCGCCGCCCTTGTCCGCATTCTTCTCGAGGACCGGATTGTCCGACGATTTCACGAAGGGACCCAGCGGCGAACCGGCCGTAGCATAGCCCACCGCATAATGCTGCCCGCCGTAGAAATTGGCGGAATACATCATGTAATAGGTCCCGTTTTCCTTGAAGGCGTACGACCCCTCGGTCCAGCGCCGGTTGACCTCTCCGGCGGTGACCGAACGGCTCTCCCACCCGGTTTGCGGGTCGGAGGCAGACTGCGGGGGCGTCAGCAGAACGACCGGCTCGCCGATGACGCCGCTGAAATCGGGCTTCATCTCCACACCGTACACCCAACTCTCCTCGATCTCGTCGAAAAGCCCCTTGTCGCGCGCCCACGCCGAAAGCTCGCTTTCGACGGGATGCTTGTAACAGCAGCGCGAATAATAGAGATACATCCGGCCGTCATCGTCCCACAATACGTTGGCGTCGATCACCGGATAGCCGGGATCGAACACCGGACGGTCATACAGGTCGGAAAAGGGACCCGACGGCGAATCGGCAACCGCCACCCCGATACGGAACGTTTCGAGGTCGCCGTTCGGGTTATGCCGCCAGTTGGCACTGAAAAACAGGTAATAGCGGCCGTCGCGTTCATACACTTCGGGCGCCCAGAAGCAGTCGGTTCCCCATGCCGAGGCATTGCCGTCGTAGACGACATCGCCCTTCTGCCAGGTAACGAGGTCGTCCGAGACGCAGACGCGAAAACCCCGGATGTCGCCGCTCGTTCCGTACATATAGAATTTTCCGTCAGCGGCGTGGAGGATGAACGGGTCGCCGAACGCAACGTCGAGCGGATTACGATATGCAGGCGAGTCGCATCCGAGCAGGATCGCCGGCAGGAAGAAGATGAGCAGTTTTTTCATACAGGTTATTTGAATGGTTTGAATCCGTCGTAAAATGCCATTTGGCGCGTACTCCGACAAAATTATTCGTTTTATCCGATTTTCAGCCATGCCGCCACCCGATGGGCCGCAATTGATCAAAGAGTTATACATTATGGAAATATTTTTCCATTTTGCGCCGGGCCGGACACCTATCTTTGCAGGGTCCGGAGACTCCGAAGCCCGTTCGTCCGCGGCCCTCATCCCCGGTCCCAACCTTAAATCTTACGACCTATGAAACGATTGCTTCCATTAATCGCGACGTTGTTCGCCATCGCCTGCTGTGCGGCGCAAAACCTCCGGAAAGTGCCCCTGGCCGATCCTTTCATCCTGCTTTACGACGGGGTGTATTACGCCTATGGCACAGGCGCCGGAAGCGGCATCGAGGTGTGGACATCCCGCGACCTCTCCACGTGGGAGAGGGCCAAAGGCAACGCCCGCGACGGACTGGCCCTGCACCGCACGGATGTCTGGGGCGAAAAATGGTTCTGGGCGCCCGAGGTCTACCGGCTGAATGACAAATTCTACATGTATTTCACGGCCGAAGAGCACATCTGCGTCGCCACCTCCGACTCGCCGCTGGGTCCTTTCGTACAGGAGACGCGGCAACCGATGATCGCCGATGAAAAGTGCATCGACAACACGCTGTTCATCGACGACGACGGCCGGGCGTACATGTATTTCGACCGGTTCAACGACGGGCTGAATATCTGGGTCGTCGAGCTGGAAGACGACTGCACGACGCTGAAAAAAGAGACGATGCGCCCCTGCATCCATGTTTCGCAGGAGTGGGAAAAGGTCTGGCCCCGCGTCAACGAAGGCTGCTTCGTGATCCGGCGGAACGGCACTTACTACATGACCTATTCGGCCAACAGCTACGAAAGTCCCTTCTACGGCATCGGCTGCGCCACGGCCGACTCGCCGCTGGGCCCCTGGACCAAATACGACCGCAATCCGCTGTTGCAGAATCCCGGCGAACTGGTCGGCGTCGGGCACAGCGCCCTGTTCCGGGACAAGGCGGGCAACCTGAAGATCGTTTTCCATGCCCACAAAAGCAAAGGCGCGATCCATCCGCGGGAAATGTATATCACCGACGTGCGTTTCCGCCCCGTCGAGGGCGGCTGCCGGATGGAGATCGACCCCGGATACTCGCCGGCCCTGATCGCTGAATGAACGACGCCCGGATGCAGCATGTGCATCCGGGTATCGTTTTTACAGGAGGGCGAAACCGGCCTCGCGATCAATAGAACGTCCCTTTCGGGGCGAAAATCGCATACCCGAAATTGAAGGTCAGGTACATGTTGCGCCAGTTTTTCAGGTCGTATTTCGTCAGCGCGAGGCTCACGGGACCGATCGGCGTGTGGTAGACCAGCGACGCCTCGGCGATATAATGCCAGCGCTCGTCGGGATTCTTCAGGGGGTTGAAGTCCCGTTTTTCACGGAACATGGTGTAGAACCCCGTCCGGAAGAAGCAGTTGGGCAGCAGGTCGAAGGTCGGCATCAGGCCCCACGCCGCAAAGCGTTTGCCCCGGAAATCGGGCATGTAGATCATCCGGGCATGCGGCACGGGCGCATAGTCGGGCATCGACATCAGGGTCGCGGATTCGGTCCGGAACCGCGGGTGGTTGGTCCACACGGCATCGACGTTCAAACCGAACGAGAACCAGCTGACGCCCGGCACATCGAAGAACTTGTCCCACGAAAAACGCCCTCCGAACCACTGTCTGGTTTCGCGCGAAACGAAGTCTTTCGCATCGTAGGGCTGGTATTTGTCGCGTCCGGCGACATAGATGGCCGAGAGATGCAGTTCGGAACCGCGGCGGGGATAGAGGAACTTGTCGAGCGTATTGCGGGCGACCCCGGCCCGCAGGCCGAAGAACGAGAAGCGCGAATGGTCGGTGTCGTCGGCGAACAGCACGTCCGAATCGTAGCGGTAGTTGATGTGTCCGGCGTTGGCGCGCAGCGTCAGGAGGCTGCGGTGGGTCAACGGCATCCCCACGCCCGTCGAAAAGAAGCTCTCGCTGTTCTTGACCTGCTGGGCGTTGCGGACCTTGGTGACGTTGCCGAAATAGCCGTGGCGGAAATTCCGGACCGCGAAATTGTAGGAATAGTCGAGGAATATCGGCTTCCACGCGTAGAAATCCGTCCGGCCTCCGATCGCTCCCCAGGTGTAGATCGGCCCCAGGTAGAGGTTTGCGCCCAACTGCTGCGCGACGCGGCCGATGTTCTTGTAATTGATGCCGATATAGGCCTGGTTGAAGGCCGTCGAGGAGATGTTTCCCCCAAGGATGATCTTGAAATTGGGCCGCGTGCCGAACTTGGCCTCGAACGAATAACGTTCCCGGACGGAGTCGTAGCGCACGGTGGGGAAGTCCATCGTGAAATCGCCGCCGGCAAGCACCTCGAAGAGATTGTCTTTCAGCTCCTCGAAGCCCATCGGCCGCTGAATGCCCGGCGTGCGGCGGTCCACCTGCACGAAATCGCGGATATACTCCCGCTGGGCGCGCTTCAGCCCTTCGAGTTTGTAGTCGTCGAAGACCAGCGGCGGACACTTGGCGCGGAACGCCTCGCGACGCCCGGCGTAGTAGGCCGAGTCGCGGCGTTCGGCGACTTTCTCCAACAGCTGCGGCATGACCGCCACGGCGTCCTCATAACCTGCGTTCATAATCGCCTCGGCCTGGTCGAAATCGAGCATGTTGACCCCCACGGCGCGGCGGATCGTGACGCTGCGCTCCTCGGGCAGCGTGTAGTCGGTATCGTGCATGGCCAGCATGAAAGCCTGGTCCATGATGTTGCTCTCCTCGCTGGGCGGGGTGTTGCCCTCGGTGCAGATCGAGCCGACGATCAGATCGGGCCGGAAATCTTCGTCGAGGGGTTTCCACGGGAAGTTGTCGTAGATGCCGCCGTCGTAGAGCAGCATCGAGTCTTTCACCATCGGCTTGAACACCAGCGGAATGGACATCGACGAGCGGACCGCCTCGCTCAAATCCCCCTCGCGCAGGACCACCGGCCCGCGGTGGTTCAGGTCGCTGGCCACACAGAGGAACGGAACCATCAGGCGGTCGAAATCACCGTCCGCAGCGGCCGTCGCCGGGGCGAACAGCTCCGTGAGGGCCATGTCAATCTGCGTCGAGGAGATCAGGTTCCGGGGTACGCGCAGCCGCTTCCCGGAGGGACTCTCGACGTCGATGCGCAGGCTCAAAAACGCGGGATTGCTCCCCACCTGCCGGTAATAGGCCATGTATTTGTTGGGGTCGATGCGCCCCGAGACCCACTCCTTGACCACCCCCGAGTTGACGATCGCACGCATTTCGGCCGGGGAATATCCTGCGGCGTACATCGCGGCGATGATCGAACCCATCGAGGTCCCGGCCACATAATCGATCGGCACGCCGTTCTCTTCGAGCGCCTCCAGGACGCCGATGTGGTAAAGCCCCTTCGCGCCGCCGCCGCTCATCACGACCCCTACCTTCTGGGCCGCAGCAGGGAGCGCCGCCAGCAGCAGCATCCCGACAAATGAGCCGATTTTACGCAACATATCTCAATTTTTTTATAACTTTGCACGTTACTACGATGTCGTTCAAAAGTAGACAAAAAAGAAACACGATCAAAATATGACTGACAAAATCAATGAACTCCTGCGACGTGTCGAGGAGTTTAAGCCGAAAGCCGCCGCCGAAATCGAGGAGTTCCGCATCCGGATTCTCGGCAAGAAAGGCGAGTTGACCGCCCTGATGGAGGAGTTCAAGACGGTAGCCCCCGAACTGAAACGCGAACTGGGCCAGCAGTTGAACCGTCTCAAAAACGAGGCCACGGAGCGCATCAACGCGCTGCGCGAGCAGTTGCAGAACGCCGCGGCCGACGAGGCCTCGTCGTCGGGCGACCTGACGCGCCCCGGCACGGCCGAGCACCTCGGTTCGCGCCACCCGATCTCGCTGGTGAAAAACCAGATCGTCGAGGTCTTTTCGCGGCTGGGCTACACCGTGGCCGACGGACCCGAGATCGAGGACGACTGGCACGTCTTCTCGGCCCTGAACTTCCCGCCCGAGCACCCGGCACGCGACATGCAGGACACGTTCTTCATCGAGAAGGACCCCGACATCCTGCTGCGCACGCACACCTCGTCGATCCAGGTCCGCACGATGGAGCGTCAGAAACCGCCCATCCGCGTCATCTGCCCGGGCCGTGTGTTCCGCAACGAGGCCATTTCGTACCGCGCGCACTGCATCTTCCACCAGATCGAAGGACTCTACATCGACGAGGGCGTCTCGTTCGCCGACATGAAGCAGTCGTTGCTCTACTTCGCCAAGGAGGTCTTCGGCGAGCAGGCCGTGATCCGCATGCGCCCGTCGTACTTTCCCTTCACCGAACCGTCGGCCGAGGTCGACGTGTCGTGCAACCTCTGCGGCGGCAAGGGCTGCAACGTCTGCAAGGGCACGGGATGGCTCGAAATCATGGGTTGCGGCATGGTGGACCCGAACGTATTGAAAGCCAATAATATCGACCCCGAGAAATATTCCGGATTCGCCTTCGGCATGGGTATTGAACGCATCGCCATGCTCAAGTACGGCGTGAAGGACCTGCGTCTCTATTTCGAAAACGACGTGCGGTTCCTCCACCAGTTCGACGAAGCGCTCTAAACCCCCTGACGCCCATGAAACGCCTCACAGCGACAACGGTCCTCTGCCTTCTGCTCTTCTCCGCGGCGTTCGTCACGGGAAAGGGTCCCTCGGCGGCGCCCGAATACCCCGATTCGCTGCGCAGCGTATGGCTCTACACCGAAGGCGTCAAGCAGAATGCCATCGCCGGAGACTCGGTGCGCGCCCGGGAGCTGTTCCTCGAGGCGATCCGCAACGACTCGACCTACGCCCCGGCCTACTACGAACTCGCGGCGAACGGCATGTACGCCACGCCCGACGAGGCCGTGGAACTGGCCCGGAAGGCTTTCCGGCTCGACACGACGAACAAGTGGTATCACCAGTTCTACGGACAGGCGCTCATCTACGCCGGGCGTTACGACGAGGCGCTGAAGGTCTACCGCCGCCTGCAAACGGAAAACCCGAAAGACCCCGACAACTACCGCATTCTGGCGGCCCTCTACGAGCAGAAGCAAAGTCCCGTCATGGCCCTCGTGACACTCGATTCGGCCGAACTGCGCTTCGGACGCATTCCCGTGTTGAGCGCCATGAAACGGCGTCTGCTGGTGGCGACGAACCAGATCGACAAAGCCGTGGTCGAAGCCCGGGCGATGGTCGAAGCCGCCCCCTATGAGGCGCAGCACCACGTGGTCCTCGGCGACCTCTACGCCATCGCCAAGAAGGATTCGCTGGCCCGCGCCGAATACGACCGCGCGTTGCAGATCGACTCCACGAACGTACAGACGCTGATGGCGCTGGCCGATTTTCACGCCGGACGGCAGGATTACCGGGCGCTGCTGGCCGTCACGCGGCAGTTGTTCCAATCCGACGAACTGCCGCTCGAAACCAAGATCAAACGCTTCGGGCAGTTCACCTCCGACACGCGCTTCTACCGCGAATATTACTTCCAGCTGAACGACCTGGCCTCGACGCTGGCCATCCGCTATCCCGACGACAAGCGCGTCGTGGAGCTTTACGCCGGCCACCTGATCGCTTCGGGCGAACTGGAGCAGGCCCTCGCGCTCTACAAGAGCCACCTCGCCGACCAGCCTCCCGCGGAGGAGTATTTCCGGGCGGTGATCGACATCGAAAGCTACCTCCAGCACCCCGACTCGGTCGACAAATACGTCACCCGCGCCCTGGAGCTGTTCCCCGCGAAGGTCGATTTCCACCTCTCCAAAGGGCATGTGATGAGCAACTCGAAGCAGTACGTCAAAGCCATCGGCGCCTACAAGGGGGCGTTGCGCCATGCCGACACGGATTCGCTGCGCAGCGTGATCTGGGGCATGATCGGCGACGCCTGGCATCAGAAGGCCGAGGCCGGAGAGCCGAACCTGGAGGAACGCCTGCCCCTGCAAATGGGTCTGCTCGGCAAAAAGGGCATTGCCCGCAAAGCCATGAAGGAGTGCTACAAGGCCTATGAGCGAAGTCTGCGCTACTGGCCCGACAACACAATGGTGCTCAACAACTACGCCTATTTTCTCTCGCTCGAGGAGCGCGATCTGGAACGGGCGCTCACCATGTCGAGCCGCGTCGTGGCGCTCACAGACAACAACCCCACCTACCTCGACACACACGGCTGGGTGCTCTTCAAGCTGGGACGCACGGACGAAGCCAGGAAGATTCTGCAAAAAGCCGTGGCGCTCGACGGACAGAAAAGCCCCGAACTGATGGTTCACTACGGTGACATCCTGCACCTCCTGGGCGAGCAGTTCATGGCTGAAATCTACTGGCGGAGGGCGCTTGAAAAGGGTTACGACGCCCGGCAGATCGAACAGCGGCTGAAACAACCCGCCGTCAAAAAGCCCGAACCCAAAGAATAGCCCTGCCATGAGACCGCTCCGCATCCTGACCCTTGCGTTCCTGCTCTTCACCCTCACCGCCGCCGCACAGACCGACCGCCGCATCGAGGAGCAGAAACGGGTCATCGCGGCCCTCGAAAAGCGGATCGCCACCGAAGAGCAGGAGATTTCGAAGATCCAGAAGGGCCGCACGGCCACCGAGGAACGGGTGCGCCGCCTGGCGCGCCAGATTGATTCGCGCAACCAGCTGCTCGACGAGACCGAAAAGCAGGCGCGCCTCCTGCGCGGAGAGATCGCCCGCACGGACAGCGTGGCCGGAAACCTTTCGGCAAAGCTCGAACGCGACCGCGCGCAGTACGGCGAAATGGTGCGCGAAGCCTACCGCAACTACAAGCACAACAACTACCTGACCTATATCTTCTCCTCGCGCGACTTCACGGACGTGGCGCGCAAGATCACCGCCCTGCGCGAGGTCGCCTCGCTGCGCGAACGCAAACTGCGCGACATCGAGGCGCTGACCGCCGAGGTCCGCACCGAAAAGGAGACGCTCGACCGCCGCAAGCGGTCGCTCGACTCGGTGACGCGCAGCCTCTCGGCGCAGCGCGAGAAACTCCAGCGCGACGCCCGCAACGCCAAGGCCAGCATCCGGTCGATGTCGCAGAAGGAAAAGACGGCCCTGCAACGCAAAATCGCACAGGAGCAGCAGCTCGACGTGGCCATCGGCGAACTGCGCAAGCTGACCAAGGGCAACACCGAGGGCGCCTCGTTCTCGGCGAAAACCTCCGGGCTGCGTCTCCCGGTGACTGCCGGACGCGTGAAGCGCTACAAGGAGAACATGGCCGAGATCACCGGTCCGAAGGGAGCGCACGTCATCTCGATCTACGACGGCAAGGTCGTCGACGTGAAGCGCAACCGCATCACCAACAAATACGACGTTTACGTCGCTCACGGCGAATACATAACCTCCTATGCCAACATGGGGACGATCTGCGTCGAGAAGGGCCAGAAAGTGGCAAGAAACGCACAGATAGGAACCATCGGCTCGGCGGTCAACGTGATGACGATGGAAACCGAATACAAACTCGTCTTCGGCATCTACCCGCCCAACCCCGGACAGAAGATGCGGGCGGAGGAGTGTTTCCGAAAATAAAACCGCCGTTTCATGCGGTTCCGTGCGGTGGCCGGCACGCCGTCCGCCCCGGGACGGACAACGACATAACAACAACGAAAAAAATGGCTGTCAGATACTTTACCGACGACTGCACCTACCGACTCCCGCAAAAGCGCCTCACGGCACGATGGCTGCACGAAGTGGCCGCAGGGGAGGGCTACGCGCTGGGCGACGTCACCTATATTTTCTGCTCGGCGCAGCGGCTGCTGGAGATGAACCGCCAATACCTCGGGCACGATTACTTCACCGACGTCATCACGTTCGATTACAGCGACCGCAAAGACGCACGGATCGTCTCGGGCGACATCTTCATCGACGTCGAGACCGTTGCCGACAACGCCCGCCAGTACGGCGCGACGACCTTGCAGGAGATGCGCAGGGTAGTGGTCCACGGGGTGCTGCACCTCTGCGGGCAGGGCGACAAAACGCCCCGCACCAATGCACAGATGCACCGAAAGGAGGACAAATACCTGAAATTCTGGGAGGACCCCCGGCAGTGACCGCGATGAAACACGCCCGATTTATCGCAGCGACCGTCCTCGCGGCTCTCCTACTGGCCGGATGTACGGGCCGCCGCACGGCCGGAGACGCCGCAGACAAGGCTTCCGCCGGCGACGGCACGTCCGAAACCGCAGTTTCCACGCCGGACCCGACAGGAAAGGAGACGCCGGCAGGGGAGAGGTCTCCGCTCGCCGCATTCCGTACCTGGACCGGCCGCGACGGCAGCAGCAAACGGTGGGGACCCTTCGTGGAGAACGACACGACGTTTCTCTTCGTCCACGAGTACCTTATCGGCAGCGACACGAACCGCTATAAGGTCTTTATCCGAAAAGGTCCGCAGCCGAACGACATTCCCAATTTTGCAAGCCTTTCGCCGCAGAACGAGTCGGCATGGAAGGATTTCACCGACCTGCTGCACACGCTCAAGAAACGCCGTCCCGGGCCGCTTGCACACCATGCGGCGCTGGCCGGACTTCCGCACAGCTGGACGCCGGTCCGCTCTTTCCGGGGGAGCTACTACGTAAACTGTTTCAATCCCTACCCGGTGTGGATTTCGGATTCGCTTTTCGTCCGTCAGACAATGGACGGCCCGCGGCCCTCACGCATCAGCGCGGCGGAACGCATCGCCCCGACGCATTACCGCCTCCGGACAACGGCCGGAGACGCCGGCATCGACCGGGTGGACATATACCTTGTGGACACCGTGTGCAGGATGGCTGTGTTCGCCTTCAGCAATGACCGGAAAACAGAACGGTTTCAGTCGCTTTATGTTCCCTTTGAAACAGGACTTGAGATGGATATGATCGACTTTCACTCGCTGGAACTGCCCGACGAGAGCGAGGTGGAGTGGGACGAAACCGACTTCGAAGCGTTGATTTCCGGAGCCGTACCACTCCGGGAGACAGATCCGAAAACAGACAAAACAAATAACGAATGACACTCGATTACGACATTATCGTCATCGGCGGAGGACACGCCGGATGCGAAGCCGCCTCGGCCGCCGCACGGCTCGGCTCGCGCACGCTGCTGCTCACGATGGACATGGCCAAACTGGCTGCCATGTCGTGCAACCCGGCAGTCGGAGGAGTAGCCAAAGGTCAGATTGTCAGAGAGATAGACGCATTAGGCGGCCAAATGGGCCGTATCACCGACCTCACGACCATTCAGTTCCGGATGCTCAACCGGTCGAAGGGTGCGGCAATGTGGAGCCCCCGGGCGCAATGCGACAAAACCCGTTTTTCGGAGGAGTGGCGTCGCACGCTCGAAAACACCTGGAACCTCTATATCTGGCAGGACGCCGCGACCGAACTGCTGTTCGCCCCGGCTCCGGAAACAAACGCGGCGCCGTCGGACAATCTGCCCGACGAAACCACAACGTCGTTCAATTCCGCGCCCGGCACGATTTCTTCGGCAGCCGAATCGGATGCGGATTCAGATCCGACACTCCGAAATGCACCGTCGGCCGCCGGAAAACTCGCCATCCGGGGCGTTCGGACCCGCATGGGCGTCGAATTTTCCTGCCGGAAAGTCATACTCACCTCCGGCACATTCCTCGGAGGAGTGATGCACTGCGGAGCCTCGCACGCCGAGGGCGGCAGGGCGGGGGACGCCGCTTCGCACGGCATTACGGAGAGTCTCCGGGCCATCGGTTTCGAGACCGGACGCATGAAGACCGGAACCCCGGCGCGCCTCGACGCCCGGACCATCGATTTCGAAATCCTCGAACCACAATACGGCGACGAAAACCCCGCCAAATTCTCCTTTTCACCCGAAACGAAACCGATCAAAGAGCAGCTTCCCTGCTTTCTGGTCTACACTTCGAAAGAGGTTCACGACATCCTCTGCACCGGATTCGACAGGTCGCCGCTGTTCAACGGTACGATCTGCGGCATCGGTCCGCGCTACTGCCCGTCGATCGAGGACAAACTCCGCACCTTTGCCGACAAAGACCAGCACCAGCTCTTCCTGGAACCCGAAGGCAGTTCGACCAATGAATATTACCTGAACGGCTTTTCGTCGTCTCTGCCCTGGGAAGTTCAATGGAAAGCCCTGCACAAAATCCGCGGATTCGAGGATCTGCACATTTTCCGGCCCGGATACGCCATCGAATACGACTATTTTCCGCCTACACAGTTGCACCATTCACTCGAAACGAAACTGGTTTCGGGTCTTTACTTCGCCGGGCAGGTCAACGGTACGACAGGATATGAGGAAGCGGCGGCGCAGGGCCTGATAGCGGGCATCAATGCCCACCGGGCAATGAAAGGGGAGAGTCCGGTCGTTCTGAAACGCGACGAAGCCTATATCGGCGTACTGATCGACGACCTGGTGACCAAAGGCGTCGACGAACCCTATCGCATGTTCACCTCCCGGGCCGAATATCGCATTCTGCTCCGACAGGACAACGCCGACATCCGTTTGACTCCGCTGGGATACAAAATAGGTCTGATTTCGCAAAAACAATACGATCATTTCACCAAAAAAAACACACTCGTAGAATCGCTTATTTCATTCGCCCGCGAACAGAGTGTCAAAGCAGCCGAAATTAACGACTATTTAAAATCGGTCGATTCAGAGCCTTTATCGCAGGGAAGAAAGCTTTACGACATTCTGATGCGCAATAACGTCACATTCGATTCGCTGCAAAACGCACTGCCCAAACTGCGGAAATTCATCGCGGCAAACGAAATAACTCCCGAAGCGATCGAAGAGGCGGAAATCCAAATCAAGTATAAAGGATATATCGAACGCGAAAAATTCATCGCAGAGAAATTGCGACGCCTCGAAAACATCCGAATTCCGGAAAATTTCGATTTTCATTCAATGAATGCTCTGACCATCGAGGCCCGGCAGAAACTCTCGCGCATCCGACCCGAAACGATTGGTCAGGCATCACGGATTCCCGGAGTTTCACCTGCCGACGTCAATGTATTGCTTGTAAAATTCGGGCGATAGGGTATAATGTTCCACGTGGAACAAGCGCAAGAAAAACACACCGGATACCCACACAAAACAACCAATATTAAAAAGCCACTCCTTCGGGAGTGGCTTTTTAATATCAATATTTCGCTATTTTACAGCACAACCGTACACCAGTCGTATTTATCCTCCGCACGACCATACTGAATATCCTGCAAGCGCGTATAGAGTTCCATGCAGTTCTTTCCTACCTCGTCGCCGTAATCATACGATTTTTCGGTCTGCATATCGTAAATATATCCGATAGGGGAGATAACCGCTGCCGTTCCGCAGGCGCCGCACTCCTCGAAAGATTCCAACTCCTCGACCGGAATATGACGCTCCTCAACAACCAAACCCATATCGCGTGCAATCTGACGAAGGCTCATGTTGGTAATCGACGGCAAAACCGAAGGCGACTTCGGCGTGATATACTTGCCATCCTTGATACCGAAGAAATTGGCAGCTCCGCACTCTTCAATGTATTTATGCTCGGCAGCATCGAGGTACATGATATTCGAATAACCCATTTCATGTCCCTTTTCACCCGACAACAGGCTGGCCGCATAGTTGCCTCCGACCTTCACATCGCCTGTTCCACGTGGAGCAGCGCGGTCCTGCTCCCGGTCGATAGCAACCCGAATCGGTTTGATTCCCGATTTGAAATAGGCTCCGACGGGCGAACAGTAGACGATCAGCAGGGCTTCCCTGGCCGGTTTCACGCCCAATCCGACCGTCGTTCCGAACATCACCGGACGCAGATAGAGCGAAGCTCCCGTACCGTAGGGAGGAACGAAACGCTCGTTGCGCTTGACGACCTCGATGCAGGCATCGACGATCATTTCAATCGAAGGAACCGGCAAGCACAAGCGTTTCGCCGAGGACTGGAGACGCCGCGCATTGTCGGCAACGCGGAAAAGACGCACTTTCCCGTCTACACCGCGGAAGGCCTTGAGACCCTCGAAAAGTTCGATGCCGTAGTGCAGGCATGAAGCCGACATATGCATCTGGATATATTCGTCATCGGTAACCACCATATCGCTCCATTTCCCGTCGGCAAAGGAGTAGCGAACATTGTAATCGGTTTTGCGATAGTCGAAGCCCAAAGCGCTCCAATCTGTATTTTCCATATCCTATGTTTTTAAAAGATTTATCGAAAATTAGCTATATCAACGATCAACCCACAACAGCCCCGTTGTGGGTCGCCTCGCCGGGTTGCAGCAGGCGCAGTTTTCCGGAAGCATCCTCCGCCATCAGAATCATACCGTTCGAAAGAATACCCTTCAGTTCGCGCGGAGCGAGATTCACCAGGACGAGCACCTGCTGTCCGACCAACTCTTCGGGCGTGAAATGTTCGGCGATTCCCGAAACTATCTCGCGTTTGTCGATACCCGTATCAATCGTCAGTTTCAGCAATTTCTTCGTTTTGGCGACTTTTTCGGCCGCCAGAATCGTCGAAACGCGAATATCCATTTTCTGAAAATCATCGAATTGAATCGTATCTTTTTGAGGTTCAACATTTTGAGCAACTTCAGCGGCTTCATTGGCTGCTTTGGTCGCCGCAAGTTTATCCAGCTGACGCTGAATCACGTCGTCCTCGATCTTTTCGAACAGCAGAGCAGGTTCCCCGATGGCGTGTCCCGCCGGAATCAGGTCCATTGCACCGAGGCGTTCCCAGCCGAATTTACCGACAGCCAGCATCCGGAGGATCTTCTCCGCGGAGAAGGGCATGAACGGCTCGATGGCGATGGCCGTGTTGGCCGTGATCTGCAAAGCGATGTTGAGAATCGTCTCCACACGCGCCGGATCGGTCTTCACGACCTTCCACGGTTCGGTGTCGGCCAGGTATTTGTTGCCGATGCGCGCGATGTTCATGGCGTCCTTCAGCGCCTCGCGGAAACGGTAATTTTCGATATTTCCTTCGAGCGAAGCCTTTACGGCGGCAACCTCCGCGATCGACTGACGATCGTAATCGGTCAGTTCACCGCATGCCGGAACCTTGCCGCCGTAGTATTTCTGGGTCAGCACCAGCGCCCGGTTGACGAAATTTCCCAGCACAGCCACCAGTTCGTTGTTGTTGCGGGCCTGGAAATCCTTCCACGTGAAGTCGTTGTCCTTTGTCTCCGGAGCATTGGCGCAGAGCACATAGCGCAGGACATCCTCCTTGCCGGGGAACTCCTCGAGGTACTCGTGCAGCCATACGGCCCAGTTGCGCGAGGTCGAAATCTTGTCGCCTTCGAGGTTCAGGAACTCGTTGGCCGGCACGTTTTCGGGCAGGATATAGTCGCCGTGGGCCTTGAGCATCGACGGGAAGACAATGCAGTGGAAGACGATGTTATCCTTGCCGATAAAGTGGACCATCTTGGTGTCCTCCGACTTCCAATAATGTTCCCAATCGGGCGTAAGGTCCTTTGTAGCAGATATATAACCGATAGGAGCGTCGAACCACACATAGAGCACCTTGCCCTCGGCCCCCTCGACGGGAACCGGGATGCCCCAGTCGAGGTCGCGGCTCACGGCACGCGGCTGAAGACCTCCGTCGAGCCAGCTCTTGCACTGCCCGTAGACGTTCGTTTTCCACTCCTTGTGCCCGTCCAGAATCCATTCGCGGAGGAATTCCTCGTAACGGTCCAGCGGCAGGTACCAGTGTTTCGTCTCCCGCTTCACGGGTACGGAACCCGACACGGCGCTGTGCGGGTCGATCAGTTCGTCGGGCGAAAGGGTAGAGCCGCACTTCTCGCACTGGTCGCCGTAAGCGCGGTCGTTGCCGCACTTGGGACAGGTCCCCACGATATACCGGTCGGCCAGGAAGGTCTGCGCCTCCTCGTCGTAATACTGCATTGATGTCTTTTCGATGAACTTGCCTTCGTCGTAAAGTTTCCGGAAAAAGGCCGACGCCGTCTCGGCGTGGGTCTTGGACGAGGTCCTCGAATAGATGTCGAACGACATGCCCAGCCCCTCGAACGATTTTTTGATCAGCGCGTGGTAACGGTCCACGATCTGCTGGGGCGTCACGCCCTCCTTGCGGGCCTTGATCGTGATGGGTACGCCGTGTTCGTCCGATCCGCAGACCGAAATCACGTCGCGCCCCCGAAGCCGCAGGTAACGCGTATAAATGTCCGAAGGTATGTAAACTCCAGCCAGATGGCCGATATGTACCGGACCGTTCGCATAAGGGAGCGCCGATGTCACGAGGTAGCGTTTGAACTCTTTTGCCATAAATGTAAAATAGATACAGTATTACTAATTTCTGTCAAAATTACTAATTTTTAAGAGAATCGGGAACGAAAAGCACATATTTTGTGAAAGGTTTAAAGAAAAGAAGGCGCACCCGCCGGGCACGCCTTCTCGATCTCACCGGAAAATCCGGCCTTTATTCGAACTGCAATTCGTCGAGCAGCCATCCGGCTCCGGCGAATTTGTCGATAACAAACAGCACGTAACGCACGTCCACGGCAATCGTCCGCTGCAATTCGGGTTCGAACGCCACATCGCCCGACATGGCCTCCCAGTTACCGTCGAATGCCAGTCCCAACAGCGTCCCTTTGGCATTCAGCACCGGGGAACCGGAGTTGCCGCCCGTGATGTCGCAGTCGGCCAGGAACGCCACGGGAAGCTCTCCCCGTTCGTTGGCGTAACGGCCGAAATCCTTCGCCGCATACAACTCCTTGAGGCGGGCGGGAACGGTGAACTCCGTTGGATTCTGCGGATTCTCCTTCTCCATCACGCCCTTGAGCGTCGTATAGTAGTTATAGTGAATGCCGTCTGCCGGATCGTAGGGCAGCACGCGCCCATAGGTCAGACGGAGTGTGAAATTGGCGTCCGAAGCCCAGGCCTTGTTCGGCTGCATGCGCATCAGCCCCGCAATGTAGAGCCGCTGTCCGTCGGCGAATTTCCGCTTCCCGGCCAGCTGCGCCGCCGCCAGTTCCCGCATTTTCGCCGTATAGGATTTGTTCAGCAGCACGGCGGGATCGTTCGAAACGTCCGTTCCGGCGGCGGCCGCAGCCAGCGCCTTCCGCTCGTCGGCGAACACCGAATTGTCGTAGAGATAATCCACATAGGCGTCCGTATCGCCGCCGAACCGCTTGCCGATCACCTCGGCGAACACCGAAGGCAGCTCCTTGCAGTTCTCCCCGACGATCCGGAACATCCGCTTCGCCACGCGCCGGTCGGTCGGCATGTTGTAGTCCTTGTAGAACGCTTTCAGCGCCTCGGTCAGCTCCCCGCCCTTCTTCGAAACGGCCAGGCGCGCCGGTGCGAGAATCTCCACCGAACGGCCTATCGCCTCGCTCAAGTACTGGCTCGAAGCGAAATAGGGGGCCGTCTCCTCCACCGATTCGCGGATCAGGTTCAGAGCGTTCGAATAACCTTCCGTAGGCAGCGTGTTCTTCGCCGCCCAGGCGGTGAAAGCCGCCTCCTGCTCCTGCTTGCGGCCCTTCACGTCGAGCCGGCGGATACCGCGCGACTTGCCGATCGAGTTCTTCCAGTAGTTCGACGACTGGGCGTACTTCGAAGCGTACTGAATGCGGACCTTGGCGCTGGCGGCCATGTCCTCCTTCAGAATGGCCTGCCGCTCGCCGCGGATGAAGATGCGCTGCGGGTTTTCCACTTCGAGCAGACGGTCGATCTCGTAGGAGGTCATGTAACGCTGCGTCGACCCCGGGAAACCCATGATCATCGCGAAATCCCCCTCGTCGTAACCGCCGAGCGAAATCTTCAGGAACTTTTCAGCCTTGTAAGGGCGGTTTTCGGGCGAATAATCCGCCGGCCTGTTGTCCGGTCCGGCATAGACGCGAAAGACCGAGAAATCGCCCGTATGACGCGGCCACATCCAATTGTCGGTGTCGCCGCCGAACTTGCCGATCGACGTGGGAGGCGCACCGACCAGGCGGACGTCCCTGAAGACCTCGATCACGAAGGCGAAATACTGGTTGCCCCCGAAAAAGGACTTGATCTCGACATCCATACCGGGGTTCTCCCCGGCGAGGCGTTCCGAAACGGCCTTCACCTGTCCGGCGACCAGCTCTTCCCGCTCCCCGCCGCCGGCGATGTCGGGCACGGCGCCCAGCACGTCCGGCGTCACATCGACGATCCGGCGGATAAAGCGCACCTTGAGTCCCGGAGCCGGCAGCTCTTCGGCGCGCGACATGGCCCAGAAACCGTTTTTGAGGTAGTCGTGCTCCACGGACGAAAGCGACTGGATCGACCCGTAACCGCAGTGGTGATTGGTGAACAGCAGTCCGTCGGGCGAAACGATCTCACCCGTGCATCCGCCGCCGAAAATGACGATGGCGTCCTTGAGCGAAGAGTTGTTCATGCTGTAAATCTCCTCGGCCGAGAGTTTGCATCCGCGGGCCTTCATGTCCTTGCTGTTCATTTTCTGGAGATAGGGCAGCATCCACATGCCCTCGTCCGCCGCCGCCGAGAGCGTGACGCACGCTGCGGCGAGCAGTAAAAAGATTTTCTTCATAAAGTGCATTAAAGATTAATCGTATGTAATCGCTTCAGATTATTTGACATTGATCATATTCAGAATGGACCGCTCCGCCGCCCGGCGCACCTCGTCGTCGAGCACGATCTCGGGCGATTCGTTCTCAAGGCACGCGCAGATGTTCTCCAGCGTCACCATCTTCATATACTTGCAGTCGTTGCATCCGCACGTCTCGTCGTCGGGAGGCGCCGGGATGAACTCTTTTTCCGGATAACGCCTCTTCATCTCGGCGAGGATTCCCGCCTCGGTCACCACGATGAACTCCTGCGCGTCGCTCCGGCCGCAATATTCGAGTATCCCCGCCGTGGAACCCACATAGTCGGCCACTTCGACGATATAGGCCCGGCACTCGGGGTGCACGACGACCTTCGCCGCCGGATGCTCCCGTTTGAGCGTCAGCAGTTTTTCGAGCGAAAACTCCTCGTGGACGTGGCACGCTCCGTCCCACAGCACCATGTTCCGACGCCCGGTGAGCTTCTGGATATAGGAACCCAGATTGCGGTCGGGAGCGAAAATCACGGGCTGGTCGGCGGGAATCGACTCCACGACCTTCAGCGCGTTGGACGACGTGCAACAGATGTCGGTCAGCGCCTTCACGCCGACCGTGGTGTTCACATAGGAGACGACCGTGTGACCGGGATGCGCGGCCTTGAAAGCCGCGAATTCCCCGGCGTCGCACGACTCGGCCAGCGAGCACCCCGCCTCGGGACAGGGGATCAGCACCTTCTTTTCGGGGCAGAGGACCTTGGCGGTCTCGGCCATGAAGTGCACTCCGGCGAAGAGGATGATGTCGGCGTCGACCGACTGCGCCCGGACGGAGAGGGCGAGCGAGTCGCCCAGAAAATCGGCGACGGCCTGCACCTCGGGCGTCGTATAGTAGTGCGCCAGGATCACGGCGTTTTTCTCGCGCTTGAGATCCCCGATGCGGCGGCTGAGCTCGGAGGAGTTTTCCACGTTCATTTTTTATTTTTATTCCTTTAATTAATTTAAATAATAAAAAGAAGAATAGATATAATAGCTGTTGATACTGTTGACAAGTGGAAGTGTTATTTTCCAATCAACACTTTTTATTTTCATTGTTTCTTATTTCAAATTTTAATTGATTCAAAATCAAAAGAATATAAAAACAATCGACAATTGTTGAAACAGTTTGTCGACATATCGACAGCCTTTTGTTTTAAGCATTCTCTTCCGGTTTCATCCCTTTTCCGGGTATGACAACTTCTTAAAACTATTTTTGGTTTCGGCGAAAAGATTTTTATACCCGTTCTCTTTTTCGAAAAGCAAATTTTTCAGCTTCGACTTTTCATTCTTTTTCATCGGTTATCAACGCGGTTTTCGACAAGTTGTCAACCGTTTTTCATCACTTTGCCGACAATCTTTTCGGCGATCCCGCGGTAGTGTTCCTCGACGCGGGAATCAATTCCCGCTGCCGGCGTCCCTGCGTCTGCTCCGTCCATAATCGACTGGATGATAGGTATTTCTCCCAGGAACTCCACCCCGTTTTTTTCGGCGTATGCGCGTGCCCCGCCGCGGCCGAAGATGTAGTAGCGGTTTTCGGGCAGTTCGGCGGGCGTGAACCACGCCATGTTCTCGACGATGCCCGCCACGGGGATGTTGACGTTTTCGTTGCGGAACATCTCCACGCCGCGCACGACGTCGGCCACGGCGATCTGCTGCGGCGTCGAGACAATCACCGCGGCGTCGATTTTCAGTTCGCCAATGATCGACAGATGCACGTCGCCCGTGCCGGGAGGGAGGTCCGTGAGCAGGAAGTCCAGCGTCCCCCACCGGGTCTGGTGAATCATCTGTTTGAGGGCGCTGACAGCCATTGCGCCGCGCCACAGCAGCGCGTCGGTGGGTTTGATGAAGAAGCCGATCGACATGAGCTTTACGTCCATTGATTCGGCCGGGACGATGTGGTCCACCCCGTCCTCGGCGACGGCTTCGGGCATGTACCCTTCCACGCCGAACATTTTGGGCTGCGACGGTCCGTAGATGTCCGCATCGAGGACGCCGACGCGGAAACCCATGTTCCGCAGGGCGATGGCCAGGTTGGCCGTGACGGTGGACTTGCCTACCCCACCCTTGCCCGAGGCGACGGCGATTACCCTGGCGATGCCGCCTGTGGTGGTCTTCAATTTGGGTTCGGGACGCGGAGCCGCCCCGCCCTCCTTGATCACGACGAGCACCTCCGCGCCCGGAAACGCCTCGCGCAAAAGCGATTCGGCCTGGTTCTTGATCTTCACGGCGAACGGGTCGCGGGCCTTGGCGAAGCGCAGCACGACGGTGACTTTGCCTTCGGCGGACGCCGTATGTTCGATAAATCCGCTCGAAACGATGTCCTGTCCGGTTTCCGGGTGGACGACCGATGCGAGCAGGCGTTTGATTTTTTCTTCCATTGTCGTATTCAGTTTCTTTTCGGCAAAAATATGAAAAAGCGGAACGGGCTTAAAACCGAATCGCATGGGGTTCGGTAAAACGCTCCGGCAGATAAAAGTGTCGTTACGCCACCAAAGATAACGTATATTTTGGAGAATATATATAGTATGTCTAATTATTTTATCGAAAAACGATAAATTTTATTTGTTTTTCGTATAAAATCGCTATATTTGCGACAACATACGGAAGAAGACAACAATAAAATAGAGCGAACTATGAATTTTATCAAGACTTTTCTGGCAGGGCTTCTCGCGGTCGTCGTGGGGACGTTCCTGGTGTTTTTCCTTTGGATTTTCATTTTGCTGGGCATTGCCGGCTCGATGGAGAAAAGTGTGGCGGTGCATCCCGAGTCGATCCTGAAGATCGACTTCTCGGAGGTGCTGACCGACGCCCCGTCGTCCGATCCGCTGGCGGGTCTCGACCTGATGACGCTCCAGACCCAGCGGCAGCTTCCGCTCCTGAAGGCGCTCCGCGCCCTCGAAGCCGCGCGTGACGACGACCGCATCAAGGGCATCTACCTGCGGATGAACGGCACGGGGGGCGTAACCGGTTCGGCGATCCTGGAGGAGCTGCGCGAGGCGCTCGTGGAGTTCAAGCAGAGCGGCAAATTCATCGTCGCCTACAACGAAACCTATTCGCAGGGCGGCTATTACCTGGCTTCGGTCGCCGACAAGATCTACATGCAGCCCGAGGGCATGATGGAGTGGGCCGGACTGTCGATGAACCTGATGTTCTACAAGGGGCTGCTGGACAAACTCGACCTCAAGGCCGAAGTGTTCCGCCCCACGGCCTGCAAATACAAGAGCGCCGTCGAACCTTATATCTATGACAAGATGTCCGACGCCAACCGCGAACAGATGCAGCAGCTCGTCAGCTCGATGTGGGGCGTCATCGCCGAAAGCGTCGCCGAGGCGCGCGGCATCGAACTGAAGACGCTGAACGAAATGGCCGACAGACTGGAGGTGGCGCTTCCCGACGAGGCGCTTGAAAAAGGGCTTGTCGACAGTCTGATCTACGAGGACCAGATGGAGGATGTCTTTGCCGAACTGGGCGTTTCCGACGATTACGACTTCGTCACGCTGGGCGACTACGCCGCGCAGGTGGGCGCCGACCTGAAAAACATCTCCGCCGACCAGGTGGCCGTCGTCTATGCCGACGGTCAGATCGTCGACGGCGAGGGGTACGGCAAGGAGATTTACGGCAATACGCTGGCTGCGAAGATCGCCGGCGTGCGCGACAACGAGAAGGTGAAGGCCGTCGTGCTGCGCGTCAACTCCCCCGGCGGAAGCGCGCTGGCATCGGACGTCATCTGGCGCGAGATCGAACTGCTGCGTGCCGAGAAACCCGTCATCGTGTCGATGGGCTCCTATGCAGCCAGCGGCGGTTATTACATCTCCTGCCCTGCCGATGCGATCGTGGCCGACAAGATGACCCTCACGGGTTCGATTGGCGTGTTCGGCATGTTCCTCGATACGCGCGACGCCCTGAAAAACAAACTGGGCATCACCGTCGACGGCGTGAAGAGCAACGCTTCGGCCGATTTCGCGGCCACGTCGCCGCTGACGCCCTTGCAGCGGGCGATGATCATGCGCGGTGTCGACCGGGTTTACACCACCTTCACCAACCATGTGGCCGAGGGGCGCAATCTTCCGATCGGGAAGGTGCTCGACATCGCCGGCGGCCGTGTCTGGTTGGGTAAGGATGCGCTGGAAGTCGGCCTGATCGACACCTACGGCGGATTGAAAACGGCCATTGCGCTGGCCGTAGACAAGGCGGAACTGGGCGACGGCTACCGGGTCGTCGAAGTGAAGGAGGAGCCGACGGGTTTCGCTGCGATCATCGCTTCGCTGAACGTGAGCGTCCGCGAAGCTTTCGCCCGTTCGGAACTGGGACTGATGATGAAAGAGTACAACACCGTGCGCGAGGCCCTGAACCAGCAGGGCGTCCTGATGTACTCGCCCTGGAAGGTCGAAGTGCGTTGATCCGCACGTATCGTGAAAAAGAGGCGTCTCCGGATGAAGGGGGCGCCTCTTTTCAGTTCGTCGTATCCGGCGTGAGCGGCGAGGTTTTGAACCGGCTGCGGTAGTCGCTGGGCGTGGTTCCGAGGTGGGCGCGGAACAGATGGTTGAAATTCGAGACGTTGGTGAATCCGCAGCGGGGGCCTATTTCCGAAATGGGGAGCTGCGTCTCGACGATGAGCTGCGCGGCCCGGTTGATGCGGAAGCTGTTGATGTATTCCCACAGGTTCTGGTGCGTGCGGCGTTTGAAGTAGCGGCACACCGACGACGGGGACATGTCCACCGAACGGCCGATCTCCTCCAGCGAGAGTTTGCGGGAATAGCTCTCCTCCACGAACCGGACGATTCGGCGCACCCGGTCGTCCTGGTAGGAACCGTCGTGACGCGAACCGATCTGCTGCACCTCGTCGGGCGGCGCTGTGGCAAGGTCGTTGAGGATGCTGAAAAAGAGCGAGACGGCTTCGAAGCCGTCGAGTTTGGGCAGCGATATCATCCGTTCGAGCACGGTGTCGATCGTTTTCGGGGCGAATCGCAGTCCGGCCGCAGGGCGGAGCAGCATTTCGCGGATGGGACGCATGTGTTCGAGCGAGAGGAACTTCCAGTCGGGCATCTCGCGGCTGAACATGACCGTGGCGGTTTCGCACTTGGCGTCGGCATACGCCGCGTCGCGCTTGAAACGGTGCGGGGTTCCGGGATTGATGAGCACGAGGTCCTTTTCGGTGAAATCTTCGACCGCGTCGTCCATGATGCGCTGGCCGCGCACGTGGAGCGTCAGGCAGAGCATGTAATCTTCGTGGTAATGGAGCGGAGGATCGGTCTGCTTGTCGGGCCAGTAGTGGGTCACGAATAAATTGTTGCTGCCCATAGGAGTAATATCGGCGAGAATCTGCTTCATAGTTGGGCAAATATAACTAATTTTAAAGAGAAACGTCCGATCGGGGTGAATATTTTGCGCTTTACATTATCTTTGCAATATGGCAGTTATCAGATTGACTAAAGAATTTTCGTTCGAGGCGGCTCATGCGCTCGACGGATACGACGGTCCGTGCCGCGAGATTCACGGGCACTCCTACCGTCTGTTTGTAACGGTTAAGGGTACTCCGGCCGAAGATGCGTCCAACCCGAAATGCGGCATGGTGCTGGATTTCGGCGTACTGAAACGGATCGTCAGCGAGGAGATCGTCTCGCATTTCGACCATGCGCTGGTGCTGCGCGCCTCGGAATCCGGGGAGGAATTTTTCCGCGTGCTCGCCGAACGCTTCGGCAATGTGGTTACGGTGGGCTACCAGCCGACGTGCGAGAACATGCTCGGCGATTTCGCCGCCCGCATCGCCGCGCGCCTTCCCGAAGGCGTCGCGCTCCACTCGCTGCGCCTGCACGAGACGGCGACATCGTTCGCCGAGTGGTTCGCCGAGGACAATATGTAAGAAGACAAGCAGGGATTCCGGATGCGGCGGGTTTGTGAAAATGGCCGCAGCGGGGAAAAGGTGACTCTAATTGACGCAACTTATCTGATATGAAAAAACTCTTTCTGGTCGACGCCTATGCGTTGATTTTCAAGTATTACTATGCCTTTTTGGGCCATCCGATGCGTAACCGCGAGGGGATGAACACCTCCGTGGTGTTCGGCTTCGTGAAGTTCCTGCGCGACATCCAGAAACGCGAAAGGCCCGATCTGTTGGGCGTGGCGTTCGATCCCAAGGGCGGCAGCTTCCGCCGCGACATCTTTCCGGAATACAAGGCCAACCGTTCCGAAACCCCCGAGGACATCCTGCTTTCGATACCCTACGTGAAACGGGTGCTCGACGTGATGTGCATTCCGATTCTCGAAGTGGCGGGTTACGAGGCCGACGACGTGATCGGAACCCTTTCGCAGAAGGGTGTCGAAGCCGGTTACGACGTCTATATGGTGACGCCCGACAAGGATTACGGCCAGCTGGTGCGCGACAACTGCCGCATCTACAAACAGCGGGGCGCCGAGGGCAGCATCGAGATCGTCGACCGCGAGGCCATCCGCGAGAAGTACGGCATCGACGACCCGCAGCTGGTGCGCGACATCCTTGCGCTGTGGGGCGATGCCTCGGACAATATTCCCGGCGTCCCGGGCATCGGCGAGAAGATCGCCTGCAAACTGGTCCGGGAGTGGGGAACGGTGGAAAACATTCTGGAGAATGTCGGCAAAATTCCCGGAAAGCAGGGCGAGAAGATCGCCGGGTGGGCCGACAACCTGCGGCTGGCCAAGCGCCTGACGACCATCTGCCTCGACGTGCCGATCCCCTTCCGCGAGGAGGACCTCACGGTTTGCGACCCGCATATCGACCAGCTGCGCGGGATCTTCGCCGAATTGGATTTCAAGGCTTTTATGAACGATCTGACGAACCTCGCACCCGCCGAGCCGCTTCCCGAAGGTCCGCGTCAGGAGGCGCAGACCCAGCTGGCGGAGATGGCCCGCGCCAAGTCGGCCGCGGCGAAGAAGGCCGCGCTGGCGGGACAGGGCAATCTGTTCGGCGACCCCGTCGTGCCGCTTCCTGCGGCGCAGGAGGTTCCCGTGGCCGAACTTCAGGCCGAAGCCGAGGCGATGCAGTTCCGGACGGCCCAGACGACGCCCCACGAATACACGCTCGTGGAGAGCGCCGCGCAACTGCGCGAGGTGGTCGCCGCGGTCGGCAGATACCCCGAATTCTGTTTCGACACCGAGACCACGGGTTTCGACATCTTCAACGACCGCATCGTCGGGCTGTCGCTCGCCGTGGAACCGTTCAAAGCGTGGTACGTGCCTTTCCTGGAGAAGGATACGCCCGAGTATGCGGAGATCGTGCGGCCGCTGTTCGAGGATGAGAAGATCGCCAAGATCGGGCAGAACATCAAGTTCGACCTGATGGTGCTGCGCCGGCTGGGCATCACGATCCGGGGCCGCATGTACGACACGATGATCCTCCACTACCTGCTCGATCCCGAGTCGCGCCACAACATGAACGCCCTTGCGGAGAAATACCTCAATTACAAGCCCATCGAGATCGAAACGCTCATCGGCAAAGGCTCGAAGCAGCTGACGATGGACCTTGTGAACGTCGAACGCGTCAAGGAGTACGCCGCCGAGGATGCCGATGTGACGCTGCAACTCAAGCAGGCGCTCTACCCCATGATCGAGCAGATCGGCCTCCAGCACCTCTATTTCGAGATCGAGGAGCCGATGATCGCCGTGCTGGCCGACATCGAGATGGCGGGCGTGAGGATCGACTCCGAAGCGCTGGCGGTCTATGCCGTCGAGTTGAACCGCAAACTCGCGGAACTGGAGGCGGCGATCCGCACCGAGGCGGGCGAACCGAACCTGAACATCAACTCGGCGCGCCAGCTGGGCGAGGTGCTTTTCGGGAAAATGCGCATTGCCGAGAAGCCCAAGATGACCAAGACCAAGCAGTTCTGCACCGACGAGGACTACCTCCAGTCGTTCGCCCGCAAACACCGGATCGTCGATCTGATCCTCGAATACCGGGGCGTGAAGAAACTGCTTTCGACCTATGTCGAGGCGCTGCCCCAGCTGGTCAACCGCTCGACGGGGCGCATCCACACCTCGTTCAACCAGGCCGTGACGGCCACGGGACGCCTTTCGTCGACGAATCCCAATTTGCAGAACATCCCCGTCCGCGACGACATGGGCCGCCGCATCCGCAAGGCGTTCATCCCCTCGGACGACGATCACCTGCTGCTTTCGGCCGATTACAGCCAGGTCGAACTGCGACTGATGGCCCACCTTTCGGGCGACGAGTCGTTGATCGCGGCCTTCGAGCACGGCGAGGACATCCATGCCGCCACGGCCGCCAAGCTCTTCAACAAAACGCTCGACGAGGTGACCTCCGAAGAACGCCGCCGGGCCAAGACGGCCAATTTCGGCATCATCTACGGCATTTCGGCCTTCGGGTTGAGCCAGCGGCTCGAAATTCCGCGCAAGGAGGCCAAGGAGATCATCGACGGCTATTTCGCCTCCTACCCCGGGGTCAAGAAGTATATGGACAACGTGGTCGAGAAGGCCAAGGAGGAGGGTTTCGTCTCGACGATTTTCGGCCGCCGCCGCTACCTCAACGACATCGCGTCGCACAACGCCATCGCCCGCGGCCTTGCCGAGCGCAACGCCGTGAACGCCCCGATTCAGGGTTCTGCGGCCGACATTATGAAGATCGCCATGATCAACGTTCACCGGCGTTTCGCCGCCGAAGGCATCCGCTCGCGGGTGATCCTGCAAGTGCACGACGAACTGGTGGTCGACATGCTCCGCTCGGAGCAGGAGCGTGTCACGGCGATCGTCACCGAGTGCATGGAGTCCGCCGCGCAGCTCAAGGTCCGGCTGATCGCCGACGCCGGCGTGGGCGGCAACTGGCTGGAAGCGCATTGATTGTGGAAAAGTCACAACCGATGCGCCTTGCGCCTCCATTTCGACAAAACCTCTGAACCTCCCTTTGAAAAGGGAGGCTTTCGGGAATAACTGTTTACAGCCATGATTGAATCACCCTATCAACCTTCGCCCGACCGTTACGACGACGGTATGATCTACCGGCGCGCCGGGCGCAGCGGCGTGCTGCTGCCGGCCTTTTCGCTGGGTATGTGGCACAATTTCGGCAGCGGGCAGGCCTTCTCCAACGTGCAGCGGATGGCCCATTACGCCTTCGACCGCGGAATCACCCATTTCGACCTTGCGAACAACTACGGGCCGGCGTACGGCACGGCCGAGGAGAATTTCGGCCGTCTGATGGAACGCTCGTTCCGCCCCTACCGCGACGAAATGTTCATCGCGACCAAAGCGGGTTACGACATGTGGCCGGGACCCTACGGCAACTGGGGATCGCGCAAATACCTCACGGCGAGCCTCGACCAGAGCCTGCGCCGCATGAAACTCGATTACGTCGACATCTTCTATTCCCACCGCCACGACCCCGAGACGCCCCTTGAGGAGACCCTCCAGGCATTGGTCGACATCGTCCGCCGGGGCAAGGCGCTCTACGTCGGATTGTCGCGCTACCCGCTCGAAGCGGCGCGTTTCGCCTTCCGCTACCTCGCCGAACGCGACGTTCCGTGCCTGCTTTTTCAGGACCGGTACAATATCTTCAGCCGCCAGCCCGAAACTTCGGGCGTGCTGTCGCTTTCCGCCGCGTCGGGTTCGGGCTTCGTCGCCTTTTCGCCGCTGGCGCAGGGACTGCTGACGGGTCGTTACCTCGACGGCATTCCGCAGGATTCGCGCATGGCGGCGGGTCGTTCGTTGCAGCGCGAGGTGCTGACCGACGCGATGCTGGAACGGCTCCGCGCCCTGAACGACATCGCCCAGCAGCGCGGCCAAACGCTGGCCGAAATGGCGCTGGCATGGCTTCTGCGCGATAAACGCGTTACGTCGGTAATCGTCGGGGCCAGCTCCGCGGCGCAGATCGAAGACAACCTGCGGGCGTTGGAAAACGCCTCCTTCTCCGACGACGAGCTGGCGCGCATTGATGCCCTTTCGCGGGAATGACCCTCTTCCGAAGCCGAAAAAAAGACCCGATTTCCTGCGAAATCGGGTCTTTCGTGTCATGGGAAGGCGCTGCCGCTTCTGGCCGATGTAGAAAAGGCGGGGATGCGGGCGGCCGCCAGGGCGAAATAGTTTTCGGTCCTGCAAGATAGGTTTTTAAACCGGAACCGTCAAATCCGGACGCATGAAAACGCCGAACCCTGCAACGGGTCCGGCGTTCCGGTGAGGCGTCACCCAACGGGCGTCAGAAGGAGATACCGACGCGGATGCCGAAATTGTTGATGTTGTCCATCGAGTAAGTCAGCACGTCGCCGCTGTTGGTCGAGTAGCTGTAATAGAGCGCTACGTGGAACCCCAGCCGGTAGTCGGGCCTCGGGAATATCGACACGCCGATTTCGGGCGAGAGGTAGAATCCCCAGGTGTCGGTGTACTGCTTGATGATGTAGTAGTACGATGACATTTCGGCGTAGTTGGCGCCCAGCTTCAGACCCGCATATGGCTGGAATACGCTGTCGGTAAGCCAGTTGTATCGTCCCGTGACACCGAACGGCAGCTGGAACAGCGCGTGTTTCTGGTTGGTCGTCAGCGCCGATCCGTTGCCCAGATCGAGCGTCTGGCGCGAAATGCTCTGGAGGTTGGTCTGGTAGGAGATGAACGGACCGACGGTGATGGCCGGCGTGACGAAGTATCCGCCTTCGAAGTTCATGCCCCAGCCCGAGGCCTTGTCGGCGAAACCGGCGCCCAGAGGCACGCCTACCTGCCAGTCGATGTTGATGTAGGTGTTGGGGAATACCTGCGCTTTGCCCGGCATGGCCGCAGCGAGCATCAAGGCGCAGAAAGCGATGGTTTTGAGGTATTTCGATGTTTTCATAATCGGACGATTTTTTGCTGTTAAACTATTTGGCCAGGTAAGGAGACTGTTCGAATGCCTGCTCGACGGCGGCGATCGTGCGCTGCTGGTTGAGGTCGGCGTCGGAGGTCAGCAGGCCGCCGATGAAGCTGTCCCATACGATAGGCAGTTTCTTGCCGCTCTCCTGGTCGGCCTGGAGGTCCAGCATTTCCATCAGCAGCGAACCGGCCGTGTACCCGTAGTAAACGCTGTAAGGATAGTGCCATCCCACCCAGTCGCCCCAGTAGCCGGGAGCCCAGTAGTAGGGATAGTACCACCACCAGTAGGGATAGTCGTAGCCTACGAAGTAGGTCACTTTGCGGACGTAGCTGAGCTGGATGCCCACGCTGGCGGCGTCTTTGTCCTCGGTGCGCGTGTAGCCCGCATCGTCGAGTTTGCCGACCACCGTGCCGATGATCGCCATGGCGTCGGCGTCTTTCCAGTATTCGGTTTTGTCGCTGTTCCCGATGATCAGGATACTGTCGGGAATGTAGTAGGTGTCGATCGCGGCGAAGTCGGTGCCGGTATCGTGGGCGGTGTAGACCAGATAATCCCGGTGAAGGTCCGATGTCGAAGGCTCCTTCTGACACGCGCAGAACGCAACTGCAATGAGTGCGAACGCAAAGTAACGTAATTTTTTGACGTTCATGGTTGTTTAATTTTTTTGGTTTGCTGTCCCGACCATCGTTTCAAATTCCGTTCCCCGCGCGCGGGTTTCCCGGCGCAGGGCCCGAATCGCGTATAAAGAAGCCGTTTTCATGACACGGAGAACCCGATCCCCGCGTAAACGGCACACTGATAGCCGGTTGTCAAAACCGGTCCAGATCTGACAACCCGTATGAAACAGCCACTATGAAAGAATCCCCGCCGCAAATGGGCGATCCGTAAGAAATCCGGTCAGAGGCCGATGCGCCGAACCCGGTTTTCGAAATCGCTGCGCGAGCCGAGCGCCGAATTGCGGAGTTTGGTGCGATAGGTATAAACCGTTGCCGAAGCGCAGTTCAGAAAACTGGCGATGCAACCGCTGTCGGTGATCCCCAGCCGCATGACGGCCAGGATGCGCAGTTCGGTCGAAAGAGCCCCGTCCGAACGCACCGGAAAACGCGCCGGCTCTTCGAGCAACTCGTTGACCCGCTCTACGAAGTCGGGGAAGATGCCGAGGAACGTTTCGTCGAAGATGCGGTAGAAGTCGCGGTAATTGCGGTCCACATCCGAAGGCGACCGCAGTTTGCGCATCAGGGCCTCCGTACCGTCGGTTTTGGCGGTTTTTCGCAATTCCATCCGGTATTCGTCGACCCGGCCGATGTAATGCGTGGCGAGCTGCATGTAGCGGAACACATAACTGTCTTTGATCTTGTTGGCATCGCGCAGATGGTCGTTCACGATCCGGAACTGTTCGTTGCGTTCGTGAAGCCGCCTGTTGACTTCGTAAATCAGGGAGGTGTTGCGCCTCAGCCGCCGGTGCTGGCGCTGCGTGTGGAACACAGCAGGGCTATGATCACCAGCAGAAGCAGGAAAACGCTGACCATGACCGTCAGGATGCGGCTGCGGGAGTTGATGCTGTAAACCACGGCCTGATTGATGATCATCTCGGCCTGGCTCGAATGGAAGATGCGCGTGTTGTAGTTGCACGAAAGCATATCGGCGACCGTGCACTGAATGTAGCGGGCCGCACGCTCCATGTCCTTCTCCTCGAACATCATCAGCGCCAGTTCGTACAGGGAGAGGTACTCCCGGACGGGGGTTCGCAGGTCGTTCACCGCGGCGCGGGCGAGCCAGTATTTGCGCTGCTCGCGGTCGCCGAGGGTTTCGTATACGTTGGCTATGTTGTACGCCACGCGGGCCAGTGTCCGCGAACTCTGCCGGGGGTTGTAAAGCGGCAGCAGCACATCGAGCGCCTCGTCGCAACGCTGCTGCGACAGCAGGTCGATGGCCCGCAGCCGCTGGCGTGTGACGTACGAGTGTCCGTCGAAGCCGATGCGCACGCGCCGTATCCGGGCGAGTGTGTCGGCATAGGCCCTGCTGCGGGATTCGGAGGTGTTCTGCGAGGCGAGACGCCCGTAGACGACCATCTGCTGAGTGTAGTAGTTCGCACGCATCCGCTTGGTGATGCCTGCGGTATCGAGCGACCGAATCCGGTCGTAAGCGTCTTCGATGTTGTTGCGGCCGATCAGGACGGATATGTCGCAGGTGGTGGACAGAAACTTCATGTCCCGGCGGCCCGTGTGTTCGGCAAGGTCGTACATCAGGGCGACGTAACGGGCCGCCGTGTCGATGTTGTAAGTGATATAGGAATCGAACAGCCGATTGGCCGTCCTCCACCGCATCGTGTCGTCGGACGCGGTGCATAGTTCCCTCCGCAGCGAGTCTACTCGCCGTTCGAAACGTACCGCATAGAGGCCCTTACTTTCGATGACCTGATCCAACTGGTCGAGTATCTGTTCGTTATCACTCTCATGACAGGCACAAAGCAGAACCATACAGATCACAAAAACGAGGGGGGGGAGAACATGATCAACTTTTTCATCGGGACGCTTGTTCAAATATACAAATTTACAAAAAAAGACGAATCCCGCACCGTTTTCCGGCGGAGATTCGTCGCACGTTCCGGTCTTCGGCGGCCGGATCAACCGATGATTTCGATCTTCACCTCCCGGCGGATGTCAGCCGCGGGGACCTCTATCACATGGCATTTCAGCTTTTCATCGAACACAGGCTTCACGCTGCGGCCGCCGACCTTCGCTCTTTCGATCTTCCCGGCGGCGGGGAGCTGAAGCCGGTAGGCGCGTTTGACGACCTGACCTTCGTAAGAGCCTGCGGTGGGACGTACCGTTACGGTCGTCACCCGCCCCGTCCGGCGGTAATTGAGCTGCGTGGTCGCATACGCGCCCTGTTCGTAATCGCGGGTCACTCCGTCGTCCTCGTAGAGCGTATAGGTGTTGTCGGCATCGCCGGCCGAGGGGTAGACGCGCATGACGAGCGTCGTGAGCGGCGTCGAGGCCGGCCGCGGCGTATAGGGCTGCATGGGCAGCACCCAGCCTCCCCGGACGTAGAGCGGAAACTCTTCGAGCGGCTTGGATATTTCGCACTCCCGGCCGCCGTCGAAGCGTTCGTGGGTGAAGAAGTCGTACCAGACATCCTCTCCGGGGAACCACACCCGCTGCGAAGCGACCTTGTCGGGGCCCGTGCCGGGCGAGGCGATGGGAGCGGCGAGCAGCAGGTCCCCGAAAAGGAACTCCTGCTCGTTGCAGTACGCGCGTTCGTCGCCGCCGTATTCGATATACATCGGGCGGTTCAGCGGCACCATCGTCGAATGGGTCTGCCAGACGCTGCTGTAAACGTAGGGCATCAGCTCCGAGCGCATGTGGTACATGCGGCGCATGGCGGCGGTTTCGCGTTCGCCGCTGATCCACGGACGGCGGTCGAGCCGCGCATCCTTGGTCGAGTGCACGCGCAGGGCGGCCGACAAGGCTCCGAACTGCGTCCAGCGCACGGTAAGTTCGGGATTGGGGTCGCCGCGGAATCCGCCGATGTCGTGCGCCCAGTAGTAGCAGCCCGCATTGCCGCTGGCGGCCGTGAGCTTGACCTCGAAAGCCAGCATCTCCCAGTTGGCCTGCGCGTCGCCCGAGAACTGGATGGGATGGCGGTGGTCGCCCCACCCGGCCCAACGGCTGTAACCCGCGCCGCGCAGTCCTTTCCGCTCCGTTTCGCGGTAGTAAAGTTCGTTGATCCACTGCAACGAGGTGGAACGGTATCCCCGCACCTCGGGATAGAGGTAGTTCTGCTGCCAGTCGAGCCACCAGAAATCGACGCCCATATCCTCGGTGGTGTGATGGGCGTGTTTGAAGAAGGTCTCCATGTATTTGCGGTCGCCCAGGTCGAAAAGGAGCGGTTTGGCCGGATCGGCCCCCATATCCTTCATAAAGGCGCCGTACATCTCCTCGTGGGGACGGATGCCGTCGTGCGGATGGTCGTTGAGCGACACGGTCACGCCGCGGCGGTGCACCTCGGCGATCAGCGCTTCGGGATCGGGAATGCGTTCGCGCTCCCAGGTATAGCCCGTCCAACTGCGGCTGCCGGCATGACCGGTGCCGGTTCGGGCCGTGTAGGTGTGCCAGCCCATGTCGAAGACGAGGTTGTCGAGCGGGAAGTCGTTCTGCTCGTAGCCGTCGATGATCGAGAGGAACTCCTCGGAGGTGTAGTCCCAGTAGCGGCAGTACCAGACGCCGTGGATGTATTTGCGGGTCATCGGAACCCGTCCGCCGATGGCTCCCAGGTCGGCCAGCGCGGCCTTGTAGTCGTTGCCGTAGACGAAGCAGTACTGGTCCTGCACATGGCTGCGGGTGTCGCGCGGGCGGAGCCATCCATCGACCAGCAGGTCGGAGCGTTCGTCGTCGATCACGTACCAGCCGTCGCGGCTCAGCAACCCGTCCTGCATGGGGATTTCACCGGTGACGCGGTCGAGGGTTTCGACCGGACCGCCGAGGTTGTTGCGGAAGATGCAGCGGTTGGTGAACTTCTTTTCCTTGCCGTTGAGCTTGTAGTAGGCCGCGAAGTTGTGCAGTCCGAACGGGAAGCCGTCGTGCTCGTAGACGATACGCAGGGCCTCGGTCGTGATCTCGTAGCGGTCGCCGCCCAGCGCCCGCACCTCGAACCGGTCCGTGGGAAGCAGGTTCGAACGGTCGTAGGCGAAGATCGTGGGATCGTCGATGAATTTGCCGTCGCGGGCGAATTCCAGCCGGAAGAGCGTCGGCGTGATGAGCGTCAGGCGGTTCTCGCCGAAGACGAGCGGATTCCCTGATGGCTGTGCGACGGCCGAAAGTCCGCAGCTCAGCAAGAGCAGAAGTGTCGGGAAAAATTTTTTCATGGATTGAAAAACAGTTGAAAAATTCTCCGCACCGTTCATTCCGACGATGCGGAGAGGGGATTCGATTCTTCGTAATGGGTTCTATTCGTTCCGGATACTCTCGGTATAGACGTTTCCGTAGGGGTCGGACGCCTTTACCGTGACTTCGCTCCACGTCGCGGACGACGGTTCGTAATAGAACATGTGGTCGTTGTTCGTCTCCGGTTCGGCCGTCGGGCGGTGCTCGGGTTTGGTGTCGCCGTACATGAAGTCGTAGGCCCGGCGGTCCATCTCGTATTTCAGGTTCGATCCGGAGGGCAGGGTCGTCCAGGCGGCATCGTCCTCCCGGACCTCGACCGTCCAGGTGGAGTGCCAGTTGAAGATGTTGAAGATCAGCCCGTCGCGGTATTGCTCGGACACCGCCTGCCCGGGACCGTAGAGGTACATCTGGTACTCCTTGGGATAGGCCGTACCCTTATAATACCAGTTTGCGATCCGGTTGCCCTCGATCTCGTAGACCGCATAGCCCCGGGGGCTGCCGTCGTTGCACAGCTCCTCGCCGTTCCAGTAGGCGCCCATCACGGCGCCGAGCGTGTTCTCCTCGATGGTTTCGGAGATCGTCGTGGTGTAGTTGTTGTGCGAGTGTCCCGAAAGGATGCGGACATTGTATCCGTCGAGCAGGGCGTAGAGCTCCCGGTAGTTGGCGATGTGGCTCGTGGGGCGGTTGCGGCGCGAGGTGGCGATATGCACTCCTATGATGATGAGTTTGTCTTTGGGCACGTGTTTCAGGTCCTGTTCCAGCCATGCCATCTGCGCCTCGGTGATTTCGGCGGTGTAGTTGGAAGAGCCGGTGTAGAGCACGTCGTCGAGCACGACGAAGTGGCAGTCGCCGATGTTGTACGAATAATAGGTGGGGCCGAACGCCGCACGGAAACTGTGGTCGGCCTCCGTGTCCATGCCGATGGCCTTGTCGTGGTCGTGGTTGCCGATCACCTGGAAGACGGGTACGCCGATCTTCCGGATCTGCTCCTTGTAGACGCTGTGGAAAGGCATGTTGTCCCACACCAGGTCGCCCAGCGAAATGCCGTAGACCGGTTTGTCCAGCTGCTGTACGTAGGGCACCAGCAGGGGCAGCACCTCTTTTTCGAGCATCACGACCTCGTCGTCGCGGCCGATCTGCACGTCGGCCAGCGCCAGCAGGGTGAACCGCTCCTTTTTGCCGGTGCGTTCGAGCGTGAAACTGCGCTGCACAACGTCGTTGTCGCCCAAGGCGATCTTCTTATAGATCTTCGGCATGCCGTTCTCCACCGGGATCTCGCAGTCGGCGGGCACCGAGACGAACACGAACGGAGTGCTCTTCTTCACGCGCATCTGGTAGACCCCCTGCGCATCGGTGGTCGTTACGGTGAAGCCGTCGCTCACAACCGCGCCTTCGATCGGATTCTTGCCGTCGGTCACGCGGCCCACGAGGTTCATGCCGGGTTCGGGGGCGATGTCAACCTTTTCGTAAAGGCCGCCGAGTATTTGGGCGCCTTCGTCTTCGGAGCAGGCCGTGAACCCTCCGGCGAGCAGGACTATCAGCAGGTATTTGAACAGGTGTTTGATCATTGTTCGGTTTTTTTGTTTGGTTTATGAAAAGGCCGGATTTCTCCCCGGACACCCTCGGGCATCCGGGGAAAAGCGGCGTTCTACTCTTCGGCCGTACCTCCGTACCCCGGATTCTGCTTGATCAGGTTGTTGGCCGATATGGCCGAGTTGGGAATCGGGAAGCGGTTCATGTTCTTGTCATTCGAGGGGGTGTGGTCCCACCACGACTCGGAGGTGAACGCGCCCCAGCGGATCAGATCGGTGCGGCGGCGTCCCTCTCCGAGGAACTCGATCATCCATTCGTCGAGCATGCGGTATTCGTCGAGATTGTCCGCGGTCACGGGATCGGGGTCGTTGCGGTTCTCGAAGTTGCGCGCACGCACCTGATTGATCAGTTCGGCGGCCTCTTTCTTGTGCCCGGCGCGCAGTTCGCATTCGGCCAGCATGTAATAGATCTCCGACAGGCGGATGACCGGACAGTCGGGATTCCAGCGCAGCTGCTTGTCCGCAAGGTTGGGCTGCGGGGATTTCACCAGACGGATGCCCGAATTCTCCTCGCCGTCGGCCATCGTCGAAGTCAGTTCGGCCACCGAGCCGTATTTGCTGCCCACCTCCGAGAAGCGGGCCACCTGATCCACCATGTCGATGACTTTGCCGCTGTACTCTTTCTGTCCCAGGCACACTTTGGTCGGATCGTCGAAGTTGACCTGCTTGCCGACGAGGAACATGCCCTCGTATCGCTTGTTGCCGAGATAGCGGTAGGGCTTCTTGCGCAGGTCCTTGTCGTTGAACTTGCGGTAGGGGCTGCCCAGCTTCCACTGGGTGTAGTAGCTCCCCTGCGGGTTGAGCGAAGGCGTCAGGATGAAGCCGTTGTAACCGGCGGTTTCGATGTCGAAATAGACATAGGACGAATTGTGGTAGAAATACTTGAAATACCAGCTCCACTCGACCTTCGAGTTCTCCGACGGAACGTTCCAGATCGCCTCGTGCGAAGAGTCGTTGTCGAACGTGTGGGGGCCGTACCACGTGTCGTCCAGTTCGTAGACGCCGTAAAGGCCGCCGATGATGTCGCGGCAGATCTGCGCGCATTCGTCGAAGTGTTCCTCGCCGATGTACGCTTCGGCGTTGAAATAGAGCTGGGCCAGCATCGCCGCCGCGGCAGCCTGCTTGATGTAGCCGTCCTCCGGGGCTCCGAGCGAGGATTTCTTCGCCAGGGCGGGAATGGCGTTTTTGAGCAGCGTTTCGACGTGCCGGTAGGTTTCGAGCGCCGTATTGCGGGGGCGCAGACCGTCGTTCACCGAATGGTAAATCGGCATCCCTCCGAAATAGTCGAGACCTTTCATGTAGAAGTAGGCCGTGATGGCGTTCAGCTGGTTGATGTGGTCGGCCTTGACGGCGTCGCTGAGCCCGATGGCGTTGTAATCGACGCTTTCCAGATCGGCTTTGGCCTCCAGAGCCCGCGAAATGCCGCCCGTCGTGCCGTCGTAGGTGTTCACGACGAAACGGTCGTCGGGCGACCAGGTGTGGTAGTGCAGGCGGTAGTACTCTCCGCCGTTGTACCAGTCCGCGCCGCGTTTGGGACAGGTCATTTCGTCGGTCGTCAGTTCCTGGAGGTACCAGCGGTCGGCGCCGATGTACCACTTCCAATGGGTGAAGGGGCGGCACAGCACGGCATAGGTGCTCTCGGGCGAGGTGAAGAACGTGTCGGGGGTCACCTCCGAATAGAACTTCTCGTTGAGATCGCAGGAAGGCGCGGAGAGTGCGGCCGCTCCGGCCAATACGGCTGCTATATGTTTGAATTTCATATTCATCTCTGATTTTGTTTAGAACGTTAATTGCACGCCGAGCGTGAAACGGGTCGTCTGCGGATACATCGACGCCGTGTTGTTCACATACTCGAAACCGGGGTTCAGGCCGTTGATGTCTACCTCGGGGTTGATGCCGTTGTAATCGGTGAATACGGCCACGTCGCGGATCGTCAAGTAGATCTTGGCCGACTGGATGTAGCGCGTCCACCTTTTCAGGTCGAGCGTGTAGCCGAGGTTGATGGCGTCGATTTTGAGGAAGGAGGCGTCGTCGATCCAGTAGTCGCAGAGGATCTTTTCGTCCTTGATGTTGCGGTTGCGCGTATAGGCCGACTTGAGGACGTTGAGCTGCGAATCGTTGGCCAGTCCGTAGTACATGTTGACCTGGCTGAACACGTCGTAATCGAGCCAGCTGCGCAGGAAGACCGACAGGTCCCAGTTCTTGTAGCGGAACGTGTGGTCCCACGAAAGGATCACTTTCGGAATGGCGTTGCCCACGAAGTGCTTGTTTTCGGCGACGAGATTCGACTTGGTGCCGTCCACGGCAGGCACGATCTCGTTGTTCTTGTCGTAGATCATCCATTTGCCGTCCTCGTCGAGTCCGGCATACTTGTAGACGAAGAACTGGCCGATCTCGACGTCGTTTTGCAGGCGCACGGCCGTGCCCGGGTTGCCCGGCGAGGGGAAGGTCACCTGGTCGAGGAAGTAGCCGTCGTCGCCCAGACGCTTGATTTTGCTCTTGTTATGCGACAGGCGCAGGCTGGACGTATAGCGGAAATTCTTGCTGCGGACGATGTCGCCGCCCAATTCGAATTCCCAGCCCTTGTTTTCCAGACTGCCGATGTTCTTCATCACCGTATCGTGCACCATCGGGGGCATCGGGGCGTTGACTTCGTAGAGCATGTCATCGACCTTGCGGTGGTAGATGTCGAACTTGCCCCACAGCCGGTCGTCGAACAGCGAGAAGTCCAGACCGAAATTCAGCTCCGATTTCTCCTCCCATTTGAGGTCGGGGTTGACGTTGCGGACCGAACCGTAGCCGGGCTGCCAGATGCCGTTGGTCGGCCACATGTCGTTGGCCTTGTACATGCGGGTCGTGTAACCGTTTCCGAAGCCGTTGTTGCCCGTGACGCCGTAGCCCAGGCGGACTTTGAGGTCGTTGACCCACCTCACGTCGCGCAGGAACGTCTCGTTCGAGATGCGCCAGCCTCCGGAGAGGGCCCAGAAGTTACCCCAGCGGTTGTTCGCGCCGAATTTCGAGGAACCCTCGCGGCGGAAGCTCGCGCTCACCATGTAGCGGTCCCTGTACGAATAGTTGGCGCGGCCGAACAGCGAGAGCAGCCGTTCGCGCGGGTCCTTGCCCGAGTCCATCGTGGCACGCCCTTCCGAGAGGTACGAACCCACGCCCATATCCCACGGACCGACCCCATCGACCGGGAAGTCGTAGTTCGCCATGTTGAAATCTTCGCCGCCGGCCTGCCAGAAACTATAACCGGCAACCGCGTCGAGCGTATGGTCCTCGCGGAAAACCTTGTGGTAGTTGGCATAGGCTTCGATCGAGACCCGGTTGTCCTTGCTGAACTTGTGCGACGCTCCGCCGCGGCGGCTGTTGTCGATCGACTCCTTGTGGTCGTGCGAAACGTAGGTGTACTGCTGATACTGGCGTTTGTCGATACCCACGGTACCCTGCAACGAAAGACCTTTCATCAGGTTGATTTTCACGGTCGCATCGGCCAGCAGCCACTGGTCCTTGCCGTTGTTCGTGCGCAGCATGATGTCGGCCACGGGGTTGAAGCTCGTTCCCGAGATGCCGTTGCCGACGACGTTGTAGTTCGACGGATTGGCGGGGTCGCGGAGCGGAATGGTCGGGTTGAGCCCGAAAGCCATCTTGAAGATGCCCGACGAGTTGCGGTTGTCGCGCTCGGCCTCGCGGAACTGGGCGTTGGTGCGGATCTCGACCACTCCGTCGAAAAGGTTGAACTTGGCGTTGACGCGGCCCGAGTAGTCCTTGCGGTTGTCGCCGATGACGATGCCTTTCTGGTTCTGCGCCATGAAGGAGGTGTAGACCTGCGCCACGTTCGATCCGCCCGAAATGCTCACCGAATGGCGCTGCGAAAACGGAAGCTCGTTGGTAAGCTCCTTGTACCAGTCGGTGTCGTGACCGTAGTCCTCGCCGAGTCCGTACTCGACGTACTCGCTTGATGAGAGCAGGTCGGGGGTCTTGCGGATGGCCTCGACCGAGAATTCGCCCGTATAACGCGCCGTTACGCGGCCCTGCCGGGCCTGTTTGGTCGTGACGAGGATCACACCGCCGGCGGCGCGCGTGCCGTAGATGGCGCCTGCCGAGGCGTCTTTGAGCACGTCTACCGACTCGATGTCCTCCTGATTGAGCGCGCGCATGTCGCCGCCGGGGATGCCGTCGATGATCACGAGCGGACCTTTGCTGGCGTTGACCGAAGCCACGCCGCGCAGCTGGAAGTCGTTGCTGCTGTTGGGGCTGGCGCTGCCCGAAATGGTCAGGCCGGGAATCTTGCCCTGAAGCGCCGTGGCGATGGTCGAGCCGCCCATGCCGGCCACCAGATCGTCGCCCTTGATCGAGGAGATGGACGAAGTCACCGACTTCTTCTCCATCGTGCCGTAGCCGATCACGACGACATCTTTCAGCATCTGGCTGTCTTCCTCCAGAACGATGTCGAGCACCGACTGCGCGCTGACCTTGACGGTCTGCTCCACATAGCCGATGTAGGAGATTTTCAGTTCGCCTCCGGCAGGAACCCCGATCGTGAAACGACCGTCGGCCCCCGTCGTCGCACCTGTCGTCGTGCCGACCACCACGACCGTGGCGCCGATGAGCGGTTCTCCGGCCTTATCGGTCACCTTGCCGCTCACCTGGTTGCGGTTCTGAGCCTGCGCCAGCGACGCGGCCGCCGTCAGCACCAGGCAGAACACGAAACGCAGAAAATACCCTGCATAGGATTTTCCCGTATCTGCAAATCTGTTTTTCATATCTGTCTTCTTGTTTTTCATTGATTTGACACCGCAGGACTATTCGGCTGCGATCTTCGTCATTTTGATGTCGTCGAGGAACCAGCGGAAGTAGCCGTTTTGTCCCTGCTGGGTCGAACGGATAACAATCCGGGTGTCGGCCGTAATGCCGTAAAGCTTCACGCTCATCGGAGTCCATCCCCAACTCGGAGCCGGTGTCATCGGCTCGCACAACTTCTCCGAATCACCGTTCACGGTACCGGGACCGGCAGTGATTTCGACCGTGACGGTAACACCGTCCGGAGTTCCCGAACCGCCGATATTGGCACAGGTTTCCATCGACAGCTCGACATCGGTACTCTGGCCGGCCTTAACTCCGATTGCAGGAAGAATGACGCCCGTCTGAATATTTTTACCTCCCATATGAAGATAATCGGAAGCGATGAAAAGACAATTCGCATCCGGATTGAAGTCGGTGAGACCGCATTTCGCCCAAGCCGCCTTAATCTCATCGTTCTTCTGTACGCTGAGACGCGTCCATTTGGTGCCATTGAGCCCCACCTGGTCGTCCATACCAAACGGAATGGCCCAGTCGAACGGCTCGTTATAATAGACATGCCCGACCTGCTGGCCGTCGTCCTCGAACAGATTGTCCTTGGCGTTCTGGCTGACACTTACGGTCTCTTCGAGTCCGGTCTGCGCAGTGACGATCTTCACTTCTCCGCTGCGGAGAGCCCCCGTACCGTTCTCTCCGACCGTGAGCGTCACCTCGGTTTCGCCCGCATCGCCCGAAGCCGGGCTGAGCGTCAGCCAGCCGTCGGCGGTCGAGGTCCATGCCTCGGCGGCAGTAACCGTGAACGTCAGCGGCGTGCGCTCCTCGTCGGCAAAGCCGAACTTATTGACCCTGAACGACGTTGCGGAAACTTTCAGCCCCTCGAGGTTCTGGGTCACGGTGACGGTCGCACGCTTCGAACCGGCGACCACGACGAATGTGCCGGTACGCACGGCGCCGGTCGTATTCTGGGCGATCGTCAGCTCTACGTCCTCTTCGCCGGCTTTGCCCGAGGTTTTCGAGGGAGTGATCCAACCGCTGTCCCCGGAGGGCTCGATCGTCCAGTCGCTGTTCGCGGAGATATAGACCGAGGCTTTCTCGCCCGTTTCCAGCAGGCCGGATCTGACGACGGTGAGTTTGCCCGGGGAGACCATCAGGGCGTCGATTTTGAGTTTCTGGGTGACAGCGACCGTTCGCCGCGAACCGCCGCCCTCGAATATGACATAGCCTTCGCGGTCTTTGCCCGTGTCGTTTTCGTCGATCGCAAGGAAGATGCGCGTACGGCCGCGGTCTCCCTCCGTGTGGGTCGGATGTATCCACTCCTCGACGTAGGTCGCCTGCCACGCATGGTTCGACCCGAGGTCGAAATTGACCGTTTCGCCGTTGGCCGTCAAACCGTTGTATTCCACTTCGATCTCCTGTTTGGAAACCGTGATGAACGCATCGGGATCGTCGTCGTCGCAGGCCGTGAAGAGGGGGCCCGACAGCAGCAACAGGGCGGACGACGCCCGGATTATTATGTATTTGAAATCCATTGTTATTCTGATTTTGAGTTGATTGCGGTTAGTTGCGCGGAGCTTTCACGATCTTCACGTTGTCGAGATACCAGCGGAAATAGCCTTTTTCGCCGGCGGTCACACCGGGATTCCCCTGCTGCGTCGAGCGGATGGCGATACGGGTCGCAGCAGTCACGCCGTAGAGTTTCACGCTCATCGGCGTCCATTTCCAGGTCTGGTCGGGTTTCATGGCCTCGCTTTCGCGGTCGGAATTGCCGTTGACCGTGCCCGGCCCCTCGACGATCTCGACCGTGACGGTCACCGCGTCGGCCTTGCCGGAGCCGCCGATATTCGGGCAGGTCTCGAACGTGAGTTCGACGTTGGAGGCTTTCTTGCGGCCGATTTTCAGGGCCGGCAGAATGATTCCGGTCTGTTTGTCGGTCGCTCCCATCTTGAAGTATCCGGCGCAGGCATACATCGTTTTGCCCACGGGGTTGTAATCTTGAAGCCCGGCTTCGCCGAATTTTTGCAGCGCGTCGCCGGTGCTATAAATGTTTTTCGCACCGTTCTGCGAACCGAGTCCTACGCAGTCGGCGCCGCCGTACACGGCGATCCAGTCGAAATTCTCCGAATAATAGGTGTATCCCACGGGATTTCCGTCGTCGGGATCGGGATCGAGCGTCTGCGTGACGGTGACCCGCTCGGAGAGTTTTCCGCTCGTGACGGTGAGATGTCCGGTGCGTTCGCCGGCGGTTTCATTGGGCTTCGCTTCGAGCGTTACGGAAACGCGTCCTTTTCCGGTCGGTTTATCGACATCGAGCCATTCGGCATCGGACGTGATGACATACCCCCGGTTTGCAAGTACGTCGAACGAGGCTTTCGAACCGGTGTTCAGCATTCCGGTCTGAATCAACTCCACATCGACCTTGCTTACGACGAGCCGGTGTGCGGCGTCTTCCGCTTTGTCCTCG
This sequence comes from Alistipes sp. 56_sp_Nov_56_25, assembly GCF_001915285.1. Taxonomy (NCBI): domain Bacteria; kingdom Pseudomonadati; phylum Bacteroidota; class Bacteroidia; order Bacteroidales; family Rikenellaceae; genus Alistipes; species Alistipes sp. 56_sp_Nov_56_25. Next base: position 188,002 of record NZ_MNQF01000062.1, read on the forward strand.
ATGCAGGAGGGAAGCAGGAAGACACAACCCATCAGAAACAGCAAGCTTAGATGCAAGTGTAAAAATGGTTTCTTCATAAAAATTAAGAGTTTTAGTTTGTTGGTCAGAAATCGAACCTTATTAAAAAAATTGCAAATCATAAGTCCGAAATTATGTTTTACAAAAGTATCCATTTTATAAAAGGCAATAAATAGAGCCGGTCTATAATATAGAACCCTACAAAAACCAACATTTTGTTTATAAGACATTTACAAATGTACGACTACCGTTGTTATATAGACTTGCAATGCCCGTATCGAAGCAGGAAAGAGCTGTCAGAAAAAATTTCGGCCCGAAACGAGATGCATTTCCGAGGTCCGGAAACGTTTGACGAATTTCGAATCGAAATAAATCGAAAGCCAATGTCGCTCTGCCGAAAATTCACCGCATCAAAAAAAGCAACAGCTTAATTGTCTAAGCTGTTGCTTTTTTAATCCGGTCGTTCCGGTAACGGTACGCCTCTCAGAATCCGAATGCCTTGCCGTCGCTGACACAAACCAAGTCCCGGCCCGCACCGAAGACCCCGGCATAAGGAACCGGCATCTGTGCCGGAACGGGTTTAAGTCTAACGGTAGCGGTGGGAAATGAGGGTCATGAACTCCTCGCGGGTCCGCTGGCTCGACAGGAAGACGCCCGTGAAAGCCGACGTGGTGGTGGCCGACTGCTGCTTCTCGATGCCGCGCATCTGCATGCACATGTGGCTGGCCTCGATCACCACGGCCACGCCCATCGGGTTGAGGGCCTCCTGAATGCAGTCGCGGATCTGCACCGTCAGCCGCTCCTGCACCTGCAAGCGGCGGGCGAAGCACTCCACCACGCGGGCCACTTTCGAAAGACCCGTGATGTAACCGTTGGGAATATAGGCCACATGGGCCTTGCCGTAGAAGGGCAGCATGTGGTGTTCGCAGAGCGAGTAGAGCTCGATGTCCTTGACGAGCACCATTTGCCGGTACTCCTCGCGGAACATCGCCGAGCGGATGATGTCGAGCGGATTTTCGTCGTAACCTTTCGTCAGGAACGCCATAGCCTTGGCCACCCGTTCGGGGGTTTTCAGCAGCCCTTCGCGCGCGGGGTCCTCGCCCAGCAGGCGCAGGATCTCCGCATAGTGGAGTTTCAGCGCCTCGACGGTCGCAGGGTCGAAACGCTCCTCCTTGTCGTAGTTTTTCGTCTCCATAGGGCGCAAAGATAGCGATTTATTCTTTCATTATCTCATCCATCACCCGCGAAGTTCGCGCCGCGGAGACTCCCGTGGAGGGGCACACGCCCTCGCCGCGCAGCTCCCGGACGATCGTTTCGATCAGCGGGCCCTGAATATGCTCCGGAGGGGCGATTTCGAAGCGTTCGACACCCCGCGCCGTCACCAGTTCGACCGGCGTGAAATCGAACGTGCTGAACCGCACCGAGCCTTTGCGGCCCGTGACGACCACCGAATCCTCCGCAGCGGAGGGCGGAGCGACGAAGCACCACATCCCCGTACCGGGCACGCCCGAACGGAAGCGGAACGACGCCGCGACGGTGTCCGCCACGTCGTAGAATCCCCCGCGGTTGCTTTTGCAGCCCCGGGCGTCGGTGATCTCCCCGAGCAGGAAATCGAGGATGTCGAGCGTGTGCGGTGCGAGGTCGTGGAAATAGCCTTCGCCTCCGACCTCCCGGCGCAGCCGCCACGGAAGCCGGGCCGGATCGCGGTCTTCGGGTCTTTCCGGGCGGAGCAGGCGGACTTCCGCCGTCAACGGCTGCCCGACGGACCCTCCGTCGAGCAGTTCCTTGACTTTGAGGAAATAGGGCAGCGCCCGGCGGTAGTAGGCCACGAAGAGTTTCTGCCCGGCTTTTTCCGCCGCTGCGATCATTTCGAGGCACTCGGCGTGGTTCATTGCCATCGGCTTCTCGACGTAGACGGGCTTCCCGGCTTCGAGGGCCTGCACCGCGAGTTCCCGGTGCGTGCCGGGAGGCGTGGCCACGTAGACGATGTCCACCTCCGGGTCGGCGATCAGCGCCGCGGCGTCGGTGTAGCTTTTCGGCACGTTGTGGCGCCGTGCGAAGTCGGCCACCTTCTCCGCGTCGCGGCGCATGACGGCCGCGAGGGCCGAGTGTGGGGTCTTGTACATCGCCGGGCCGCTCTTGCGCTCGCAGACGTTGCCGCAGCCTACGATTCCCCAGTTGACGGTTTTCATGGGCTATCGTTCGGTTGAATGGAGGTAAGCCGCGAGTTTGCGCACGGCGCGGGCGCGGTGCGAAACGGCGTTTTTCTCTTCGGTCGTCATCTCGGCGAAGGTCTTCGTGTAGCCGTCGGGAACGAACAGCGGGTCGTAACCGAAGCCCTCGTGCCCGGCCTCACGGTCGATGATGCGCCCTTCGACGATGCCTTCGAACAGGTGCTCCTCGCCGCCCTGAAGCAGCGAAATGACCGTCCGGAACCGTGCGCGGCGGTTTTCGGCTCCTTCGAGGTTTTTCAGCAGCAGGCGGTTGTTGGCCGCGAAGTCATGGCCGTCGGTGGCGTAACGGGCCGAATGTACGCCCGGGGCGCCGCCGAGCGCCTCGACTTCGAGTCCCGTGTCGTCGGCGAAGCAGTCGAGTCCCGTGCGGCGGTGCAGGTAGCGGGCCTTTTGCGAAGCGTTGCCTTCGAGCGTTTCCTGATCTTCGGGGATTTCCTCCGTGACGCCGCAGTCGCGGGGCGTCACGAGCGTATAGGCGTCGCCCAGCACGGCCTGTACTTCCGTGAGTTTGTGGGCGTTGTTGGTGGCGAAAACGATTTTCATGGGTTGCGGTTTTGGACAAAAATACTATTTTTTCGGGAATCCCGCCGCGGAACCCGCTTCGCGGATTGCCCGTTGGAATTCGTAATGTTCGTAACGTCCCTGGACCTGCCCGCCGCCGAGCACGTAGAGATCGTCGCAGATGCCGTCGAGCAGGGCGAGCGAATCGGCTGCGACGAGCAGGGTCCGCCCCTCGCAGCCGAGTTGCAGGATCAGTTGCTGCACGACGAAAACGCTTTCGGCGTCGAGTCCGCAAAAAGGTTCGTCGAGCAGCAGGACCCGTTTGCGCTGCATCAGCAGCAGGATCAGCGCCAGCCGTTTCCGCTCGTTGGGCGGCATGGAGGCTGCTTCGGCGGCGGGCGGTACGGGCAGCCGCCGAAGCAACGGAGCCGGGTCCGATGCGGGATGGTAGCGGCGTACGAGGCCGAGGCAATCCCCCGCTGTCAGTCCCGGCCAGAAGCGCGGCTCCGCCTCCAGATAGGCCATGTCGCGCCGCCGCAGGGGGTGTCCGCCCGAGGTGACGCTTCCCGATTCGGGCACGGCGAGTCCGTATACGGCCCGGAGCAGTTCACTGCGGCCCTCGCCTGCGATGCCGTGGACGGCATTGGCCGTGAGGAGCATCGTCACGCCGTCGAGCGGCGTCCGCTCCCCGTCGCAAATCCGGAGGGCGTCAATCGTAATCATAAAGGTAGCGGCTGAGGTTGCGTTCGGCCCGGAGCAGGTAGCTCACCACGAGGCAAAGGCTGAGGGGCAGCAGGGGCGGGATGAGAAATCCCGCAGCTCCCAGCCGGGCGGCCAGCGGCCAGCGCGGGGATTCGTCCGCCGGGTCGTAGCGGGCGTATTTGGCCGCGACGAAATAGAGCAGCGCCAACGCCGCCAGCGGGGCCCACGCCGCGGCCATCCAGGCCGAACGGGGCTGTGCGAGGAGTGCCAGCACGGCGAAAGGGGCGGTCATCAGAAAGTAGTTGCGCCAGGCCGTGAAGATCTTGCGGGCAAGCAATCGCGCGGCGCCCTTTCCGGGCAGCAGCAGGAGTTGCAGAGGTTCGTTCGCGGCATAGAACGCCCCGCAGGCCGCCGCCGCGAGATAAAGGGCCGGGAATCCGGCATAGGGGATGCAGGCGCAGACGAGCAGCACGACGGCCGTGGCGACGACCGCAGTAGGATGCCGGCGCACCCCGGCGGTCCACTCGGGCGATCCGCCGAACAGGGCCGGGCGCACCAGCCGTCCGGAGTAGACTTTCCCGGCAAGCATGTTATCGGACGACCTCCAGTTTTTCCAGTCTGTCGTCGAGGTCGATCTTGTCGATGATGGTCTTCACGAGGATGTCCATCTCCGAACCCTCCGTGTAGTCGGCCGGGCATACGTGGCTCACGCGGTTGTCGTGGATCAGCGAGGCCATCTCCTTGCTGGCCCCCTTCCGGTCGGGGTTGTAGACCGCGATCGAATGGCCCCCGGAGTTCTTGACCAGCCGCATACAGGGGATGTCGGTGGTCCCGTCGCCCACGTAGATCATGTGTTTGAACGGTACGGGACGCTCGTTTTCGGGGATGTAGCGGTTGACGAGCTTCGAATCGAAAACCGACTCAACGCCCTTGTTGATCTTGAAGATGAACTGCGTCTTGTTGGTGTAGTTGACCGCCACGGCGGGCCAGTAGGCGATGCCGTCCACGTCGTAGAGGAACGAGCAGGCGTAGATCTTGCGGAACTCGTGGGCGATCTCCGTTCCCTCGATGATCTCCTTGAGACCCGACGAGTTGATGTAGTGGAGGATGCGGATGCCCCGCTCTTCGCCGTAGCGGTTGATTCGGGAAAACCACTCCCTGACGCCGTTGAAGAGCGTCACGCGGCGGCCCGACTCCTGGAACGCCTCGCGTTTGAGCGAGAGTCCCTTCGACTTGGCCTCCTGGATCATCCGCGCCATGTACGTAAGGACCATGTCGGCGTCCTGCTCCTCGGCGAGCGTGTTGGCCTCGGTCCAGAACTCCTTGTTGCTCTTGCCGACGGCCGGAATGAAGTCGTATTCCTGCATGTTGCCCGGAGCGAGCGTTCCGTCGAAGTCGTAGATCAGTGCTATGGTAAATCTGAATTCCATCGTTTTCAAAGTTTTGATTTTAAAGCTGCTAAAAATCAGATGGCTGCAAAACCGTATGGCATGCGGTTCGGTAAAACCTTCCGACAGATGAAGGGGCCGCAGCGACCCCGACACCAAAGATAGCTTTTTTTTCGTATTTTTGCAAAAACAGCGCAAACCGGCCCCGACGCCGGTCGCTTTCGTGCCGGTCCGGGGCGCAGTCTGTCTGGAACAGAGGCTCTTTTCCGGCAATAACGTACGTAAAAACAACAGATTATGGAGTTCAAGGAATTGATTGCGAAACGCCGTTCGGTCCGTAAATTCACCGACCGCGAAGTTCCCCGCGAGGTCGTGGACCGCATTCTCGCCGAAGCCCTTTCGGCCCCTTCGGCACGCAATACGCGCACGACGCGTTTTCTGGTGGTCGACGATCCCGCGCTGGTGGCCCGCATGGCCGAAATGCGCGATTACGGGTCGGCGTTTCTGAAGGGCGCGCCACTGGCGGTCCTGGTGCTGGGCGACACCTCGGCGAGCGATCTGTGGCGTGAGAACGCCGCGATTTCGGCCACGGTGCTCCAGCTGGCCTGCGTCGACGAAGGGCTGGCTTCGTGCTGGGTGCACGTCAACGGACGGCCCCGCCGCAAGGACGCCCCCGACGGAGAGAGGGCCGCCGATTACCTGCGGACGTTCCTGCCCGTTCCCGACGGCTGCGAACCCCTCTGCGCCATCGCCCTGGGCTATTCTGACTTCTCCCCCGCCCCGCTGCCGCCTGCGGACGACGAGGCGCGGATTCTCCGGCTCGGATAACGTTAAAGGACGCCCTTCGAGGCGTCCTTTAACGTTTCATATCAGCGTGATGCGTTCCCGCAGGATGTCGAGAATCTGTTTTTTGAGCTGCGGGGCGTTGATCGGCTTGGGCATGTAGCCCGTGAATCCGTTCTGCATGATCTTCTGCTCGTCGGAGGCGTAGGCGTAGGCCGTGACGGCGACGATCGGGATTTCCGCCGCGAATTTGCGGATTTCCGCCGCGGCCTCGTAACCGTTCATCACGGGCATGTTGATGTCCATGAGAATCAGGTGCGGATGTTCCGTGCGGCACAGTTCTACGGCCTGCTCCCCGTCCCGGGCGTGTATCAGCCGGTAGTCGCGGCGCAGGATCGTTTCGAAAAGGCGGTAGTTGCTGTCGTTGTCCTCGGCAATGAGGATCGTCAGTTTGTCCTTTTCGACCGAAACCGTCGGGACCTCCCCGCACGGGGTTTCGCAGGGCTTGCCGGTGATGTAGGGAAGCGTGAACCAGAAGGTCGTGCCGCGCCCTTCTTCCGACTTCACGCCGATCTCTCCGCCGAGATGTTCGACGATGCTTTTGCAGATCGGAAGCCCGAGTCCCGTGCCCTGTTTGAAGGAGTTGAGTTTGACGAACCGGTCGAAAATCCGCCGCTGCCCTTCGGGCGGAATGCCGCAGCCCGTGTCGGAGACGTAGAAACGGAGCCGGCTGCCCTCCGCCCGGTAGCCGAAGCGGATCGACCCTTTGGCGGTGAATTTCGCGGCGTTGGTCAGCAGGTTGATCAGCAGCTGCGAAAGCCGGTTGCGGTCGGAGTGGAACAGACATGCGTCAAGCCCCGGTTCGAAGATCAGTTCGACGCCTTCGGCCGTTTTCATGCGGATGATGTTCTCCTTTTCGTGCATCAGTTCGTTCAGCTCGAAGTCCGAGAAGTTGAACTCCAGAGTTCCGGCCTCGATCTTCGAGAGGTCGAGGATGTCGCCGATCAGTTGCAGGAGCAGGGCGTTGTTGTTCTCGATGATCGAAATGTATTCCCGTTTTTCCTGCTCCTCGTCGGTCTCGGCAAGGATGCTCGAGAACCCTACGATGGCGTTGAGCGGCGTGCGGATTTCGTGGCTCATGTTGGCCAGGAAGGCCGATTTGAGGCGGTTCGACTCTTCGGCGCGGTCGCGTGCCGAACGGAGGTCCTGCTCCAGCCGCTTGCGCGGAGTGATGACGAGCGACGATCCGATGAGGTTCAGCGGGCGCCCGTCGTCGTCGCGCTGGTCCACGGTGGCCTGTGCTTCCACCCAGTCCAGATGCCAGCGTCCTCCGGCGTCGGAGGCTACGCGGTACTCCTCGCGCACCTTGTCCTTCCGTCCGGCGATCAGGTCGTCGTAGGCGCGGCGCACCCGCTCGCGGTCTTCCTTGTGGATCTTGGCGAAATAGCTTTCCGAGGGGACTTCCAGCTGCTGGTCGGCGTTCGTCCCGGCGAGCATTTGGCCGTGCACCGATTTGTTCACGTCGCACAGGATCGACCCTTTGCGCAGGTCCCATTTCCAGGGCACGATGTCCGCCACGTCGAGCGCCATCGCCAGCTTGTGGTTGATCGAATCGAGTTTCTGCTGCGTCTTGTAGAGCGCCGTGCCGTCGAGGCAGAAGATGTCGATGTGTTCTTCGAGGTACGAGCGGCTGATCACCACTTCGTAGAAGATGTCGCGCGGTTCGTAATAATAGGGGTAGGTGATGGTCCGGTTCTCGGTCTGTGCGATTTTTATCAGCCGCATGAATTCGGTCATCGGGAAGGGGAACAGTTCGCTGACCCGTCGTCCGATCGCCTGCTCGCGGGGGATGAATATGCGTTCGTAACGGGAGTTCACGTCGCAGTAGAGGGCGTCTGCGGGGTTGCCGTTTTCGTCGTAAATCACCTTCATCTGGATGTAGACGATCGACATGGCGTTGAACAGGTTCGAATATTTCGCCAGACTTTCCGATTCCCGCTGCCGGGCCGATTCCACGCGATACATCATGCGAATGCGCCACTGTTGGATGCCGATGAAGGCCAGCAGCAGCACGACGCCCCCGATCGCCCATTTGTACTGTTCGAGCGTCGATACCGGTTTGTTGTAGAAGAGCGTGTTGGCCGGGCAGGTGTGCGGCGAGAGGTCCTTGCGTTCGAGGGCTGCGTAGTTGAAGACCGGGCGGGCGTCCTGCGGGGCGTAGAACGGAATGTCGCGTGGCTGGTGTCCGGCCAGAACGGCGTCGATGGTCGAAATGACGTGTGCGTTCACCTCGGCGTCGTCGTATACATAGCCTCCGACCAGTCCGCCGTCGCGGATGTCTGCGGGCATCAGCGCGAACATCGGGGCCTGCACGCTGGCGATGACGCGGTAGGAGTCGGTGACGGAGACGATGTTGTCGCCGATTTTTTTTGTGTAATGCCACGACGAGAAGAGTATGCCCGTGCGGTGGATGTCGATGCGGTTGAGCGAGTCCAGCAGCGCTTCGGTCGACATTTCGTGTGCCGAGTAGAACCGGTAGTCGATCTGCGGGAATTCGCGGTCCAGCAGCTCGCGCAGGTCGCTGTCGGCCTGCTGATTGATATAGCGGCCGTCGCCGACGAAGATCAGCGAATCCATCCCCGGGATCATCCGGCGCATCAGCTCGACGTTCTCGCGCAGGTAGAGCGGCGTGCGGATGAGCGTGATGTTGTCGGACACGGCTTTGTCGCACAGCGGCAGCCGCTCCTCGGGGCGCAGCGGGCGGCGGTCGAGGTAGGCGTTTTCAGGACCTATGTAGTCCATTTCCGAGCAGAGGATCAACGGCACGCCGGGCCAGGTCTGTTTCACGAAGTCGCGCAGCACGGCGATCGGAGCGCCCAGCAGCACCAGCATCCGGGGCGGATTCTTGCCGTATTCCCGCAGCAGGTTGTTTTTGAAGGATTCGATCTCGCCGGTTTTGTGTTTTTTGAACGTCATCAACAGCGAGTTCATGTTTTCGGTGTAGACTTCGAAGTTGTCCACCTGGTCGATATGCGCGACGATGCTGTTGATAATGTGGCTGCTCCTGGGCGCCGATTCGGTGTAGGTGTTCAGCACCAGCATGTAGTCGCGCTTGTCGCCCGGGGGGCTGCTCGCAGCTTCGGAGAAGGGATGTGCCAGCAGGCAGCTGAAAATCAGAACTCCCGCCAGGGCCTGGAGGGAAATGCTGAACGGTTTCTTCCGAAGATTCATTTGTTTGCAGTGAAGGAGCCGGATGACCGGCTGTGACGCTAAATGCAATGACGCATGTAAATTGAAAAAGAGAGGCCCGGAGTTGTGTTCCTGACCTCTCTTTCGAAGACGGAGACTACCTGTTCAGAACGGGTTTGATGTCCTTGATCCGGAGCTGGGTGGTCACAGTTCCCCGGTAGTGGTTTTCGACGATCTGGTAGCAGACGTCGATCGGGCGTCCCGAGCGCACCCATTCGTAATGCGTGGGCTGCTGGAAGGCGATGGCCTGGATCTTGGTGTTGGGCTTCTGCCGCTGCATCAGGTCCATGCGCAGGTGCTCGCACTCCATGCCGACGAGCTTGGCGTCGCCGTGGTTGCTCACGCCGCAGGTGGCGAAGACCGGCGCCGTGTTGCCCGGCCCGAAGGGCTGAAAGCGGTTGAGGTCCTTGCGGAAAGCCGGCGTGATGTCCGAGAAGAGCAGTTCGCTGTCGATGTCCACCTGCGGGACGAGCATCTGCGGGTCGATGTTCTCCTCCACGTATGCGTTGAACCGCCGCGTGAACTCGCCGACGTTTTCCGGACGCATCGTCAGCCCTGCGGCGTACATGTGTCCGCCGAAGTTTTCCAACAGGTCCGAGCACGACTCGACGGCCTGGTAAAGGTCGAATCCGGGAACCGAACGCGCCGATCCGGTCACGAATCCGTTGCTCATCGTCAGCACCACCGTCGGGCGGTAGTAGGTCTCGATGAGACGCGACGCGACGATGCCCACGATGCCCTTCATCCAGCGGGGATTGTAGATCACGGTGCTCTTGAGGGCCTTCATTTCGGGATTGCCCTCGATATAGTCGTGCGCTTCCTGCGTGACGGAGCGGTCGATCGACTTGCGGTCCTGGTTGTAGGCGTCGATCACGCTGCCGAACTCCTCGGCGATCGACTCGTTGCCCTCGATCAGCAGTTCCACGGCGGCGTGCCCGCCCGAAGGCGAGGCGTTTTCGTCGTTCTCGTCCATTCGCATGCGGCCGGCGGCGTTGATGCGCGGCCCGATCTTGAAGACGATGTCGTCGATGGTGATATTGTGTTTGTCCAGCCCGCAGATCTTGATGATCGACAGCAGACCTTTCGACGGCTCGCGGTTGAGGTTCTTCAGGCCGAAATAGGCCAGAATCCGGTTCTCGCCGACCAGCGGCACGATGTCCGAGGCGATCGATACGACCAGCAGGTCCAGCAGGGGCAGGATCTGCTCGAAAGGCATGCGGTTTTTCTGCGCATAGGCCTGCACGAGTTTGAATCCCACGCCGCAGCCCGACAGTTCGTCGAACGGGTAGGAGCAGTCGACCCGCTTGGGGTCCAGAACGGCTACGGCCTTGGGAATCTCCTCGGCCGGGAGGTGGTGGTCGCAGATGATGAAATCCACGCCTTTCGTCTTCGCATAGACAACCTTTTCCGTGGCTTTGATGCCGCAGTCCAGGGCGATGATAAGCCCCACGCCCTTGCGGGCGGCGAGGTCGATACCTTTGATCGAAATACCGTATCCTTCGGTATAACGGTCGGGGATGTAGAACATCAGGTTTTTGTGCCCGATCTGGCGCAGGAACTTGTAAACCAGCGCGACGGCCGTACAGCCGTCCACGTCGTAGTCGCCGTAAACCATGATCTTCTCCTGGTTCGCAACGGCCCGTTCGACCCGCTCGACCGCCTTCTCCATGTCCTTCATCAGGAACGGATCGTGCAGGTCGGCGAGGCTCGGTTTAAAGAACTTCTCCGCCTTTTCTACGGTGTCTATGCCTCTCTGTACGAGCAGATTGGCCAGTACTGGCGAGATCCGCAGAGCGGCAGCCAGCATGGCTGCCGTCGCGGGGTCGCCCTGTGGCTTCACTACCCAGCGTTTTTCTATAGGCATACGAATTGTTATTTATATATTTTAACATTTAATTTCCAATTATCGTTATTGCGTCTTTATATCGTTTCGGCGCTGTCCGCCGCTGTCGCCGCCGCCTGTGGCATCGTTTAAAAATCTCCGCTCCGGCCCTCCTTCAGGGTGGGAGATGTGTGAGATGCCAGACCCTTTTGCCGGCCCTCTTTCACGAACCGCTCGTTATTTCACACTGCAAGGCTGTGGCCAATTCCCTGATGACCAGCTGTTTTACCTCCTGCATCGACGGCTGCGACCCCGTTTCGGCGGCGATCGACGTGACGCCCCGGTCGGTGAATCCGCAGGGGTTGATGCGCGAGAACCACTCAAGGTCGGTCGTCACGTTCAGTGCGAACCCGTGCATGGTGACATAACGCGACGAACGGACTCCTATTGCGCAGATCTTGCGCGGCCGTGCCTTTCCGGGGTCGATCCAGACCCCCGAGGCTCCGGCGATGCGTCCCGCCGCGATGCCGTATTCCGCGACCGTGCGGATCACGGCCTCCTCCAGCGCTTCGATATACTCCCGCAGGCCGATGCCGATACGCTCCAGGTCGAGGATCGGATAGCATACCAGCTGCCCGGGGCCGTGGAAGGTGATGTCGCCGCCGCGGTCGATGTGAAAGAACTGTGCGCCCATCGCTTCGAGCGCTTCCTGATTGACGAGCAGGTTTTCGGCATGCCCGCTCTTGCCCAGCGTGTAAACCGGCGGATGCTCCACCAGCAGGACCGTGCCCGCATCGTCCGCGCCGTCTGCGCCCGGGACCGGAATGGGACCGGTGCGCTTTCGGGCTACCCCGGCGTCGAACAGCTCCTGCTGCAAATCCCAGCAGGTTTTGTAGTCCATGCGTCCGAGGTCCCGGCAGTAGGCTTTCATCGCTACAAACTTTTTACGCTTCGCAGGGCTTCTTCGGCCATGTACGACGAGCGGACCAGAGGTGCGCTCGCGCAGTAGCTGAAACCCATTTCCAGCGCCCGGAGTCTGTACCATTCGAATTTTTCGGGAGTGATGTACGCCGCAACGGGGTAGTGCTCCAGAGTGGGCCGAAGGTACTGACCGAGTGTCACAATCCGCACGCCTGCGTCGCGCAGGTCGTGCAAGGTTTGCAAAACTTCATCATCGCTCTCGCCAAGTCCGACCATCAGTCCGCTTTTCGTTACGACGCCCTGCCTGTTCAGACAGCGCAGGGTCTCCAGGCTCGTACGGTACTTGGCTCTGGAGCGCACCACGGGGGTCAGTCGCTCGACGGTTTCGATGTTGTGCCCGATGATGTCGGGCTTCGACGCGACGATCACCTCCAGCAGGTCGGGCCGTGCGTCCAAATCGGGAATAAGAAGCTCAATTACGGCGTCGGGGTTCTGTGTGCGGATGGCCTCCACGGTTGCGGCCCAATGGGCTGCTCCGCCGTCGGGGAGGTCGTCGCGCGTCACGGAAGTTACGACGACATACCGCAGTTTCATCAGTGCGACGCTTTCGGCCACCTGTCGTGGCTCCTCGGCGTCGGGAGCAAGGGGACGGCCCGTTTTGGTTGCGCAGAAACGGCAGCCCCGAGTGCAGATGTCTCCCAGAATCATAAATGTCGCTGTCCTCCGGCTCCAGCATTCGGCCTGGTTGGGACACCTGCCGCTGCTGCAAATCGTGTGCAGATTGTGCTTTTCGACGATCTGCCGCACTTCGCCCCATTCGGGAGTGCGGTGGAGTCGGATTTTCAGCCATCCGGGTTTTTTTAGTACATCTACCTTGTCATAAAACTTCGGCATTTAAGTTCATTATTTTCCAATTGATGCAAAAATAAGAAAAAATAATTGAAAAACCCCGTGAAAAAGCCAATTATTGTTCCGATGCGGGGTCTGGGTGCACCGGAGGGGATGCGGATTTTTTTGGAGGAAGCCGAAATTTGCCTTATATTTGTCCCCGCAACGGTTATCTCCGGCATGACCCGGGCCGTTTGTCCGGAAATTATGTGATTCTTTTACCTGCATATCATTCGCACATTTGAAAATCGGCAGTCTGTCGAAGACCGCATCGACGGGGATATTACGCCCTGTTGCGTTCTTTGATTCGCTTCGGCAGGCTCCGGCGTTTGTCTAATTTCAAAATGTGCTTTTATGAAAACAATGCAAACCGGCAAGGCGAATTACCGCCTTGCAGCCCGCCTGCGCGGAAACGAACTGTTGTTGGATGCGGATCTTCGCAAAGCCGTGGAGGAGGAACACCTCCGGGCCGTCCGCAGGGCGGAGGGGCTGAAATGCTGCGCCGACCGGCGCGCCTTTGCCGAAAGCGTGGAGTGGGAGCGGCTCGGCGATTTCTTTCTCCGCGTCGGGTCGCGCCCGTCGGCCGTGCGGGCTTACCGGGACGCGGCGCTCGCCTGCCTCGACGGCGACTATTACGACCACGGGACCGAGATGCTTCCCTGCCGGTTCCTGCGGCTTCGCTTTCTGCGGATGGCCGAAACGGCGGCGGCCTGCTGCGCGGGCGACGCACGGCTGCGCGCCATGCTGGCGGATGATCCGCTGTTCCGGGAAGGATACCCTCTGCTGAAAGCCGGGGTTTAGCGTGCGCCCGCCTGAAAGGCGGGTTGTCGGGTGCGGAGCCTTGCCGCTGATGGTCCGGCTCTGCGCCCGCCCGCAAAAGAGCACCCGCCCGCAAACACGCAAAAGAAAAGAGGTCGGACACCTGCCGGTATCGGACCTCTCTGGTTAGGTTAGTTAGGTTAATGAGAGTGGGAGAATCCCACGTTTGTTACACAAAGGTAATTGAAATTTATGAAACTCCAAATGTTTTGTAACATTTTTCTAAAACCTAACGTAATTTTGTTTATAGATTATAATTAAAATTTTTAAAATACCTGCGTGTTTATAAGTTTTTGATTAAAGCGCCTCGCGCATTTCCGCAGCTTCCGCCGTTTCGTTGAGGGCGGGTTCCGGGACCAGCGACGTGAGGTGCTTGTGCCGGTAGGTGGCGGGCGTCATCTGATACTCCTTCTTGAAGAGTTTGATGAAATGCGATGTGTTGGGGAACGTGCATTCGTTGCCGATTTCGGAGATGGATTTCGAGGTCGAGATCAGTAGCAGGCGCGAGTGCATCAACCGTTGGCGGATGTACCACTTGTGGGGCGGCATCTGGAAGTGGCGGCGGAACTCCTTTTTGAACGAGGTGAGCGAACGGTTGGTGAGTTTCGAAAGCTCCTCGATCGAAATGTCCTTGAAGATGTGGTCGTAGACGGTCTGTTCGAAATTCTCCTTCGCGGCGTCGACGTTGCTCAACAGCTTGCTTTTGATGCAGCAATCCTCGTGCGAGGCGATCAGGTAGATCAACTCGGTCATCTTGATGTTCTCGGCTGTCTCGTCGTGGCGGAAATCCTCGTCGCGCAGGTAGTTGTTGGTGTTGATGAAAAAGTTTCGCAGCGAGTTCCACGCGGGCATGGTGACGTGCGAACGGTTGCGGCAGTTTTCGCACGAATGTTCGTTCGAAATGTTCAGCCCGTAGGTGATGTTCAGATGCATCAGGATGCGTTGCAGGTCGCCGGGCGTGTAATAAAAGAGCACCTGCTCGAACGGCTGGCCGCCTTCGGGGAAGTTCTCAATGTAGTGGTGTCCGATGCCCAGATAGAAAACGTCGCCGCGCGAAAGTGTCTGACGCTTATCGCCGTCGTAGATGTACTTCGTTCCGCGGAGGATGTAGCCGATTGCATAGCGCGAAAGGGCCTGCGACTGGATACCGTTGTGAAGCGACTCGACATACTTCACAATCATCGGTTGTTGAACCGACGAATTCATTGAATTCTTCATAGTAATTGTAATTTAAGTTTTTCTGAACAAAGCATTGCGTCACTGTTGTTCGTTCTCAAATATACAATTAAAACTTTTCAATCTACCATAAGCAATAGCACATTTGGGCACAAAGTGGCAAATAGAACCGTTTGTGCTATGTTTCGAACTAAATAGATTATTGTAAAACTGCGCTAATGACGGCAGAGGCGAGCAATAGCAGGTAGAGGGGAAGGGCGATCGCCCGGTGGATGCGCACGAACATGAAGGGCAGCAGGACGGCCGAAGGCACCGCCGCGAGGGCGACGGTTGCAGGTGTGGCGGCGGGACCGCACAGTGCGGCGGCGGTCAGCAGGAGCGCACTTATATTGAATATGAATATGAGACGCGGTTTGGTGCCGAGGGCGTAGATGTCCGAGAGGAAAAACAGCAGGGCCGTCAGGTCGAGGAGGAAGACGGCTCCCGGCAGGACGAGGTTCTGCACGGGCGTCGAGAGGAACAGCGACAGCGGCGTTCCGGCGATGAATGCGCTTCCCGGTTCCGCGACCTGAGCGAGAAACTCGCCTCCGGCGGCCCAGTTGACGTAGCAGAGCGTGAGAGCGGGCAGCAGCAGGCCCGCAACCGCGACGGCGACTTCGCGCAGCGTGCGCCGGAAAAGCATGACGGCCAGCGGCAGCAGGATCAGGAGCGGCGCTGCGGCCGTGGCGACGAGCGGCAGCAGTCCGATGTAGAGCGAGGCGCGGAAGATGGCGTCGAAGCCGAATCCGTTGCAGTACGAACGGCAGAAATTCTTCGTGGCGAGGGCCAGCAGGGCCGATGCGGCGAAGGTAGTCAGGCAGTCGCCGCCGACGGCGAGGCCGCAGGCGATCGCTCCGTAGAGCGGGATGGCGAGACAGGTTCCGACGGAGTAGAGGTTGTAGCGTACGGTGAGGCGCCCGACGGACATGCCCGTGAAGAGCATCAGCAGTCCGGCGATCCAGCGCGCCCAGACGGGATGTGCGGCCTGGAACTGCGCCAGCAGTTCCCCGGGGGAAGAGACCGCAAGTGCGCCGGCGGCATTCCGGCCTATATCGACGGTTCCTGCGGCATGGCCGGCCTGCACCGCCATGGACACGGCGGGGCCGCCTGCGCTCCACATCGCGACGACGGCGAGTGCGGCGAGGGTCAGGAAGGCCGGAACGAGCGGCTGCCGTGCGATGTCGAATTTCATGTCGGGGGCTTTTTCTCCGGACAAAATTAGCGAAAAAAGCCGGAATAATCCGTAACTTTGTGGTGCGATGTTAGAAAACCAGTATCAATACGACCTTCCGGAGGCCGGGTGTGACGAAGCCGGGCGGGGATGTCTGGCCGGGCCGGTGTTTGCGGCGGCCGTGATGCTGCCGCCCGATTTCCACGACCCGCTGCTCAACGACTCGAAGCAGATGACCGAGCGCAACCGCGAAAAGTTGCGGGCCGTCATCGAGCGCGAGGCCGTCGCATGGGCTGTCGAGGCGGTCTCCGCCGCACGGATCGACGAAATCAACATCCTGAACGCTTCGTTCGAGGGCATGTCGCTGGCTGTGGCGCGCCTCGATCCCGCTCCGGCGTTTCTGGCCATCGACGGCAACCGGTTCCGCACACGTCTCGAAATTCCCTGGCGCTGCATCGTCAAGGGCGATGGCAAATACGCCGACATTGCCGCGGCTTCGGTGCTTGCCAAAACCCATCGTGACGAGTACATGCTCCGCATCGCCGAAGAGTTTCCCCAATACGGCTGGGCGAAGAACAAGGGCTATCCGACGCGCGAGCATCGGCTGGCGATTCGCGAGCACGGCCTCACGCCCCACCACCGGCTGACGTTCAACCACGAGATTGATCAGTTGGAACTCCCTTTCTGACGCCCCTCCCCTCCTCTCTCTGACGTTTCCGGTGCTTGCGGCGTATTTGTCGCGTATTTGCCGCACATTCCCGGCATTCCCGGTCAAACAAAAAGAGCAGGCTGTAAGCCTGCTCTTTTTCAAAAAGAAATCTCCGGATCAGTAACCCAGCGACTTGGAAGCCGCATAGGAGAGTTTCAGGGCGTTGGCGCGACGCAGCTCCTGCTTGACGTCGGTCACGATACCCATTTTCGTAGCTTCGTCGGCCTTGAGGCAGATCGTCATCGAAGCGCGGTCGGCTTCGGAGAGTTTGTCGCGCTCGGCGGCAACGAAGTCCAGGATGTCCCGGGTCGATTTGTAAGAGTCGTTCAACTGGATGCGCGGCGCGGTTCCGAACTTTGCCTGCATCGTCATTGCCGGAGGACCGATGTGGATGAAACTTACGAGCGATTTCTTCTCGAGTTTCTGCACTTCGGTAGCTTCCGGAAGTTTGTATCTCACCAGCAGTTCCTGATCGCGCATGGTCGTCGAGACCATAAAGAAGAAGAGGATCATGAAGATCACGTCAGGAAGCGAAGCGGTCGAGATAGGGGGCAGACCTTTGCTGCCCTTCTTTTTCATTACTGCCATGGCTTACTTCTTAATGTTACGCGGTTCAGCCTCCGAAATCTTCAGAGGTACGGCCTTCGATACTGCATTGCGCAACTCCTCGGGAAGATCCGCGAATTTTGCGCCGAATTTACGCTGTGCCACTTCGTCGCGCACTTCGTTGAATGCGCGCGTGAGTTCGTTCTGCACCATGATATAGGACTGGTAGCCCGTATCCCGGGTCGTCTGCAACGAGACGACGCCTTCGCTCACGGGATATACCCACTTGCCGCCGTCGGGAAGTTCAATGTCCTTGTTCGCCTTTTCGGGCAGGTTCTCGTCATCCAGCGGATTGAGGATGAACTCTTTGGTCCTGTCCTTGAGTTGACGCAGGTCGATCGCCTCCTGTTTTCCTGCGGCTCCTGCCATGATGTCGCCCCTACCGTTGATGAACACCAGGAAGAGGTTGCGCTCCTTGACCTTGATTTCATCCTGGGGTTGATCCTCAGGAGGCATCGGCGGAAGCATGCGCACCAGACCCGTGTCGGTATTCATGGTAGTGGCCACCAGGAAGAAAATCAGCAGCAGGAAGGCGATGTCGGCCATAGAACCGGCATTGATCTCCTGGATTTTTCTTTTATCTGTTGCCATTGTGTCTTACTCGGTTATTTGAATGCGCCCCAGATCTCGGTTGCTACGGCCGTCACGAATGCGGCGACGCATGCAACATAGGTTACGAGGATGCTCGTTTCGGTAATTACGGTTTCACCGTGGCCGAAGAACCCGTTGTTCTGGAGGTCGACAATGTTCACCGTGTGGCCTGCCGAGTAGAAGTACGACACGCCCACGATAACGATGATCAACGCCAGGGACAGGATGGTTCCCTTGATGCCTGCCGGGTTCTGAATCATTCCGAAAACGGCGCAGAAAATGGCCGCAGCGACAGCGAACACGAAGAGGAAGTAACCCCACATCAGGTTCACGCTGATCGATGCGTCCGAGCCGCCGGTAGCGATCGCGTAGACCATGAGGACTACGGTGATAGCCATCAGAATACCCAGCAATATGTTTAAAATCTTTTTCATAATTGCTTTTGACTATTTCAGCGTTCGATTATTTCTTGTTGTAAGCCGTCAGAATATCCATCAGCGTGATGGACGAATCCTCCATATCGTTCACGAGCGAGTCGATCTTCGAAACGATATAGTTGTAGAACAGCTGAAGAACAACCGCCGCGATAAGACCCATGAGGGTCGTCAGCAGGGCGACCTTGATACCGCCTGCAACCAGCGTCGGGCTGATGTCACCGGCAGCCTGGATGGCGTCGAACGCCGCGATCATACCGACGACGGTTCCCATAAATCCCAACATGGGCGAAAGGGCGATGAACAGGCCGATCCACGAAAGACCCGACTCCATCTGGCCGGTCTGAACCGAACCGTAGGAAACGACGGCTTTCTCGACGGCGTCGAGACCCTGGTCGTAACGGTCGAGACCCTGATAGTAGATCGAAGCGATCGGACCGCGGGTGTTGCGGCAAACTTCCTTGGCAGCCTCGATGCCGCCGTTCTTGAGCGCCTCCTCGACGGATGCGATGAGTTTCTTCGAGTTGATCGTCGAAAGCGACAGGTACAGAATACGCTCGATGGCCACGGCCAGACCGATCACCAGGCAGAGGAGCACCGGAAGCATCCACTCCCAGCCGCCTTCGAGGAACTTCTGCATCATAACGTGGTGCATGCTGTCGCCTGCGATCTGGGTTTCAGCGACAACCGTTTCGGTTGCGGCAGCGGCATCCTGTGCGAACGCACTAACGGTACCCAATACGGACAGGGCAGCCGACGGAATCAAAAAAAGTTTTTTCATAGTTGTGTTGGATAAATTAAATTTTGATTAGTTGATTTTTTATTGTTGTGTTTTGGTTTCTTTCGTTTTTCCGGCCGGTCGGGGCCTCTTTTCTTTTCGGGCGTTTCCGCCGGGTTATTTTTTCGCTAAAAATAATTATTTTTTTTGTCTTTCGCAGCCTTTGCGGCGTCCTTTTGTGCTCCGGCGCAGTTGCGAAAGGTTATTCCTGCACGTAGAGCCGAATCCCGGATAATTCACCCCGGACCCGATCAAGTAGTTGTAAATCAATCTTTTTGCCTGTGCGCTACGCCGGCCTCCGCCCAATGGTCCCGGCGGAAAGGGTACGTTAGCAGTGCGAAATATAGAAAAAAAATTTGTTACGTGCAATGGCTTATGCCGTAAATTCTCCGCGCAGGGGCTTGCGCAGAAGCATGCGTGTCTCGTCGTCCGGAAGCCCCAGCCCGAGTACGTACATCAGTTTGGTCACGGCTGCCTCGGCGGTCATGTCGTAGCCGCACAGGACGCCGGTTTTTTGCAGTTTGAGCCCCGTTTCGTACAACTCCATCGAGACGCGGCCCCCGCCGCACTGCGTGATGTTGAGGAGGATGATTCCGCGTGCGACGGCCTCTTCGATGACGCGGATGAACCATTCGGAGGTGGGGGCGTTGCCCGCGCCGAAGGTTTCGAGCACCACGGCCCGCAGCCCCGGAGCCGAGAACATGGCCCGCAGGATCTCCTCGCCCATTCCCGGGAAGAGTTTGATCAGCTCGATGCCTCCGGAGAGCTTCGTGGCGATGCGCAGTTCCGCCGGCGACTCTTCGGGTTGCAGGATCGCCGGGAGGTTGTAGGCGATGTTGACGCCGACTTCGGCCAGCGGCGGGTAGTTGTAGGAACGGAAGGCGCTCAGGGCTTCGGCGCTGCGTTTGGTGGTGCGGTTGGCGCGGAAAAGCCGGTTCTGGAAATAGAGCGACACTTCGGGGACCTCGGGCCGGTCGCCGATGCGCGCTCCGGCGATTTCGATGGCCGTGATGAGGTTCTCGCGCCCGTCGGTGCGCAGCACGCCGATCGGAATCTGGCTTCCGGTGAAGACCACGGGTTTGGCGAGATTTTCGAGCATGAAGCTCAAGGCCGATGCCGTATAGGACATGGTGTCGGTTCCGTGCAGCACGACGAATCCGTCGTAGCGGGCGTAGTTGTCGCGGATCAGGCGGGCCAGGGCCACCCAGTTCGCCGGCTCGACGTTCGACGAGTCGATCACGGGCGACACCGTGTGTACGTCGATGTCGACGTTGAGGCGTTTCAGCGAAGGGAATTCGTCGTAGATGCCGCTGAAATCGAAGGGGACCAGCGCCCCGGTGGCGGCATCGGTCTTCATGCCGATGGTCCCGCCCGTGTAGATGATCAGAATGGAGGATCGCATAGCGTTTTTATTTCTCTAATGTTTCGATCAGAAAGCTCACGGGGCGAAACCCGTCGTTGCAGGAGATCATCGCCGAGGCGGGATTCTTCATCCAGCCGTCGTAGATGTTCGTGCCGCCGTGTGCCAGCGTCATGACGAACGGCGAAAGCGTCTGCCAGGCGCTGTCGCACAATCCGTCGGGTTTCCGCCAGCCGTCGGTCGTGAAAACCTGCCCTTCGTACAGATCGCAGGCATGTTCGATGGGATTTTCGTACTGCTCCATCAGATCCCTGTGGCAGGTCTTGCGCAAGACCGTGATCTTTATTTTTTTCATGTCCGGTGTCGTGTTATGCTCTTTCGGGCCGGGAAAGGCCGTTGTCTGACGAGGGGGATGCGTGGTCGGAAGATTCGTTCTCCGGAACTTCGGTCGCGTTTTCAGGTGGCAGCTCGCGGGGGTCCGCTCGAAACGCAGTTGCGGGCAGGCCTCCGCAGGGCGGAGCTGCGGCCTGCCGATTCGCCTCGGGCGCATCGAAAATCTTCCGGCCATGACTGGGGGCGGGCCGGTTTTGCGGCCGTCCGAACATCCTTTCGGCATTGGCCGTCGTCGCTTCCGCGACCTCTTCCGGGGTCAGTCCCTTGATTTGGGCGACTTTTTCGCAGACGTAACGCACCCAGGCCGATTCGTTGCGCTCGCCCCGGTGAGGCGCGGGCGTCAGATAGGGACAGTCGGTTTCGAGCACGAGGTCCCGCAGCTCCATTTCGCCCGCGACCTCGGCCAGCCTGCTCTTTTTAAAGGTCACTACGCCGCCGATTCCGAAAACGAAATCGCCGCACTCCTTCAGTTTGCGATAGGTTTCGATTCCGTCGGAATAGGCGTGGAAAACGCCCCGGACGCCCCGGCCGCGGTATTCGCGCATGATGGCGACGGTTTCGGGCCAGGCGTCGCGCGTATGCACGGCGATCGGCAGTCCGTATTGCAGCGAAAGGTCGATCTGGCGGCGGAAGGCTTCGGCCTGCTCTTCCCGGAAGTCGCGGCTCCAGTAGAGGTCCAGCCCGATTTCGCCCACGGCGCAGAACCCCGCGATTCCCTCGGGCGGCGTCCGGAGGTAACTTTCGACCAGAGCGAGTTCGTCGCGCCAGCGGGGATTGTCGTTCACCGACGTGGGGTGCAGGCCCATCATCGGGATGCATCGCTGCGGGTGGTGGCGGCAAAGCCCGAACAGCCGTTCGTGGCTTTCGGAGTCGATGGCCGGGAGCAGCAGCTGCCCGACCCCTTCGGCCGCGGCGCGCGCCAAAGCCTCTTCGCGGTCGCGGTCGAACGCTTCGTCGTAAAGGTGTGAATGCGTATCTGTCAGTTTCATAGCTTCATATATCGGTTTCCGGGCAGCTGGCGCACGGCTCCTGCCAGCTCCAGACCCACGAGCAGCGTCGCCAGCTCGCCGGGATTCAGCCCCGTCAGCTCGCCGAGCACCTCGACCGAAAGGGGGTCGTCCGTGCGGAAACAGCCCAGCAATCCCGCTTCGTCGGGTGTCAGTTCCGGTGTCGGGGGTTTTGCGCGCAGCGTTGCGGGATTCTCCCCGAGGTCCCACATCAGTTCGCGGATCACGTCGTCGGCTGTCAGCACCAATTGCGCTTTGCGGTTGCGGATCAGGTGGTTCGTCCCGGCCGACGCCCGGTCGGTGATGCGTCCCGGCACGGCCATCACCGTGCGGTCGTAGGAGTCGGCGCAGTGGGCCGTGAAAAGCGAACCGCCGCTGTCGGGCGACTCGACAACGATACACCCCGCGCTCAATCCTGCGATGATGCGGTTCCGCGCCAGGTAGAAGTTGCCGTTCTGTTTCGATTGCGAATGCAGTTCCGTGACCAGCGCACCCCCGCGGGCGAGTATGTCGCGCGCCACGTCCGTATGCTGGGCGGGCGTCACCCCGGGCAGGGGGTTGGCCACCACGGCGACGGTCGGTACGCCTGCTGCAAGCGCAGCGCGATGCGCCGCAACGTCGATGCCGAACGCCAGCCCGCTGACCACCGAAAGCCCCGGAACGCGCTCTGCGAGTCCTCCGACCAGCCGGTTGCAGGCCGTCTGTCCGTAAGGGGTCGCCTCGCGTGTTCCGACGATGGAGATACAACGTGCCGAGAGGGCTTCGACGCAGCCCTTTATGTATATTACGTGGGGATAATCGGGGATTTCGCGCAGCAGCGCCGGGTATTCCGGGTCGGTGGAGGCGACGGCCGCAATGTCGTTGCGGCGACAGTGGGCGAGTTCCTTTTCGGCGGCCGGAAATCCCTTCCGGCGGACGATCTGCTGCGCCGTGTCGGGACGCAGGTCGGCTTTGGCGACGAGTTCATCGGCGGTGGCGGCGAAAATGCTCCGCGCATCGCCGAACAGCTCCAGCAGATGCACGGCTCCTTTTATACCGATGCCCGGAGTCATCTGAAGGGCAATATCTTCGATGGTCATAGCCGCGAATGAAAAATCGTTTTTGCAGATGATAAAGGTAGCGGTTTTTGGGAAATAACGGGAATTTATTCGGGAAATAATGCAAAGTTGGGCAGAAGTTTTGCAAAAATCAGAATTGTTCGTATATTTGCACTCCCGATGCGCTTGGAAATTAGTTCCGAACGCTCCCCGGGCCGGAGAGGGGCCGTTTTTCGGTTTGAGTTCCGGTTGTGTGAAAGGGAGCGGAGAGAGCTGATAGGGTTAGGTTGGTGTAGAGAGGGCGCAGCGGGAAAGATGATGGTCTGATGGCCGAGTGGCTAGGCAAAGGTCTGCAAAACCTTGTACAGCGGTTCGAATCCGCTTCAGACCTCACAGAGACCGCGTTGCAGATGTCTGCAACGCGGTTTTCTTTTTGTTTTGTCATACATTTGTCATACGGCTGTACGGCATATCTTCAAGGTCCTTGATTTGGTCGCTCATTGATAGTGCTGATTTGTTTTTTGATTGATAAAATATTTGGCCTTCTTGATACGTAAGTTATTTTGGAGAATTGTTTGGGTGCGTAGATACTTTATCCTAAGCGGTCTTTTTTATTGTTAGCTTTATTAAATTCTTTTGCTGAGAAGTTTTTTTCGGGTGATACTCATGGCTGACTATAAATTTAGGCGATGTTCCTTTGTTATGAGGCGGTGTTTTAGTTGAGAAATACCGATATACTGATTGTGGGGTATATGTAAAAATTCACTTATAATTTAATTTTTCTGCAAATTTTAGTATCAAATCTCTAAAAAGGTATTATCTTTGCATATCCAAAATGCACTTATAAGTGAAGAAATCGCTGGAGATCAGACGCCTAGATATCTATGATGCTGTCGGGGTCTATACTATTCAGTTTTTAGATAAAGCAGAAACTGAATTTATGGACTTTATGTCTAAATATAAAGATATCGCAGACCCTATACTTAAAGAAGATTTCAATCGTATAATAGCGATCTTGAGAAAAATAATTGCCAAAGGGGCCTCCGAACGGCTTTTTAGAACATGTGAAAGTAAAATCAATGATAGGGTTGTTGCAATTCCACTAGATATAAGGAGAAGAAAAAAAGGTAGTGGAACATTACGATTATATTGCTTGCGGATATCGGATGAAGTTCTAATCCTTGGTAATGGAGGTATAAAATACGGCAATGCATATAACGATAATGAAGAACTGAATACTTATGTCTCCGATTTAGCAAAATTAGACCATGTTATAACAAAATTTACGGGGCAAGGTAAAATAAAGATTATCGATAAGACCGTTATATTGAAGGATAAACTTATTATAGAAATTTAATATAAAAAGCATATAGCTATGAAGACAGAAAAATTATTTAATGAATGTTTGGCAAATGTCCCAAACGATATTACGATAGAAATAGATCTGTCTTTTGATATTGCCAATAAGATAGATAAGATATTATCTGATAGAAAAATATCACAGAAGGATTTTGCTGCTATGATAGGTAAAAAAGAATCTGAGATATCAAAATGGTTAAAAGGTGCTCATAATTTTACCTTAAGAACTATTGCGAAGATCTCAGCTGTCTTAGAAGAACCTATTATTGAAGTTGCCGGGGAGCATAAAACTAACAATGAATATGTTTTTATTAATTTGATAGATTCATCTCCGAAGACTAATATATCTAATAGATCAAAATCGATTTCCATACGAGATAATTCAGATTATACTCCAGTATTGTGGAATAATTTTTCGTTCTGCACAGCGAATAATGATATGATAAACTAGAATATGAGACAAGATAATAAAATACAGGTTCGTTTGGTTTCCGTTTCTGAAGTCAAGTTTATGTTAAACTTGGATGAGGCTTTATTGGCAAAATCAGAACCGAATGGACCTAATATTGGTTTTGCGCACGCAATTTCGGTAAATAAAGAGGAGAGTATGATTACTCTTATTTTTGGTGTGCAATATGCTGTAGAGAAAACGCCTCTTCTGGAATGTCGCTATGCGTTTACGTTTAATGTAAATCCTATAGACGCTGTTGTAAAGATTGAAAAAGATAAGATAGAGATTAAAGAATTAATGCCTCATTTTATTAATGTTGCAATTGGAACTATGCGAGGCATTATCGTTGCTAAAACTGCAGGTACCTCGTTGGCAAAATACCCGTTGCCAATGCTTGATGCACAAGCTGTATTACACAGTATGATGGCCAACATGCAGAAACGGGAGCAATAGTTCAATTCTGTACAAAATATTAATCATGAATATCTGTTATCTATTTATTAGATGGCAGATATTTTTGTATATGGCTATATTATGTTGAAGTTCATTATTGTTGAGTGTTAAGATAGGAATATAACTAAAAAGTCTTTTTAGCGTTTTATGTTATATGACTGTGTTATATAGTCCAATAGCTTTATTCGCATGTCGATTAATGCCTACATAGGTTAGCGAAGCATCCTCGTAACGCTTGAACTTATAGATAGCATCATTCATCAGCGCCGAATTGAAGACGTCGAGCGACACAAGCAGCTCGAAATCCGAGATCGACAGCCCCGTTACTTTCTTGAACAATCCGGGTTCCAGTTGCGTGATGACATCATAGAGGCTCCGCTCGCGGAAATCCGTCAGGTACATGAATATCGGTACGCGCGTAGCAAATTTGATCAGTTTCTCCTGAATCTGCTTCCGCAGGCTCTTGTACTCCTTCTCCTCCTCGGTCAGTTCCCGTTTCTTCTGCGGGGTCATTGCCTCGTCCGGGGTCTCCTTTCGCGCCTTCTTGACCGCCTCCGATTTGTTGATGATTGTCTCGATGTCCTGATTCAGGTTGCGAAATCCCTCGATGCGCGTCAGCGCAGCCATTGCCTCGGCATTCCCCATCAATCGCCGCAGCGTTGCATTGTCGACATTGACCAGCAGGGCGCTCTCCCAGCGACGGGCCAGCAGAGTCGCCGTCGTTCCGCTCATGGCAATGTCGAGAATCCCGGCGGCATCGATCTGCTTCATCGAACTGCCGTCGTAGGCCAGCACCGGAAGGAACGAGATAAACTCCTCGACCTTGCGTTCGGGATTATTCTCCTCGACATTCAGCCGGCAGCTGTAATCCGCAATTTGCCGCAATGCCCGGTTGGGAGCAAAGTCGAATACGTAACACTCCTGTTTCAGAATATCCACCCGGTTGGGCGAAACGCCGTCGGCATTGCATACCGTCCAGGGCGTCTGCACGCGAAAGGCCGCCTGGAAGTAGGTTTCGGGGCTTGATGAGTTGCGCAGCATGAAGATACCCGACCAGGGCTTCACCGATACACCCGTCGTCAGTTTGCCGCACGATAGCGTGATGGTCTTCGTCTCCAACGGATTGCCCATGGCCTTCAGCACGGGAGCCAGCGCATCGACTCCGATTCCGGCACTGCTTCCTGCAGCGACCACCACCCGATAATCCTGATAGAAACGGTTCTGACGCTCGGCAAGCAGATTCCGCATGGCATAACACGACGCCACCGACGGCAGGAACCAGAATGTGTGTGTCAACACCGAGAGCAGCGGGGCGTGGGAGAAGGGCATCGGAGGCCGTGAATGCCCCAGCTTCAAGTCGGAAACAATATTTTCGACATAGGCGCCGCGAATCAGGTCCAGCCACTTCTGCACCTCGTTTTTGAAGACGAACCGGGCGTCGTCGCCGTTACCTTCGGCCCGAAAGAAGAGATTGAGGTCGAATTCGTCGAACTCGCCGTCGATGGCAACCTGCCGCAATTCGTCGGGCAGTTGATAGGTCATCATCACCATGCGCGGCAGGGCGGCGTAGGGGTTTGGCCCGTCGGCATCGTTCCACGACGCCTTGGCGCGTTGCTCGTCCGAATAGGTCCAGTTGTAAACCTGCTCCTCGATGAACTCTCCCGAACTGATGGCCCGAAACGGTGTTCCCGACAGATAGAGATAGGCTCCCGTGGTGATGGGCATCGCCTCCTCGTCAAACCAGTCGCGGCCTTCCCCTTCGGCAAAGGCCTGTTCGCGGCGGTCTTCGTTCTCGAAGAGATCCTTGGCATGGTCGCGCCAGGCACCGTAGTGATATTCGTCGAGAATCACACAATCCCAGTTGATGGCATGTACCCACTCGTTCTTTAACTTGATGCCGCCCGACTTGCTGCGTCCGAGAAAATCCTGAAACGACCCGAAGCAGACGATCGGACGGTTGTGGTCGGCCGTCTCGTAGTTCAGTTCCGAATTGCGCGACAGGAACTGCCACCCTTCGAAATCGACATGCGTGCGCAAATCCTCTTCCCAGGCACTCTGCACGGCGGGTTTGAAGGTCAGGACCAGCAGCCGTTTCCACCCCATGCGGCGTGCCAGCTGGTAGGCTGCGAAGGTCTTGCCGAAGCGCATCTTGCAGTTCCAGAGGAAATGCGGCGTGCGGTTGTTGTCGGCACGGCAGGCACGGAAATATTCGCAGGTCTTCTCCACGGCAGCCTCCTGCTCGGGGCGCATGGCAAAATGCTCCGTGCGTTGGAATTCGGCTTCACGCCGCTCCCGCACGGAGCGTACCGCCGCCCGGACCTCGCGAACCGTACAACGGAACCACTCTCCCTCGGGATTCTCCACTCCCATTCGACGCAGCACGCGGTGTACCTCGTGGTCGGTAAACGAGGTGCCGTCGCCACGCATGGCCGACTCCTCGAAGACAATGCGGTAGGGGCGCGCTCCGGGCCGCAGCGTTGGATATTGCTGTGCCACGCGATGCTGCACATCGACGGAGGTGTATCCGACCTTCAGCAGCCCACGGTATTGCGGGTGGGTATCTTCGTAGGCATAGATGGTCGGATGCGCTGCCGGGCGGGAGGGGAAAAAGAACATCTCTTAATTGTCTTTAATGAAAAGATCTCTTAATGGTTTGAGAGCTTCCTTTTGTTTATCTAGGATAATATCAATGTTTATATTTTGTACAATATTTTCAGCATCGTACCCTTTTGAGTATACTTTTCCTTTTTTCTCGAATAGATTACTTATTTTCATATACGCATCTTTACCTGTTAGTTTTTTAGGTATATCTTTTATTTTTAGATATCTACATAGACCGGATAGGTCTGATAATAACCAATCTTCAATACAAGTCTTTACCGGAATTTGTATCACTTTCCCTTTCCCAACTATTCCTTGCATCTCTTTTTTTAAATTAGGCCAGTTGATAGGAGGGTTTGCTTGAAATTCGAAAACATCTGTATCATAACTACAAAACACAAATTTTAAGGAGCCTTTATTTTTTCGAATATGCTTTAAATAATAATTACGAAGGCGCCCTTTAGCTTTTGAGGTATATTTACTGACGCCTTTTAAGTTGTCAATATGACAAATTATGTTTGACTCATAATTTGCTAATTCTTTATAACGAGCAATTATCTTCTTAAATAGGACTTCGTCCGTATCGCCCTCAACGAATAAAATGATATGTTCAGCCATTATTCAAAATATTTAGAGACCACATCATCAGATTGATCATGAATATCTGCAAGCATATCAAAAATAAAATCACCTAAAGACATATCGTACGACGATGCTTCTTTTAATAAAGAATTAATTTTTGAATGCTTTACTCTCTTGAATATTGCTAAATTTTCATCATTCGGAATGCCTATATAAAGAGTTTCGGGCTTCAAATATTGTAGTAAATACGGAGAATGACTTGTTAGTAATATTTGAGTATCGTTAGCAAGTCTCCTAATCGTAATTAATAATCGTTGAAACAAAGAAGGATGAATTGAATTTTCAAGTTCTTCAATCATCATTAAGGGAACATTGTTATGAGCAGCAGCTATCGTCATCAAGAGTAAATAAAATATTCTTTTTGTTCCTGATGATAGTTTTTCAATAGTTATTTGCTGATTTAGGCTTTTTTCTTGTACTCTAATATCATATATGTATTCCGGAAAATCAAATGGAATATCTTTATTCCCTTTAAATTTTGCAACTTGTTTCTTTAGATCTACTTTGATTGGTTCAAAGTCTATTATGTCAGGAATTAACTGTTTAATTGCATCTTGTAATAAATTGTATTTATGAGAATCTGAATTTTTCAGATTGTACATAAAATTCGCACATGTGCTAAAATCAGGAATAGTATCTATCCCATCCGTAAAGGAAGTATGTCCATTTATGACCTCGATGGTTCTAAAAAATGTTTTGGGATCAGCTAATGCATTTGTTTCGACAATCTTTATATTTAATATTTCTTTTAGAATGCCAATATAGAACAAATTGTCATAATTGCTCAATTTGTTTAAAGCCAGTTGATTAGGATCGATATCTAATTTTGAAGAACAACGTCCGGCTTCAGAAGATAAATAAAAGCAACTGCTATCATTTCTACGAATATACGATTTGGGCTTTAAATCTTCTGTACTTTTAATCTTAAGGTATTCGGCTTTAATGGAAGAGGTTTGTTTTTTTTGAGGCCAAGAGAAACTATAGCCATATGTAACAATTCTTTTTACTCCTTGATTGTTAAACTCAATCTCAAATTCAAACAAAAAATCTTTACCCGCAGTCGCATTATTTATAGGAATATAATTTAAGCTGCGATTCATCCTATTCTTTTTTTCCGAAGCTTCTGCAATAAGATACCTGAAGCCAAAAGAGATTGCCTCTAGAATATTACTTTTCCCAAAATTATTATAGGCCAATAGCGCACATATATTAGACAGCGACAGACTTACTTTATCAATGTTAGCAAATCCTTCAATTGTAATTTTTGATATTTTCATAGTTAAGTTATATTATTGTATGGTTACTAAACAACGCAAATATAACTCACAATAAATAGAAATGCAAATTTATATATCGTATTTATTGTAATATGGATGAAAAATGTCCTCATTTGACATTAATACGATAATAATAGTTGCGTATTACATTGTGCGAATCGTTGTTTTAATATATAAAAACTCCTCGTCGGTGATCCCATATTTGGCATAGAGCTTTTCATCCGTCCATGACTGGGAAAAGTCCTGTATAGGAACCAGCCGATAGGCCTCTTTGGTAATGTGGTGCGAGTACATGCACTGGGCAACCAGAAACCGAAAGAACAGCGTTCTCATATAGGCAACCAGATTCGTTGCCTCCTGCTCCGTGTCGAAGCTGCCCACGACCAGATAGGTCTCCGTGCAAATGGTCCCCGGCGGAAGAATGTCTATTTTGGAAAAGACCCGACGTTTTCCATCCTTGCCCGGATTGCCGGCATGGTCATAGCCGACATAGGAGGTGATTACCTTCCATTTGTCAATCAACTCCCGGCCGACGGTAATCTCATCGCGGCGATAGGGCCCCTCTCCGTTTTGCCACCTCAGAAGAATGTCTCCGGATTCCTGAGGCCGCACAAATGTACGCAATCCAAATGGCTTACTGCTCGATACCATATTGGACATCATGGGCTCTCCGAATGCGCAGACTTTTCTGACAATGGATGCAGCCCGGTCGTGACGGATGAAGGTGTCGAACTCGTTCAGCGCACGGACGGAGTGCCTCGTTTCGTTGTTCCGGATGTTGACGACATCGCACAGCCCGGGGTTATCCCGGTCCCACAGAAAATAACAGACTCCGCCGGCTATATCGACCCCGGGGAAACAGTCGGAGGCATTTTCATAGTCCACGAGAACCCGGATGTGGTTGTCGTTTAACATCTCCCGGCGGAAGTCGTCCAGCCCTTTTCCGCCTCCGAACCACCGGGAGGGGATAATCATGGTCAAATAACGAGGTTTGAGTTTCTGCGCCTGCCGAACGAACCTGTGATAAAGCGGACTTGCGCTGGCACCGTTTCCGCCATCGCTCAACTGATACGGCGGGTTGCCTATAATGACATCGAATTTCATATCGGAGAATATGGTTTCGGGATTCTCGGTGTGGATAAATTCGTAGGCGTGGCTTTCAAGCGTGTCGTCTCGGTCGTATACCTCCCGGCTCGCCCCGCAATAGCGGCATCGGCCGTTCTGCCAGGTGTGTTCCGTAGACCGGAAGCGGATATTTCCATCCGCATCGTGAAAGGCCGTGCAAACAGAATAGGGCCCGTTCGCCTGTTTGCTGCAATAGACCGAACGGCGCGACAGAAGGGCCGTCAGTTCGGTAATGGCCAAGCCGAACAACTGTCGGGTGAAGATGTGGTCGGCTCGCTGCTGCCGATCGGGAATCCGCTCGCACAACCCCACCATTAACCGTTTGGCAATCTCGCGCAGGAAGACTCCCGTTTTGCTTACGGGGTCAAGGAACCGCGCATCGGGATTGCGCCACAACTCCGCAGGCAGTAGATCGAGCATGCGGTTGACAACGACCGGAGGGGTGAACACCTCGTCGTTGCTCAGATTGGCCAGGCAGGTCAGCACATCGGGGTTATAGTTCTTCATCGGCTCCGAGTTTGAGGTAGTGGACAAGTGGATATTCGGCTACGGGGGTCGGGATAAAGGCGGCATCTCCGAGGTCGGAGAAGAGGTTGGGGCCCTCCATCGGCTGGCTTTGCAGCAGGTTGGCCAGCATGAAATCGCGGCGTTTGAACCGCCCGCCGCCAATGTCCGACCACTCGGCAAAGACAATCGGCCGCGCCGAATCGTCCGGGGTTTGGAGGGTCAGGGCATCACCCCAAAGAATGTTGGTCGCAAGCAGATAGCGCACCGCACGGCAGCAGGCGGGCTTCATGGTCCTCGGGAAGAGAGTCTGGTATGCCGTCAGGAACGTATCGTAGAGATGATTGCGGCAGAGCGTCACGTTGTCTGCCAGAATGTCGATTCCGTAGAGACTCGATACGGCAATCGCGGCATGGCGTTCCCATTCGGATTGCGTCGCGGCATAACGGGACGACACGACGGCGAGTTTGCGACGCAGGATCTCGATCAGAAAAGCGCCCTGTCCGCAGGCGGGTTCGAGAAAACGGGATTCGATGCGCTCGGTCTCGTTCTTCACGAGGTCGCACATCGCCTTGACCTCACGCTCTGCGGTGAAGACCTCGCCGTGGTCGGCCACGCGCTGACGCGAGATGATTTGCGGTGTATGAGATTTGGTGGAGGGCATAGGCTTGAAAGCTTCGCCCCGACCCTCCGCTAAGCGACATAAAGAAGGCGTGAAACCATTCGTTGTCGCTTATTTGACTTTGCAGGCTCTGGTAAACCTATGTACACAAATAAGCACGAACGGTCCACGCCCATGGACGTGAACCTCCGCTGCTTACTCTCGTGTACTTCAAAAAATTTACCAGATTTCGCAAAGTCGAGAATAAGAGCTAAAAGCTCAATTAGTTATATGTTGATATTGTCTTTTTCTCTTGTCGTTATTCTATTTCTTGGTTTTACGGATTCAAAGATAGGAAAAATCCCGGGATTTATTTCATCCGGGGGTTAGATTCGGTCCTCGATTTACCGCTTGATGGTGTGTCGCCGGATGACGGGACGTTCGGGGCGGACGGGGTAGCCCAAGCGGGTCATGAGCTCCACATACCGTTGGCGGAACCAGGCGTGTGCGGGTTGTCGGTCGATGAGCAGCTGGAAGCCTCCGGGGCCGTTCGGGTCGCGTTGCAGGCGGATTTCGGTATTCGCGACGTCGAAGCGTCGCGAATACTCCCGGGCATGGAGTTCACCGGAGACGTAGATGGGCTTCATGGCGATAATCTCGCGGGCGTCCGACTCCGGGATTCCCATGTCGCGGCAGTATTCGCCCCAGTTGATAAGGGTCTGCGTGTCGGGCAGCCAGTGTTCGATGCGGTCGAGCTTCGCCTGCAGTTGCTGTTCAGCCTGCTCATGCCGGACCTTCTCCTCGCGGTTGGCGCGGTTCAGCGTCCCGATCTGTTCGTGCAGGGCGGCGTTCTCCGCGTTGAGACGGTCGATCTCCTGCTGTTGCCGCTTGATACGCGAGGTGCCGATCATCGCCCCGATCCCCTCGACGATATTCGACCCGACCTCCGCCGCGGCGTTTTTTAACCTGGCTCCCTTCAGCTCGCCCTTCACACTCTTCAGCTCGGCCTCGGTGCGGTTCAGTTCGGCGCTCTTCTGCGCCTGGAGCGTGGCGGTCTGTTCGTATTCGGTG